>CAIRSR010000019.1 GCA_903881315.1 uncultured Thiotrichales bacterium | reverse complement strand
CTTGTTACCGTCCGCCTCCTCACGCGCTACAGGTCGAGAACCACCGCCCTCGCTCTCCCCCCGAGGCGTAGGACTGCCCCCTTCTTCACGCGAGACACGAGCGTTCTTGTTACCGTCCGCCTCCTCACGCGCTACAGGTCGAGAACCACCGCCCTCACTCTCTCCCCGAGGCGCTGGACTGCCCCCTTCCTCACGCGGTGCAGGTCGGGCGCTATCACCCTCGCTTACCCCATCGTTATCACGATTACCGTTCGCCTCCTCACGCGGGGCAGAAGAGGTGCCATTGCCCTCGGCAAACGTCTCCCCACTGGACTCACCCGCATCCCCCTCGTCTTCCCCGTCATCCCCATCGCTGCCCTCATCGGTAGCGGCATTCTTCCCATTCTCGTTCGGGGCCCCACCAATACGCCGACGCCGACGCCCACCGCGACGCCCACGTCGGGCACGGCGTAGCTCAGACGAGGCAGCCCCATTCTCGGCGGCCAAGCCGTCCGGGTCGATGATCGGCACCGCGCCAATCACGTCTTCTTCGAGGGGGGGTGCGTCATTTTCTGGTAACACAAAGGTCACGGGCACCAGCGCTGGTGCTGCCTTGACCGGAGCAGGCGTCTCGGTTCGGGGCGGGGGTAGTGCCTCGGTCTCGCGGGGTGCTTCTGTTGCCGGACTGCTTTCTTGCGCCAAGCGTGGCTCGCGCTCTACCCGTTCACCACGCCCATCCTTGCGCTGCGGAGAACGCTCGGGGCGCTCAAGCGCGATGCGCTCCACCCGCTCTGCCGCCGTGCGCTCGGTGGCGACACGCTCGGGCCGTACCGGCCTCTCTAGGGCGATGCGTTCCACCTGTTCCGCCGCTGTGCGCTCAGTGGCGACACGCTCGGGCCGTTCTTGCACAACCCGCTCAGGACGTTCGACCCGCTCAGGACGCTCGGGCCGCTCAGGCCGCTCCGCCACCGTGCGTTCAACCCGCTCGGGCCGTTCGGGCCGTGGGGGGCGCGGCTCGCGGGGTGGGCGCGGGGGGTTGCCACCCTGTCGCCCATCGGGACGACTGTCTGGGCGCTCGGAACGGGTGCCAGCGGGAAGAACCTGCGAACGCACTCGCGCACTGGGAGCCGTCTTCTCGCTAGGCGGGGGGGGTGGCGGCGGTTCCTCGGCTGCGACACTCGCCGCGACCGGCGCGGGCTTTGCGCCGAACAACGATCGAACCCGACCGGACAGGCGAGCCAACAGTCCCTTACCTTCCGTTGGCGCGGGGGCAACGGGCGACTCAACGATACTCGGCGCGGTCGGCAGCGGATCCGCTGACTGGGGTGACGGCGGCGGCGGGGTTAGCTGCTGCACCGGGCGTACTACCGCTGGCTCGTCGCTGCTCTGGCGCGTGGTCGCGGGCGCATCTTGGGAGTCATCGGGGACACTCGCCATGAGGTAACTCGGGCGGGCATCCTCGGCGACATCATCGATGCGCACACGCTCGACCAGATAGGTCGGCGTTTCCATCTCGGGGTTCGGCACCACAGTCACTTGGACGCAGTGGCGCGTTTCGATCGCGGTGATCGCCGTGCGCTTCTCATTCAACAAAAAGGTTGCAACCCCAACCGGGGCTTGCACCACCACGCGCCCGGTCTTATCGCGAATCGCCTCTTCTTCGGCAAGGCGCAACACAAACAGGGCGAGCGACTCGATGCCACGGATGGTGCCCTGGCCGTTACAACGTGGACATACCACCTGGTTTGACTCACCAAGCGAGGGCCGCAGCCGCTGACGTGACATCTCCATCAGGCCAAAGCGCGAGATCCGTCCCAACTGCACCCGTGCTCGATCAACGCGCATCGCTTCTTTGAGGCGATTCTCGACATCACGCTGGTTACGGGCCGGGGTCATGTCGATAAAATCGATGACAATCAAACCACCAATATCACGCAACCGGAGCTGACGGGCGATCTCGTCGGCGGCCTCAAGGTTGGTGTTGAGCGCGGTCTCTTCGATGTCTCCGCCCTTGGTGGCACGTCCGGAGTTGATATCGATAGAAACCAAGGCCTCGGTGTGATCGATAACAATCGCCCCACCCGAGGGCAAGCGCACCTCGCGCTGGAAGGCGGTCGCGATCTGGCTTTCGATCTGGTAGCGCGAAAACAGCGGAACGGCGTCACCGTAGAGCTTGACCTTGCTAAGACTCGCCGGCATCACCTGCTGCATGAACTCACAGGCCTGCCGATAGACCTCCTCGTTGTCGATGAGGATCTCGCCGATGTCGTTGCGCAGATAATCGCGGATGGCGCGTACCACGATGTTGCTTTCCTGGTAGACCAAGAAAGGTGCCGCACGATTCCGCGCTGCCTCATCCACCGATCGCCAGAGCTGTAACAGATAGTCGAGATCCCACTGGAGTTCATCGACATTCTTACCGACCCCAGCGGTGCGCACGATAAGCCCCATCCCCGCTGGGATGTCGAGTTCACTCATGGCGTCGCGCAGTTCGTTGCGATCCGTCCCCTCAATGCGCCGCGAAACACCGCCCGCCCGGGGATTGTTCGGCATGAGCACAAGGTAACGTCCGGCAAGACTGATGAAGGTGGTCAGCGCCGCACCCTTGGTGCCACGCTCCTCCTTGTCTACCTGAACCAGGACAGACTGGCCTTCATCCAATAACTCTTTGATGCCGCGACCCGCCGCCTCGCTTTTGAAGTAGCTACGGGCAATCTCTTTCAGCGGCAAAAAACCATGCCGATCCGAGCCATAATCGACAAAGGCCGCTTCTAGGCTTGGTTCGACGCGGGTGATGCGTCCCTTATAGATGTTTGATTTTTTGGTTTCGCGTAACGCAGTCTCGATGTCAAGGTCGTAGAGGCGCTGTCCATCGACGAGGGCAACGCGCAACTCTTCCGGCTGAGTTGCGTTGAAGAGCATTCTTTTCATTGTTTATCATTCTCATGGGAGCGAACCCACCACAATCCTCAATGGCACTCGGCCATGTCCTTTTGTGGGTAGGGGTGGCGGCATTGCAGCAGGCCAGCAGGACGCGGCGCCCTACATCAGGGCGAGCCAGCATCCCGCATAACAACGCGGCAAGGCATAGGTCAGGTCGAGCGGCTGGGGTGTTTAGTAGTCGTGTCAGCATGATTGACGTTACACCCCGATCCACACGCTATGGGTAAAAATGGTTAAAATTCTTTGGTGTCTCATGGTCAGCACAAAAAACCGATCCGCAATCGTTAGACAACACAGCGCGGATACAGAACTATAGCAATCCTCTTGCCTGTGGCCAATAGAGCCTTTTCGATAAGGACTTTCGAGAAAAGCCCAACTACCGCACAAAAGCCCCCGCGCCACACCCATCAGCCACAGGAAAGTTACGGTAAAAGACGGCGAAAGGCAAGGGCCAACACAGCGAATCCCACCCCCCAAAGCCCCCGCGATACCTTCTGCGGTCAGCCTAAACCCCTTTACAATCTTTGTGTTGCGCAACCCCCCGCGCTTTTTTTGGCATTGAGGGCGTGCCTCGACGGGCTTTTTGGGTTCCGTGTGTTCCAAGGTTGCGCGGACAGGCGCGCCCGTTTTGCACGACTCGTGGTGAAACGAAGCATAAGCTATTTTTTTATTTCAGACTGCGGATACTATGCACCATGAACGAGACTAATGGATATTCCCTACTACCTGTACGCCATATTACTGTCACTGCGGATCAGGCGGGGCAGCGCATCGATAACTTTCTTGCTGTGCATCTGAAGGGGGTGCCGCGCAGTCATCTGTACCGCTTGTTGCGACGCGGCGAGGTGCGCGTCAACAAGGGGCGAGTCGGGCCGGAATATCGTATTGGCGCGGGCGATGTGGTGCGCCTCCCGCCGTTGCGCCAGAGTGAGCCGACCGCACCGATTCGACCGAGCAAGAATGTACTCGAACTCATCCAAGAGCGTATCCTCTTCGAGGACGAGGGCCTGCTCGTGTTAAACAAGCCGCACGGCCTGGCGGTACATGGTGGCAGTGGGCTGCACTTTGGTGCGATCGAGGCGCTGCGGGCCCTGCGCCCCGAGGCACCCTGCCTTGAACTCGTGCATCGCCTCGACCGTGACACCTCGGGCCTGCTCATGGTTGCCAAGCGCCGCAGTGTGCTGCGCCACCTCCACGCCCTGTTACGTGAGGGACGGCTCGATAAACGCTACCTCACTTTGGTTGCGGGAACCTGGCCGAGTAGTACACGCACCATCGACGCCCCGCTCCTCACCAATCATCTCCAGTCGGGTGAGCGGGTGGTGCGGGTGGACGCAACCGGCAAGCCCTCCGCCACGCGCTTTACCGTGCTCGCCGCGTATTCCAACCCGTTGTCCGCGACGCTACTTGAGGCACGCCCCATGACGGGCCGCACCCACCAGATCCGCGTCCATGCCCGCTTTGCAGGTCATCCGGTTGGGGGGGACGAAAAATACGGTGACGACGAGTTTGACCGTGCAGCGCGCACCCTCGGCCTCAATCGGCTGTTTCTCCACGCCTATCGGCTTACCATCGAAACCGATGGACAAAAGCTCTCACTAGAAGCGCCCCTGGACGAAGCATTGCAGAGGGTATTATCGAGACTGGATACTACCCCAACATCCCATAACCTATCACACAAGAAAGGATGAGAGGGCGTAATTTCCCATGAGTGGCCCGCATACATTTCTCCAGAAGAGCAGAACGCGCTCCCGCAACCTATCTCCAGATTGTCGTCAAGAGAGATTCTCTCCAGCGGCGGAGTTTTGTACGGCACCTTTCTTGTTACGCATCGCTTGGTTAAAAAGGCATTTCTCTTCCGTAATCCCCTGTAGGGCCGCCTTTCGTGCCCACTTTTCCGCCTCCACGTAATCTACCGGAACACCTTTGGCTGAGTAATACATTAGCCCGAGGTTATGTTGCGCATTAGGAAATCCCTGGTCAGCCGACTTCCAATACCATTTCACTGCTTCAGTGTAATCCCGTGCAACACCTTGGCCCTCGTAATACATCACGCCAAGGCAAAATTGCGCCGCCATATTTCCCTGCTCGGATAATTTCCGAAGCCATTTCACTGCCTCTTTGTAATCCCGCGCAACACCATACCCCCAATAATACATCTGGCCAAGATTACCTTGGGCCTCAGCATTACCCTGCAGGGCTGCCTCACGACACCATTTCAGTGATTCATGATAATCCTGAGAAACACCTTCACCTTGGTAGTACATCCGACAAAGGGCACCCTGCGCACTGGCATTTCCTTGTTCAGCCTGAGATCGCATTTCATCCAGTTGCGAATTGGCAAGGCCTAATTGGTGAATGCTCAAAAACACCAATGTGGTAATAAAAAGAACGAGAGAGCGTGATTTCATGTGAGTGACCTGCAGCTTTCTTTAGAAGAACCGTCCCAAAACAATTCGGCGAATAGTTAAGCCTATAGACGCCCCTACAATTGATTGCCAAAGTATTTCCATCGGGGTATACCCTCGTTGTTCCAAAGCCTTAATATGAAGCTTAGCCTCAGGGAGACCCTGTTCAGCCGCCTTGCGAAACCAATACATTGCCTCGTTAAAATCCTGGTCAACACCTCGGCCTAGGCTATACATGCGACCGAGATTATCTTGCGCGGGAGCCATGCCTTGCTCTGCCGCTTTGCGGTACCACCTCAACGACTCGTCGTAGTCCAGAGCAACCCCTTGACCTTTTTCATACGATAAACCAAGGTTGAATTGCGCATCGGCATCGCCCTGTAGAGCCGCCTTCCGATACCATTTCACCGCCTCTACGTAGTCCTGTGTTATGCCTTGACCCTTTTCATACAAAACGCCCAGGTTGCTCTGTGCAAACGCATATCCTTGTTCGGCGGCTTTCCGAAACCATTTCGCCGCCTCTGCGTAATCCTGGACAACACCTAGGCCATCCATGTACATCACACCAAGATTAGATTGAGCCGGCGCATATCCCTGCTCAGCCGCTCTACGATACCAAAGCACCGCCTCGCTATAGTCCTGCATTGCACCTTGGCCGTTGTCATACATAACGCCAAGAGTACACTGCGCTCTAGCGTATCCCTGATCAGCCGCTTTCCGATACCATTTCACTGCTTCACTGTAATTCTGTACAACACCTTGGCCATTGTCGTACATCCGGCCAAGCTGATATTGCGCTAAGGCGGATCCTTGCGCGGCGTTCTGGAATGTTTCATTGAATTGGGCATCCGCCCATCCCAATGGGCTAACTAACAATTCCAATGCGACAATCAGAAGAAAGAAAAGAGGCGTTTTCATTGATGATTTCCCATACAATGCTGCATTAGATTCAGGCGCAACAACAACGGCACAGACTATCACTCTCACCAGCCCATCCGCAACGTACCTGTCGCGGAGGTTGATAGATCACTGCCAATTATTCAGTATCACACCCCATCGACCGACAATAAGAGCTTCGCACTAGTGCTTCCTTAGGATTGGGCGCTTTGTTAGTGCGAAGACTGTTGACCACTATTTCTGGCGCGCCCAATTCAACACTGGACCTACAAGATTCTGCACTACCTCCCCTACAGTCCCTGTTCCTGCATTAAGGTTGTAGGCAGCGATAGCTGCCGGCACCAGGGGAGCAGCCACAGGGTCAAACGCGCCCACCACGAGAGAAGCAGTTAGGGGATGATCCATTCCATACTGTACAGCGCTGGTTACAGCTTTACCCAATATCTGCCCATAGGATGGCGAACTACCATCGTCCACAACTGGTTGGTTTCCTCCCTGAGCAGGACTGGGATTAGCAACCGGAGAACCATCATTCCTAACCCCGCCATATTCGTTATCGGCGTACATCTGCGATGGGTCAATCCCGCTCGATTGCCCACTTACCGACCCCGCATACTCCTTCATGGACTTTACCAGGGCATCCGTCATCCGATCGGTATAATCTTTAATGGCAGCCTCGTGGGAGGCATCTTGGGTAATGACCTTACCACCCGCAATTCCATCGAAGGCCCCATCAGAAACGGGGATCACGGCTCCGTACACAGCACCATTGTTTACGATGCCACCATTATTGCTCGGGGCGGACATCCGGTCGGGGTCAAACGGAGGTGTTGCGATCAATGGATTATCGCCCATGGCAGAACCAAGGTCTGGGCTATAATCCGTTGCGAGATAAGGTGAAGCCAATCCCCCCGTCGGCCAAGCGACGCCATTTGGGTAGGGACTATTTAGGTAAGGACTATTGGTCGCGGAGAATGGATCCGCTGGCACGGATGACGAGTCAAAACCGACGACACCGGTTTCGGTAAATGGGGAATCCGTGGGCGGTACGGGCACCCCCCGTACCAGAAACGCTCTCGCCCCACGCAGGGCTATCACTCGTCATAGCAAGCCCGCCGTCGGCGGCTCCGGTATCGATATTGCCCCAATCGCTATTGGTGCCCGCGTCGGCAAGCGTATTGCTGTCCGAACTAAAGAACCCGCCATCGTCACCAAAATCGCCGCCCTCATCAAACCCGGGCAACAAACCGAGTATTTCACGCGGGGCCGGAAGCGCGGTATGCACCGGAGGACGCCGCCCGGTCGTCTGTTCGACAAAGTCATCCAAAACCTTCGCGCCGCCCATGATGCGCACGACCTCGGCAGGTACCACATACGCCCCCCTTGGGATACGAATGACACCAGTAGAGCGGGAGTCACATAAAACGATGGCAGGTAAAAAGTAAAAACCCCTCCCCAATTCCCCTCCCGTGGAGGGGTGCCCCGAAGGGGCGGGGTGGTTAGTCAATCATTTTATGCTGCTCTTGCTATATCACGATGGGGCGGCCCGGGGGGCGCTTTTACCAGGCCACCCTCTAAGGATAATGGTATCTTTCTTTTATGGTAAGTGCCAACCCTGGCCACCTCGTCGCGGATTGACGGCAGGCGCGTCGTCTCACCACTGATCGCACTCTGCGGATTGGGGGGATGCCCCAGGCGAGCAGGACGGCCCGCTACCCGGGGACTCGCCTGGGCAAGCAGTGCGCCCACTAGGTTGGTGCGGCGCAAGAATGTTGTGAATTCCTCGTTAGTAACCCCAAAACCCCGCCTCTGGATGGCATGGGCATCGGCGATTTGACGTAATCGCACTAGGGCATCCGTAATGGTTGGCATCGCGTGGTACTCCCCCTCTGTGATCAGTGTTTGGATAGCGCATAAGACTTACACACCAGTAAGCTACCTTACCGACATGTCCGACCATTGTCACCACCTGTCGTTAAGGTTGCTTACAGTGCGGAGACCGACGAGATGCGAGGATTGCAATCGGTTTGCCTTACCCGTAACCGGCTTGGTACGGCCAACATTGATTCTGCTATAGTATCGGCAAGACCTTACCCGTAGCGGTTAAATCCTCGGGTTTCTGTCCAAGCGCGAGAGGTTCTAGCCAGGCATGATGAACGCCGATCAAACCGAAGTCGGGCCCAGCCGTCGCCTAACCCTCGACGAGGTGCTTGATGACCTTGTTGCTGATGGGATTATCGACATTGCAGCGGCGCAAAAGCTGCTGCGTTCCCTGCCTGCCAAGGATCGCGTGGAGAGGCACGCCCTGGATATCGTCGCCAAGGCCGAGTTGCGCCACGCCAAGCCGCCGAACCGCGTCTTATCCCTAGAGGAGCTGACCTTCTGGTTGGCGCGGCGCGTTGGCCTTGAGTACCTGCGCATCGATCCGCTCAAGATCGACGCGCCGAGCATTGGTGACATCGTGAGTACCGCCTACGCCGCCTGGAATCGGATCCTGCCGATCCTGGTGACGCCTGAACGGGTTGTCTTCGCCACCTCTGAGCCCTATCTCACCGCCTGGATCGACGATCTCCGCCCGATTGTGAAGCGCAGCATTGAGCGCGTGGTCGCAAATCCGCTTGATATCGAACGCTACCGCAAGGAATTCTTCGGCGTCTCCAATTCTGTCAAAGGGGCCTCTACCGGCACGGACGACCCGCACTTTCGCGACATGAACAATCTCGAAGCGCTGGTGGAGCTTGGCCAATCTGGCACGCTCGACGCCAACGACAGTCACATTGTTCATATCGTCGATTGGTTGCTGCAATACGCCTTCGACCAACGGGCGAGCGACATCCACGTTGAGCCCCGCCGCGATCAGGGCAACATCCGTTTCCGCATCGACGGCATCTTGCACCACGCCTATCAGGTGCCGGCCAAGGTGATGATGGCAGTAACGAGCCGCATCAAGATCCTCGGGCGCATGGATGTCGCCGAAAAGCGCCGCCCCCAAGATGGCCGTATCAAGACCCGCACCAAGGACGGTCGTGAGTTGGACATGCGTCTCTCGACCATGCCAACTGCGTTTGGCGAGAAACTGGTCATCCGTATCTTCAACCCCAATGTCCTCCTCCATGATTCTGCGACGCTCGGCTTTGGCCCGGATGACGTGGCGCGTTGGAAGGGCCTGGTGCGCCAACCCCATGGCATCATCTTGGTGACCGGCCCAACTGGTTCGGGCAAGACCACGACGCTCTACTCGACACTAAAAACCCTCGCGACCGCACGGGTCAATGTCTGTACGGTAGAAGACCCGATCGAGATGGTCGAGCCGGCCTTCAATCAGATGCAGGTTCAGCACAACATTGGGCTCAGCTTCGCGAGCGGCATCCGCACCCTGCTCCGCCAAGACCCCGACATCATCATGGTCGGTGAGATTCGTGACCAAGAGACCGCCGAGATGGCGGTGCAGGCCTCGCTCACCGGTCACTTGGTCTTGTCTACCTTGCACACCAACGATGCCCCTTCGGCGATTACCCGACTCCTCGATATTGGCGTACCCCATTACCTCATCAAGGCAACGCTGATCGGGGTTGTCGCCCAACGACTGGTGCGAGCACTCTGTCCGCATTGCCGCCAAACGAAGGCGCTCGACGTAAGCCTCTGGGAGGCCTTGGTCAACCCCTGGACACTGCAGACGCCGACACACTCGGTAGTAGCAACCGGTTGCGCGGAGTGCCGCAACACCGGTTTCCACGGGCGAAGCGGCATCTACGAGATGCTGGTTCTTGAGCGGGAGATTCGGAGCCTCATCGTCCCCAATTTCGACGAGGCGGCATTCCGCCAACTGGCCTATCGCAAGGGGCTCCGCCCACTGCGCATCGGTGGGGCAATGAAGGTCATGGCCGGTATCACGAGCCTCGAAGAAGTGTTCCAGGTCACGCCAATCCGTGGCGAGTAACCGTGGCCAAACCATGACCAAACCCTTGTCGCGCCATGACCTCCGCACGGTTCACGATACCCTCCTCGCCTGCTACGGGCCACAACACTGGTGGCCGGGCGAAACCCCCTTCGAGGTCATGGTCGGCGCGATACTGACCCAAAACACCGCTTGGAGTAATGTCGAACGGGCCATCCAACAACTAGTGGCCGCCAATCACCTCAACCCCGAGGCCATTGCCACCGCTGACCCCACCACCCTCGGCGCGTTGATCCGCCCAACCGGCTACTTCAATATCAAGGCGCGGCGCTTACAGGGTTTTTGTCAGTGGTATCTCGCTCGTGGCCAGCGGGAGGCGCTCATGGAGATGCCAACCGTAGCATTACGGCGCGAGTTGCTCGCGGTGAAGGGCATCGGCCCAGAAACCGCCGACGACATCCTGCTCTATGCCTTTGCGCGACCGGTATTCGTCATCGATGCCTATACCCGTCGGCTGCTGGCGCGGCTTGGGATTACCCGTGGCGACGAACCCTACGAGGCGCTACGTGCGCTCTTTGAAGAAACCCTCGGGGCCAACGTAGCACTCTTTAACGAATACCACGCGCTCATCGTCCGCCACGCCAAAGAAAGGTGCCGCAAACGCCAAGCGCTTTGTGAGGGATGTGTGCTGGCGGCCTGTTGTCAAAAAGAAGAAGGGATCACAGCCTCTTAATGTCATGCGTTAATACACCTAATCAATGTAAACGACTTGGCTAACGTGCTCCACCAGTCGGGGATTGGGGCGGATGATCTGGCGGCGAAGATGCCCGAGGTCGCGGCACAGATGCACGAGGCGGCGCAGACCGATGGGGACGTGCGGATACCGATTGCCGACTACGCCACCCACATCGCGGGATCGAAGGTGGATGAGGCGCTTCAGCAGCACTTCAAGATTGACCCCGAGGGCATGACCTACGCCGAGGCGCAGCAGTTCTACCAAGCGGAGAAGGAGCCGAACGCGGAGGCCATCGCGGCACAGGCGCAGAAGGTCATTGAGGAGAACGCCAAGAACTCGGCATTTAACGAATCGACGCGGGTGGTCGAGGACGGGATTACGCAGCGGCTGCAAGATGCCGGGGTAAGCCCTGGGGTGGCGAAGACCGTGGCACCCCTCTATAAATTATTCTACACCGTGCTGGGTAACCACCTCGGCGTGATGCCCCATGAGGCGTTGGAGGCGCACCCTGTCCAGTTTAATACCGCGCTCGGTGGCGGGGATGGGTATGGGCAGG
>CAIRSR010000018.1 GCA_903881315.1 uncultured Thiotrichales bacterium | reverse complement strand
GATTTGCAACTGGGACAGGTGCGTCTGCTCAACATAGATTTACCTCACAAAAATTACCAAGAATATCTGATATTCATGTATTTAGAGAATAGTATAGCATATTCATGCGGTTGAAGCAGGAATCAAACTAGACCAGTACCGTGAGGGAGGGGAACAGCGTATTCAGTCATCTCCGTATTCCGTAAAGCCCCACTCCAGCCCCTCAGGCGGTCTCAGGGAAGACATCCGTGCTCGTGCGCGAGGTACGATAGAGCAACACCGTCCGCACCAAGTCGGCTGTCGAGCGCACCTGCATCTTGTCCATGGCGCGGGCGCGGTGGGCCTCCACCGTTTTTTCGCTGATACCGAGGTCAAGCGCGATCACCTTGTTGGCCTTACCGGCAATAATCAGGTCAAGAACCTCGACCTCGCGCGGCGAGAGGGTTGCCAGATGACGGCCTACGGTGTCTTGTTCGGCACGGGCGCGCCGTGATTGCGTGTCACGGGTAATGGCATCGTGGATGCGATCGAGCAGCACCTGATCATTAAACGGTTTCTCGAGGAAGTCGGTCGCGCCGGTCTTCATGGCCTGGACGGCGGTAGTAACATCGCCATGACCAGTAATGATGATCACCGGCATGGTGATCCCACGCGCTACCAAACGGCGTTGCAGCTCCAAACCACTCATCCCCGGCATGCGAATGTCTAAGAGCACACAACCCGGTTGCTCGGAAACAATGGCATCAAGGAATTGGTGCGGCGATGCGAAGGTCTCGGCCACCAGGCCCACCGACTCCAGCAATAAACGCAACGAGTCCCGCACAGCGGGATCATCATCTACTACGAATACAGTCGGTTGTTGCGACATCACTACTTTCCTCGGTACACGGAAGAGAAAGACGTAGGGTAATACCACGGCGACGGTTAGAGGTCGCCCACAAACGCCCTCCGTGGCTTTCGATAATCGCTCGCGTCACAGGCAGCCCCATGCGAATACTAGAATACTCTGTTGAAAACAGCGGGTCGCTCATTATAGCAACGATTTCCTCGATAATCCCTGGGCCATTATCATGAATGGCGACTTCCACCTTATTCTTACCATCCAAGCGAGTCGCGATGACCAGGCGTGGCGTGATAGCTGGTTCCCGTCCCATGGACTCGAGCGCGTTGAGGATCAGATTGACCAACGCCTGAACCAATTGGAGTGGGTCTACCCGCACCACCGGGATATTTCGCGCGCCCACAATCCGGATCTGGGCATGAGAGCCACGCACCTCCATCTGCGTCAGTTTGACCGACTCAGACACCAACAGATTAATATCACACGGTTCCTTGCCCAGTGGATCGCGTTGCAACAAGGAGCGCAGACGACGGATAACGTCCGCCGCACGCTGCACCTGTGATCCGATCTGTTCGAGCAGCGTTCGGGTGATCTCAGGAGACAACTGGCCACTGCTCAACTTGCGCAGACCACCATTCGCATAGTTGAGGATCGCCGTCAGTGGCTGGTTGATCTCGTGGGCAAGGCCGCGCGTCATCTCCCGCAGGGTCAAGAATCGGTAGGCACGCGCCAATGCCGCTTGCTGGGTGCGCAGGCGCTCCTCGGCACGGTAGCGCTCACTCAGATCGGACGCAGTGAGGAGATAACAGACGCCCGTATCCAGACCGCTGCCAACCTTCACTACCCGCGCTTCTATCGGCACGGTCGCGCCTACCTCATCGACGAACTCCAATTCTAGGACGTCCGTGCTCCCCTTCCGTAAGGCCGCCATGCAGCCCTCGAACCGCTCCCGATGATGGTGCTCTAGGCATTGGCCAATGTAGCGCCCAATCAGAGCCCCCCGCTCTCTCTTGAGCAGGCTCGTCGCACCGTGGTTCACCTCAAGGATCTCCTGCGCACTACCCAGCACAAAACACCCAAGCGGCAGAGACTCGAAAGTCTCCCGTAAAGCAGCGGGAGTCAGTGACAAATCCGTAACCACACCATTGTCCATCATGCGGCCCACCTCGATCATCCGTCATCTCGTGCTGGGAGAATCTCCAGCACCCCCCGTAGAGCCACCACCACCGCTTGCTGACGCACGAACGCTCGATCACCGCAAAAATGACGACTAACTACCCGCTCACAGCCATCGTAACGCACCCAGGCAAAGCAGACGGTACCCACTGGCTTTGCTTGTGTGCCGCCATCCGGCCCGGCAATACCTGTAACCGCCAAGGCAAGACGACTGCCCTCGCACCCAGCCAGCGCCCCTCTCGCCATTTCTAGGGCGATCGGCTCACTTACCGCACCCGAAAGCGCGAGGGTTGTGGGCGAAACCCCCAACACTTCAACCTTAGCGCGATCACTATACGTGATAAAGCCACGATCATACCAACGCGAACTCCCCGCAACCGCAGTGAGCGCCTGACCAACGCCGCCCCCGGTACAGGATTCCGCCGTTATCAGAAAGCACCGCGACAGAACCAAGGCCTGACCCACACGCTGCACCAGCTCTTCTAGCTCCATGCGAACATCTCAAGGCTTTATTTTCGGTGTCGGTGGGCGTTTGGGCGATATTTTGTGTGGGGCCGCATTGCCATGACCCACGGCATTCGCCAGCACAATATCCCCATCCAAACCAACCTGACAGATGTTGGCCTCGCGGTTGCCACGACCAGTAGGCTTTCGTACCGAAAAACACGGCCACGGCTGCTTCTCAGCGGACAACACCCCACGCCAACGATCGGCCTTAGTGATGATACGCAGCAGATTATCTATCTGCATTGTCGTAAGCGGTCGCAGTGCATCCGCAAAGACCGGATTCTTTGCAACAAAATCGACCCGATTCTGAAAATCTTTGTCTGTGTAAAGGCCCTGATACTGGCGCACCCAATCCAGCACAGCTTTCTCGTTATCTAGAACCGCCTCGTCTTTAGCGAGTTGACTCGCCGCTGCCTCTTGTATTTCCCGTGTTCTCACCGCCAGGGTATTGTCGAATTGATCCTTGGTGGTAGCGAGTTTATTCTCATAGTCCTTTACTATCTCGACCTCGCGGGCCTGGAATTTCTCTTTGGCAGAAGCAAGCTGATTCTTGTAATTCGTAATCGTTGCTACTTCCCGTGACTGGAATTGCTGCGCCGCCGACCAGAAACTCACGCCAAGCCCAACCAGGACAACCGAAAGAACCACACACACTACTACCAATGGCCATTGCGAAGCTCGGTCGCGTTCCATCCGCTCGTTCGCGATAGCCAACGCGCCACTCACCAACCTTTCCGTCGTCACCGCCTCAGCGGCGGTAATCGTGGTACGTGCCGCTTCGTGTGTAGCAGCGACAATCTTCTCGGGTGCCTCTTCGTAGAGTTTTTGGTAGTAATCGAGCGCGATCAGAACCGTCCAGAGGGGATCATCGTCTGGTAGGCGGAGGGCCTTTTGCACCGACATGAGCCGAATCTTATCAGCTTCATTAGGCTGACGTTTAAATAACTCGATGAAGGTTTCTGTGACAGCAACCACTTTTCTTCCTCTCCGCGCACATGGCACCAAGGGCGATAACCTATTGCACACACCCGTTCACAACCCCCAGGCACAGCAGCTTGGCACAGAAGGCTAACGGATGAATGCAATGCACACAGGTTCAGCGTACTAATTCTTTACAACCAAGCATCGACCGTTGCCAATTGGGCGTCGCACTTACTTAGCCACGAACTGACCCGCGCCTTGGTCGATAACGGCAGATCCGATTCAGCTACCTTGCAGAAGGGAAGATGGAGCTTGTCAACGGTATCGTAGGTATCACCCCACATGGTCGGAATGAGCAAGGTTTTGGCACCGCTATCCACAAGAGTCTGATGGGTCGCGGAAGTCTCGTATAGGGTGTAGCGATTCGCCTCGCCAAAGAACTCATTCTTGACAACCACGAAGTCGGCAATATCCTTAAATAGGTCAAACGCCAGTTGTAAGGCACTGACAGAATCCGTGGTGCGTCCGATCACAAACAACAAGGTGGCGCGCGCCCGAATACTATCAAGCGCCTCTACTAACCTAAGCTCGGATAATGCCATATCCACGCTATTACCAGCCTGCGCCGGTAAGTCAACAAACACATTTACCTTGTTGGCGGCCTTCTGATTTTCAGCAACTCGGTCTAGCACCTCATCAAACGCGCCACGCACATTGATGTCTACCTTGTTGACCGGAAGAACGCTATTGTAAAAACGGTGGATCTGGCCATTACGATTGTCAGCGTCATAGACAGCAGGGATGCGATTCTTACGATAAAGATAATCAAGAACAGCACGGGCGAGCGTACTCTTACCAACACCACCTTTATCACCATGAACCAAGACGAGACGAGACATGAAGGACTCCTGCAATGCGATGAATGGTTACAACACACGTTGTTATTCGCTTGAGTATCCACCTCGACAACGATCACTGTCAAGGACAGAAACTATTACTTGGGTGCGCTGACAAGCGCCGAATACAAGCGTAAGCAAACTTTCTGTTGATAAAGCAGGCTCATCGCCCAAAGACGCGGCGACCTTGGTCGTGTTGCCTAGGTTGGCGACGCCAGCGACCTTGCGGGTAACGATGAGGGCTCTTTAAGTCTAAGCGCACGTCACACGGAAGAAAACAACCCGCACGTCGTATACCTAAGTTCTTTTAAGAAACGGCAATGGGTAGACGCGGCAAAAGAATAATCCGGTGAGTCTTGTCTACTTTTCCCCGCCCAGAGAAAGTGTGTCGCGCCAGATCTGATCCTCGCGTTCGAACAACCGATTCGCATCGGTCGGCCCCATAGAACCCGCCGGATAGGTATTGATGAAATCACGCTCCATTGCCCAAACCTTGAGGATGGGATCTACCACGCGCCAGGCAAAACGTACCTCGTCATAGCGCAAGAAAAGCGAACGATCCCCCAGCACCACGTCTAATAATAATGTCTCATAGGCATCTAAGGCAGGTTCGTGGGCGTGACGATAACCTGCGTCAAGTGAAATCGTACGGGTGAGCATTTCAAGCCCGGGCACCTTCGCCTGCAATTCAATCCGCAAGCACTCGTCGGGCTGAATACCAAGGATGATCCAATTCGGACGCAACCGCTCTATAGGGGTATCACGGAAGAGTAACTGGGGTGGGTGGCGCAAACGAATCGCAATCGTAGAAAGATTGCTGCCCATCCGCTTACCGGTACGAATATAGAAGGGAACCCCGCGCCAACGCCAATTATCAATATAGAGACGCAAGGCTGCATAGGTCTCCGTGGTACTGCTCGCGGCCACCCCTTCCTCTTCTAGATAACCGAGCACCTTCTCTCCATCGAGCACACCCCGCGCATATTGGGCACGAAAGGCCTGGGCATGCACCGCGCTCTGGGGAATCGGACGAATGGATTTCAGTACCTTCACCTTTTCGTCGCGTAGTGATTCAGCATCTAGGCTGGCAGGCGGCTCCATGGCCACCATGGTCAACAATTGCAGCAGGTGACTTTGGATCATGTCACGTAGCGCACCGGCTTCTTCAAAATAATCGGCGCGTCGCTCAATACCTCGTGTCTCAACGTGGGTAATCTGGACGTGATCGATGTAATTACGGTTCCAGAGGGGCTCCATCATCAGATTGGCAAAGCGGAAAACCAGTACATTCTGAACCGTACCCTTCCCCAGATAATGGTCAATACGATAGATCTGATCCTCATCGAAATGACGATGCAGACGCATATCCAATATCTGGGAACTCTCGAGGTCGTAACCAAAAGGTTTCTCGACCACAAGACGCACCCACCGCCCTTCTTTTTTGTTGAGACCGACATCCGCAAGGTATGCGCCTACCTCACCAAATTGCGCGGGGCGGATGGCCATGTAAAAGATTAGATTCGGGGAGAGTTCTCGTTCAGAAGCCAGAAACTGGGATAGTTTCCGATAATCACCAGCGGTACCTAAATCCCCTTGGAAAAAGCGCAGGCGCTGCACAAAGCGCACCAATATGGCCTCTTCCAGATCCTTGCCAATCCTATCTCGCAGCAGATCCGCAACATGAGCACGCCACTCGGTATCACCCCAAGCGCGGCGCCCAAAACCCACCACCGCAAGCTGCGCTGGCAAACGCCCCACCGCCTCTAGTCGGCAGAGCGCAGGAAGTAACTTATTGCGCGCAAGGCTCCCAGTTGCACCGAAAATCACGAAGGTGCAGGCCTCGATCAAAGGTTCAGTCATTACACCCGACCTTCAGGATTAATCACAACGTCTTGCCACCAACACCGCATTGGTGCCACCAAACGCAAAGGATTGGCTCATCGCCGCACGTAGCGGCAAACCAGTACGCCCTACGTTCGGCACGTAATCGAGATCGCATTCTGGATCAGGGACATGAAGATTGATGGTTGGCGGTATGGCACCATGGCGCAGGGCCAAAAGGGTAACAAGGAATTCGACAGCCCCGCCCGCCCCAAGCAGATGGCCGTGCATCGATTTGGTAGAACTAACTGGCACAGCATCAGCGTGGGCACCAAAGACACGCCGAATGGTCGCCGTCTCGACCAGATCATTGGCGGTCGTGGCCGTGCCATGGGCATTGATGTAACCAATATCGCACGGCTCAAGACCAGCATCGGCAAGCGCCTGAATCACCGCCGCCGCCTGCCCCTCCACGGTAGGGATGGTGATATGGCTTGCATCCGACGTGACACCGTAGCCAGCCAACTCCCCGTAGATCCGTGCACCGCGCGCCCGCGCCCGCTCCATCTCTTCGAGAATCAACACGGCTGCCCCTTCGCCCAGCACAAAACCGGTACGATCCTTGGCAAAAGGCTTACACGCCGCCGCCGGATCGGCTGGATCGGGCACCGCAAGCACCCCCAGCGACTCCCACCCCTTGATGCTACCGCGCGTCAACATGCTCTCGGTACCACCTGCTAGCACGATATCCGCCGCCCCAAAGCGGATTGCCCGCGCCGCCTCACCAAGCGCAACCGCCGAAGAAGAGCAGGCAATCGAGTAGGTCAGACTCGCGCCCCTAATCCCAAAACGCATGGAAATATGGGAGGCAGGCGCATTGCACATGATCTTCGGAACCGAAAAGGGGTGAACACGGCGGACATCCTGGACGTAGACGTCACGACTTACATCATCAATGGTGCCGGCCCCGCCAAGCCCGGTACCCATGTAGACCGCCGCACGCAACTGCTCCTCTGCAGAAAGCACCGTTGGTGCCGCGTCGTCCCAAGCCCGCTTGGCCGCAACCAGCGCCATCTGGGCGGTTCTGTCCAAGCCGCGCACATCTCGTACAGAAAAATGCTGACTTGCCTCAAAATCAACCTGAACCGCGACCTTCATCGCCAGATGATCAGCAAAATACGCACGGAAAGGCCGTACCGCAGAAACTCCCGCCATCAGTGAGGCAAAAAAAGATTCAGGGGTGCCGCCTAGGGGTGATACCACCCCCATGCCCGTCACAACGACTCGCCTCAAGACTGCGTTCCCTTTTGCGCCTGAACCTGTTTATCAATGAGGTCAACGACATCCTGAACCTTGACCAGTTCTGTATCCCGCGCCGACAGGGAAATATCAAATTCTTTCTCTAGGGTAAAAAGAAATTCGATCATATCCAGAGAGTCTAGACCGAGACTCTCCAAACTTGTCTCTAGTGAGAGCATCTCTTCTTTAAGGTCAAATTGCTCGGTAAAGAGTTGCTTGATCCGGTCAAAGGTTATCATCGGTAATTAGCTCTCAAGAATGTTGCATGCTGGGTTGCCATTGCAAAACAGCCATACAGTGGACATCTATCGGGGATACACGCCGCGCCACCAGCCTTCTCTAGGGAACTCTCCCAGATCATCTTCATTTATTCCTGGCAACGGCGTATCAAGATCTCGAACAATTCAACGAAGAGATCCATCTCTTCATAGGAAATAGTCAGCGCGGGCGCTAAGGTAAAGGCGTTCTTGTAGTATCCACCAATATCAAGCACCAGGCCATAGAATTTCGCACCCAACCCAATGTCACCCTTCATGCCCGCCTGGAAGATGCGGTCAGCAAGCGCACGATCTGGGGTGAAGCCATCCGCTCGCGTCATCTCAACCCGCACCGCCAAACCAAGCCCAGCAACGTCACCAATGACCGGATAGCGACCCTGCAATTCCCTGAGCCGCCCCAGCAGATAGACGCCTTTGGCCGCCACCGTGGTCGCAAAATCGTTGCGACGAATATAGTCCAGGGTCGCAAGACCAGCCGCAGTACCGAGCGGATTACTTGAAAATGTTGAATGGGTAGACCCCGGCGGAAAGGCCGTTGGGTTAATCAATTCTTCTCGTGCCCACAGCCCAGACAGCGGATTCAGACCATTGGTCAGCGATTTAGCAAAGGTGATAATGTCCGGGGTAATCCCAAAGTGCTCCGCCGCCCACAGCCGTCCCGTGCGGTAGAAACCCATCTGGATCTCATCGTCCACCAAGAGGATATTGTACTGGCGTAACACAGCCTGTAGCCGTGCAAAATAACCCTTGGGCGGTATCACGTATCCGCCCGTGGCCTGCACCGGCTCGATGTAGAACGCCGCATACTCCACGGCGTCGTCCTTCTTGTCGATCACGCCATAGTATTCTGTCTCAAATAATTTACTAAACTGACGGATGCACTCAAAACCACAGGACTCCCCACCCTCGGCACCCTCTTTCCGCGCGGTATAATCGGCTTGTTTACCATAATAGCAGCGGTAACAATAAGGGTACGGGACAAAGTGGGCACGATTGGCGAAATGACCAAAACGACGGCGGTAACGATAACTACTGGTCAGTTCCGTCGCCCCAAGGGTACGGCCATGATACCCGCCCATAAAGGCAAACATCAGCGACTTGCCACCACGCTGGCTACGCACCAGTTTGATGCTGTCTTCTACAGCCTGGGCACCGCCAACATTAAAATGCACCCGTCCCTTTTGCCCAAAGCGTTGTTCGGTCTCCTGCGAGAGCGCCGCCGCTAGCAGTATCTTGGTGCGGTGCAGATACTGGGACGCTACCTGAGGCAAGGTCTCCATCTGGCGCTGATGAGCCGCCTCAATCTCTGGATTGCGGTAGCCAAAATTCACGGCTGAATACCACATCTGGAAATCAAGGTAAGGGGTCTCGCTACGATCGTAGAGCCAGACGCCCTCCCCGCGTGTAAAGATGGGTGGATCTTTCAGATAGTGAACGGTATCGCCATAGGAGCAATAAAGCGACTCCAGTGCCAATAGTTCCTCATCGGTTAATTCATCATAGTCCATAGTACAGGAGACGACTCGTCGCGCCCACAAGTGGGCAAAGAAGGTTGATCATGGAGAAACCCGCGCAATACCCCCTCGACCGCTTTGAAGCTGGAAAAGGGCGTGTGGGGCAAACCCTGCACATGACAATGCCGGGTGAGTCGACCCTTGCTAAAAACATGGGCCGCTTGCTCCGCCAAACAAAAATCACTCCGTCCGTCCCCAATATGAATGATCGGCAGCCCCTTACCAACATCGCTGGTAATTGCACACTTACAAGCCCCAGCAAGACAGCCACGCCTTGAGTATGGAAAAAGGGGACGCAATGCGCCATCCAGCTCGGACTCAACCAACTGGTTGGCATGGATCGGCACCCCGACGAGCCCCACCTTGGCGAGGAGGGTCTCGATAAACACCTGAAACCCGTCACTCACTACCCCAAAGGGGATGCGCCGTTCGCGCAGAAACTCAACAAAACCACAAAAAGATTGGTCAATCGCATAACCACCACGCACGTACTCCACGATGCGCTGTAAAGGCGCACGCAACAGCGCCACCTGTCGGGTCAGGCACTCCCGAGAGCCAATCTGCCCCCCCTCCCAGAGGCGCTCCGCCTCTTCCCAGCCCGGCGCAGCAAATGCCCGGATGACGGCATCAGTGATGTCGGCCTCCGTAACCGTGCCGTCAAAATCAATGGAAACGAAGAATGGTTGCTGAAGCATGGAGATAAGATGCACTCCCAAGAGGAGGGGCAGGATGTCCCGTGGGGACTGATGCTCGACGGAGGGGCCCACAATCTACATCGGCACCGAACGAAAACACCCCCGCCCACGGACGCCTAGCCATGGTAACAAATGGACAAGTTCTTACACAAACCCATAAAATAAATAGTATGATACCCGCCAGGGTAAACACAATGCACCACAACCACATTGCAACCAAGGACAGCCCTGATCGAACCGATTTCTCCGGCTCCAAGACGCCTTGCGCACCAAGCCCTCACTGTACCGTTCAGAACCCCCGGCGACAACCCGCACAGCAAAACAGCAGTGTATATCACACACCAGGTACTTTACTATCAGTTCCTCTCCGGAGCAGGACAACGCTAAGGATACCATGAAAAACGCACCAACCGCACAATCAACGAGTTGTCTCTCCCTACGACACAACCATGTCAGGCCAAGGACAAACCAACTCAATTGCAAGCCCCGCAAGACCGCCTGCCTCTCCCCCATCCTCTATCCAAGGAAGAGGATTTCCAGAGAAGACAAATTCATGCATACGAAATGGGGCTATAATGGTGCCTCATCGGGCTGCTGTGCGCCACCACACAATGGGCGAGATTCCGCCCCTACCACCCCATACGCATCAGATTAGGGCAATTACCAATGCAACTCCTTGGGCAATTACCAATGCGACCCCTTCTTGCTTTGCTCTGCCTGGTTACTCTGTCCCTCGCTCGCGCTGGCTCGGTGAGCGCAACAGAGATTGACGACCTATCCCTTGAGGATCTCGTCAACACCACGATCACCACCGCATCCAAATTCAGCCAGAATCTCTCGGAGGCCCCCTCCAATGCAACCGTAGTGCGCGGCGAGGAGATCCGAAGCCACGGCTGGCGCAACCTAAACGAAGCGCTGGAGAGCATCCCGGGCTTCCAGATCACCAACGTCACCGATCTCAGCTACCTCGGTGTGCGCGGCTTCAGCGTACCGGACGACTTCAACAGCCGCATCCTCCTCCTCATCGATGGCATTCCCATCAACGAGGGGATGTTTGATCAAGCCCTGATCGGCCCGATCCCCGCATTTCCACTCGACATGAATCTTATCGAGCGCATTGAGGTGGTGCCTGGCCCGGGCTCCGCACTCTATGGCGGCAATGCCTACCTGGCCGTGATCAATGTCATTACCCGAGAAAGCACGAGCATTGGCCGCTCGGTAACCATCGGCCTCGGCAACGATGGCCTCACCTCAGGACAAGTCAGCGCCGGTGGCAAAAACGCCGACGGCCAACACTGGCTGATCTCGGCGTCCGCCGAACGCTCGGACGGCGAGGACAGATTCTTTCCGCAGTGGAAAGGCATCGCTGGTAGCGATGGCTGGGCGCACGGACTAGATGGCGAAAGACAACGCAAGGTATTTCTGCGCTACGGCAACGAGGATTGGAGCGTACAGCTCCTGCACGCCGAGGACTGGAAGGATGCGGCAGGTGCCATGTACGGCAGTGATTTTTCCGCCGCCTTCCCGAGCTTTGACACCACAACGCAACTCGGGCTACGTTTCCACCACCCGCTCAACAATACCTGGGCACTGGAGGGGCAAGCCTATCTCGGCCAATACACCTGGACTGGGAGCTATCGCTACAGTGGCGTCTGGATACCCAATCTTGCCTCCTCGGACTGGCTCGGCGCGAATGCGCAGATTACCGGTAAGCCCTCCGCGAATCAGACCTTGGTGTTGGGGGCAGCAGAGCACGATGATTACCATCAAAGGATGCAAAACGCCGGTTTCTCCATCGGCCCGCGCACTACCGAAAGCCTGTACGCACAAGACGAGATCCGTTTTAACGACACATTTACCTTGAATCTTGGCGGACGCTACGACAACACCTTCGACAGCAGCCAGTTTAGCCCGCGCACGGCGCTCATGATCCACCTGCCTGCGGCAATGGTATTAAAACTCATGTCAGGCAAGGCGTTTCGTCCGCCCAATTTCTACCAGACCAGCTATGCCTCTCCGGGCCTCCAATTGGCCGGAGGTAATCTTAAACCGGAACGCATCACCACCGATGAGATTGCACTAGAGCGCCCCATTGGCACCCACGGACGCTGGACAGCCTCGCTCTATCGCAACCGCTTCAAAGACCTCATCGCCCAGGCAACCGATCCCACCACAGGTATCGCGCAGATCCAGAATGTTGGCGGAGCGCGCACCCAGGGAGTAGAACTCAGCGCCCACTATCGTTTTGATAATGGGCTTGACCTACGTGGCAGCCTCTCTTGGCAAGATAGCGAGAATCGATTCGGCGTACCTTTGTCCGATAGCCCGCGACAACTTGCCAAATTGATCGCCACGGTGCCGATCGGTGCCTACGAAATGGGTTGGGAGACCTATTATGTCGGGCCGCGTCATGATAGTTTCGGTGGCCCTGTGGGTGGCGAGACGATTAGCAACGTGGCCTTTTCTGGCCGAGTTTCCCGCGACCTCTCCTGGCAATTACGCGCCACCAACCTCTTCGACCGCCGACTGTACCTAGTGGCCGGGACAGACTACTCCTTCGGTGCCGTCGGCAATGTACCCACCATCCAGGACTATGGTCGTCAGGTGCAGGTTCGTCTGACGCTGGACTTCTAATGAAGCGAACGCTACTCCTCTCGTTGCTCGCGCTGATCGTCCTAAGCGCACCGGCAACTGCCCTGCTCGCAGTCGATGAGGCTACGGTCAGGGCAGCCTATCTTTATAATTTTGCAAAATATGTGCAATGGCCAGACGAAAACCGCGCGAACCTACGGCTGTGCGTCATGGGCGACGATGAGGTGGGTAGCGCTTTTGATAGCCTGATCGGCAAACCCGTGCGCAACATGCAGATCAGCGTTCGCCACGAACTGGATCTGCCCACTATTGCACAGTGCGATCTGGTATTCGTCCCCGCTGAATCTACCACACAGACGTTGGATCGGGTACGCAGAGCGGTCAGCAGTTACCCCATTCTCATCGTAACCGAAAGCCCCGATACCCTACCCAAGGGCGCTGCGGTGGCGTTGATCCATAGCGACAATCGTATTGTCTTCGAGGTTGACCTCACTGCCGCGCATACGCTTGGTCTGCAGATTAGCGCAAAGATGCTGCAGATCGCCCGCAAGGTATATTAACAATGCGCACCATCGCCTCCAAACTCACCCGTATCTACATGACCGTTGCGATTTCGGTCATCTGTATCACGGGCATGCTTTCCCTATTGTATATCTACCACCACGCCCGCCTCATCACCCATGACAACCTAAAGACCCAGGCCGCCGCGTTGGCTGGTAATCTCGAATCAGCAGTCGCCTTTGGCGACGCCAATTTTGCCGAGCAGTCATTGAACGCATTAAAACACTATCCGGCGGTACGTCTCGCCATGGTGATTCTGCCTGACAAGCATGTATTAGCAAAATACGTCTCGGACGGCGCAGAAAATAACGATGACATCCTTGCGCACCGCCTAGCGAGCGGCGATTTTATGCAGTTCAACAAACACGGTGTTACCCAGACGATTGTACGAGAAGGGGAAGCGCCCGCCTACCTGATCCTGGTCGCAAGCCTAGAGGATCTCAATCGAGACATTCTGTTAATCTTCCTTACCAGTGTCGCCATTGGCTCTCTGATATTGTTCACTACCTATATGCTATTCCGGCGGATGAGTCGGGAGGTGACTCGTCCTATTGAGGATCTCACCACTATCGTGCGCACTATTGAGCACACTGGGGATTACCATCAAAGCACAATGATCGAGAGTGACGACGAGACCGGAGAACTTGCCATTGCCCTCGACAACATGCGTCGCAGCATTGTGCTTTATTACGACGAGATCCGGCAGCGCACCGAGGAACTCCTGGCCAATCAAGCAAAACTCACCCATGCAGAAAGACAGAATGCCGTAATTGAGGCGACGACTCGCGCCAAGGATCTCTTTCTTGCCAATATAAGTCATGAAATCCGCACCCCCATGAACGCCATCATTGGGCTCACCGATCTCGCGCTGAAACAGGATATCCAACCAAAGGTGCGCGATTATCTAACCAAGGTGCGCGCCGCATCCCTCTCCTTATTGCGTATCATCAATGACGTTCTTGATTTCTCAAAGGTTGAATCCGGCAAGCTGGTCTTGGAGCGAGCCCCCTTTCACCTCGGCGATCTCTTCGACCACCTCTCTGATATGTTGCGGAACCAGTCCGCAGAAAAGAATATTGAATTGATCATGGAGATTGAGAAAGACTGCCCCGTCGCATTGTTTGGGGATGTGCTGCGTTTAGAACAGATCCTGCTCAATCTCACCAGTAACGCCCTCAAGTTTACGGAGCAGGGTGTTGTTCATGTCCTCGCATGGAATATGAGCGAGGGCGTATCACCTGACAATACCAAAAACAGCGGGCCAACATCCGACGACGAATCATCAGAGATTGTGCTGGGATTCTCGGTACGAGACAGCGGCGTTGGTTTGTCGCCGGAGCAGATAGAAAAATTATTTCGCCCCTTTGTCCAAGCGGATGATTCTACCACCCGCAGATACGGCGGCACTGGACTCGGGCTCTCTATCTGCAAACGTCTCGTGGAACTCATGGGCGGAAAGATCGGCGTTGAAAGCAGCATCGGCGCGGGTTCGGTATTCCACTTTACGATTGTTTGCAACACCAGCCCTGATCTCGATCGGGCAGCACCACTTCCCCCAGAACCGTTGCAGGGTCTAGAGGTATTGGTCGCTGATGATAATGAAACGGCCCGTGACATCCTTGGCGCGATGCTCAGTCGGTTTTCTCTCAACCCCACACTGGTTGCCTCTGGTCATGAGGCATTAACCGCTATGGAGGGTGCCTTAGCAAAGGGTGCGCCCTACCCACTGGTGTGCTTAGATTACCGGATGCCAGGCATAAACGGCATAGAGACCGCCTGGAGGATCCAGGAAATCGTGGCACGGGCTGCAGGCAAAGGTGCGCCGCCAAGGATTATCCTCCTCACGGCCTTTAGCCGAGAAGAACTACTGGCCACAGAGGCTAGTCTCGCGGGTATCTCGGCCTTCCTTAGCAAACCAATCAATAGTTCGCTCCTGTTCGACACCGTCATGGAATTGTTTGGGCAACAGGTAACGACGCGAACGCTACGCGGAGAGAACGATCCTGATTACACCGAAATCATCGATGCCATCGGTGGTAGCCACATCCTTTTGGTTGATGATATCCCCATCAATCAACAGGTGGCCTCGGAATTGTTGGCCGGGGTGGGAATACTCGTCGATCTCGCCAATAACGGTACCGAGGCGGTGCAGAAGGTTGGACAAAATCATTACGACGCCGTCCTGATGGATATCCAAATGCCCATTATGGATGGGTACGATGCCGCCCGCGCCATTCGCCGCGACGCTCGGTTCACGCAATTGCCTATCATCGCCATGACGGCCCACGCCATGTCAAGCGACCGCGACAAGGCCCTGGCTGCTGGCATGAACGACCACCTCAGCAAACCCATTGACCCCGATCGGTTGTTCTCGCTATTACTGACCCATATCAAACACGGGGCGAGGGCACCAGTTGATAAGGCCCTCTTATTGGAACAGCGCTACAATTCTGGGTTGGAAATGGCGGAGGAAAATGCGCGTCCTTGCATTGATATGAAGTCCGCCCTTGCGCGGGTTATGGGCAACCGTGAATTACTTGAGAAACTGTTAGCAGACTTTAAGCGAGAGTATGCCAACGTCGCCATAGAGGTGCGCGGATTTCTGGTCAAAAACGAAGCAGAACACGCAAGACAATTGACCCACAAGATCAAGGGAATTGCCGGTAATATTGGCGCATGTACGGTATTCACAACGGCGCGTGCCCTCGAACTGGCCATTGAACAGGGAACCCAAAGCGAGGTACCCTCAAAGCTCAAGGCCTTTGCGGATGCCTTGCAAAACACCCTGATTGCCATTGGTGAGAAGCAGCCGATCGCAGACACTACTGACCCAGCACCAGAGAGCCCCCCTCTTGAAATTACCGACGTGGAGGCCATGAAACCTGCCTTGCGTGAGCTATCTTTGCACCTCGCAAACTTCTGTGCGGATGCGCTCTCGGTCTTTCACGACATAGAACCCTTGCTGAACAGGTCAGGATTAGCGCAAGAAGTAGCACAGATGGCTGAAGAGATCGATCAATTCCAATTCAGTGAGGCAGAGGTCTCCTTGGGATCTATCTTGAAGAAACTTGGCATTTCTTTATAAAACGCTGTTACAAACCGGTAGGCCATTGAACAATGGCGAGCCTGCCATTACCCAAAAGGTGCTGTCTCGCGGTGGTACAACCAGTGTTCAATCGTTTCTATGAATAAACCAATGTCTAATGGTTTGGTCAGATAGCCCGAAAAACCAGCAGACATGCCACGGTCAATATCGTGCGGCATGGCATACGCAGTAACCGCAATTACTGGAATGTTACGGAGTTGTTCATCACCCCGCAATATCTCCAATACCTGATAGCCATCAAGACCCGGAAGATTAATGTCCAATAAAATCAGATCTGGCAGCCGCGTCGCAGCCATCTCAACGCCCAATTCTGGGGTGTGGGCGGTGAGCAGTGTCAGATGGGAATATTGCCCCACTATCTGACTCACCAGTCGCAGGTTTGCGAGATTATCCTCAATGTACAGTATCGAATAACGGCGTTCGTTCTGTCCTAGCAGAACGGGCTGTTCTTCCGTCCCGCGAGATTCTGTCCCACCCGGCGTCGCAACCGGCAGCTCTATCCAAAAGGTGCTCCCGAAGCCAACCCTGCTTTCAAAACCAATACGCCCGCCCATCATCTCAACCAGTTTGCGCGTGATGGTAAGCCCAATGCCACTGCCCTCTATATTACTATTCTCAGCGCCGAGTCTGTTAAACGGCTGGAATAACAGTTTGCTACGTTCCTGGGAAATACCCAAACCGGTATCAGAGACCATAATGCGCAAATGTTCTGGACCCGCCTGCTGGATCCCAAGACGCACACTCCCACCCTTCAGGTTGTATTTGATAGCATTCGCGAATAGATTAATCAGTACCTGTTTCAGTTTCGTTCGGTCAGCGCGCACTGCCGCATCCATCAGCCCCCCACTGCGGAGGAAAATGCCATGCGCCACCGCCAGCGGATATACCAGATCAAAACATTCCTCGATAAGACTGGGGAGCGTTACCGATTCTAGTGACATATTGAGACGACCGGACTCAATCTTGGCCAGATCTAACACTTCGTTGATCAATTCCAGCAGATGCCGTCCTGCCTTGAGGATCTCGGCAACACTTTCTTTTTGTTCTGCATCAAGCTTCCCGTGAACCTCTAGGAATTGCGCAAAGCCAAGAATCGCATTCATGGGTGTACGCAACTCATGGCTCATGTTAGAGAGAAAATCCGACTTGGCCTGGTTGGCACGTTCCGCCACCTCTTTCGCCCGTATCATCTGACGGGTACGACGCGCACGCGCCGTGAGCACCGCGACCAAACGAGCAGCGGAGACCGGTTTGACCAGAAAGTCATCCCCTCCCACGATCATCCGCTCTCCCTGCGTCAACGCCAGCTCCTGTTGATCCAGGTCATGCCGAGCCACGAGGAATACGATCGGCAGATAGGCATAGGTATCTTGTCCACGCAAAACGGTGGCAAGTTCCGCCCCACTGACACCAGGCAGATACCCATCAACCAACAGCACGTCCGGCGTAAAGGAACGCACCGCATCGAAAAACTGCAGGGGATCGTTCAGCCCATACAGCGCAATCCCAGCGCGGCGTAGCTCATCGGTCAGGGTTTGGAGCAGGGGTAGGTCAGCACAAACCGCCATCACTCGATAAGGACTTACCGGTGTGCGTCCGGTGAGTTCGTCTAGCAACTCGGCCAACCTGTCCGCATCCACGGGATGAGTAAGATAACAACTCACCCCGACACGATAGGCCATTAGCTGAATATCAAGATTGTCTCGCGCCGAGAGAAACAGCACCGGGGGGAGTGTTGCTTCCTCCGCCTTGATCTCAGCAACGACCTGGGCACAGGCAGTATCATTCCCCGACTCGGCCACATCCATCACCACCGCCGCCGGAGATTCCTCCACCGCATAACCCAGCCGGAAATCCGACAGGGCAGCAAACCTGCGCACCCGGTAACCACGCGCCTCTAACACCTGAAACAACCGCCGTGACCGCTCGCATACATCGCCTATCCAATGGACGAGAGGACAGGGGACAGGCTGATCAGTGGTTAGACTCTCGACTTCTTGCGACATGGTACCGTGTGAAACAAACCCCAGAAAATGGGCCGGAAAGGATACCAGCCATCCTGTGACATTGTACCTCGCATCGGGTAGCGGTATGTGCCGTTCTTGCGACGGCAAGGAGGGGTAGATGCCCCCGTACCACACAGCCAACCATCCGCTGTACCCTTACGAACAGTCCCGCGCACAGCGCACCAGGAACAGCATTCCATTCCGGTAATTCATTCGTAACCTACTGCGTAGTAAAATAATAAGATAGGCATCGAATATCGTCGATATACTATATCGAATGATGAGTATGTCAGCAAGACAAGGCTTGCGCTAACATAGTGATATGGATGCCGCATTGGTTCTGTTGAACCTGCCGATTAACCTGCGGGTGGTACTGCGTTTTACCCGTTGCAAGCGCAGAGGTATCGTCAGTAACATCTCAGAGCATCTGCTTTACCACCCATTGCCAAAACAACGGTGGTACGCCCAATTAAAGAGGTAGACCAATGAGATTCCTGATCGTTGATGATGATCTAGCGACCCGCAAACTCCTCATGGAATATCTAAGGCCGTATGGTTGCGCCGATTTTAGTGACAATGGCCAATTCGCCATTGAACTCTTTACCGCTGATCTAGAGGATGACTGTCCTTATGATGCCGTCTTTCTCGATATCGTCATGCCCGGCATGGATGGGTGCGAGACACAACGCGCCATGCGCGCTATCGAAAAGCAACACGGCAAAGGGGAAACGCCTATCATCATAATCACCAGTCTCGATCTACCAAATACCAAGGACACCTGTTATCTCAACGGATGTTCTGATTATCTCATCAAACCGGTAACACGTACGCACATCCAGGAAAGCCTAGAAAAGGCAGAGCTGGCTCTTCGGGTGGTAACACCCTGCGCCACGTAATTACCCGGAGAAGTATTGGCGCAAGGAATAAAAAAACATCACCATTGCCCACCACCGTTCCCGAGACATTGCTGAGTAAGAATCATGCCCCTGCCCCCTCCAGACAATACGCCAAAGGAAGGCTATTTCAAATTCACGCCTGAGTATATCGGGATCATGACACCAAGGGAAACGGCCATAGAGGCCCTCAACCGCTGGCGGAATCGACTCTACGATGCCAAACTAATCGGCATGTACAACGCGGGAGAACTCCAGGGCATTGGCTACGGCAATATCAGCTTGCGCGTTCCGTCTGGCTTTCTCATCACCGCCACGCGCACCGGCGGCATCCAAAAACTTGGGCCGCAACACTATACCGAGGTCACCCACGTCTCTCTGGAGAGCAATTTTGTAGCCTTCCGCGCTGCTGATGAACAAACGACACCATCGGCTGAGAGTATCACCCACGGCATGTTCTATCAGGCGCGCCCGGCTATCCAGGCGGTGATTCACATCCACCATCTTGCCTTCTGGCAGCGGCTTTTGCCGATATTTCCCACCACAGCGCGAGAGATTGAATATGGTACACCCGCCATGGGCCGAGAGATCTTGCGCTTATTCCGTGACAGTCCTCTCCAGAATTGCGGGTTAGTGGTAATGGCGGGACACGAGGAAGGTATCGTCGCCTTTGGGGAGGATCTGGACGAGGCCGGCAACGCCCTGATGACGGAATATGCCCGCCACGGCTTTGCATAAAACAACCCGAGAAAGCCCCCTGCTCTCGCTATAAGACAAACCTAGCCGCTGCCAAGCATCTCCACGGCTGCCTCGATGACTCGTTCTGGGGACAACCGCTGCAAACAATCACTAAAACTCCCCTTGTGTCGATCGCACCCCTCCTCTGCGCACGGGACACATTCGCCCTCGGCCTGGATCAATAACACATTGCCGACCCGCTGCCGTAACGCGGCACGCAGATATGGGCTACCCTCCGCAACAAAACCAAACGGCCACGGCCCCCAACGAATAGGATTGGTTGGGCCATACAAGGCAACCGTTGGGATCCCAATACTCGCCGCCAAATGGGTCATGGCCGTATCTGGGCCAACATAGATACGCGCTGCCCGCAATAACGAGGCAACCTCAGCAATGCGTAAACGCCCAACCAGATTAACTGCCCGAATAGCTGAAGCCGCTAATACGCTATCCACATAAGCGGACTCTATTTGTGACGACCCACCGGTAATCACGATTTGCAAACCAAGCCGCGCCAATTCCCGCATCAAGGCCCGCCAACCGTCGGTAGTCCAGCGTTTATAATGCCACATAGGCAAGAGATGCAGCACCGCGAATGGCTCATCCCGCCACGAGAAAGGCAACCTCTCATCCAGAACCTTCTCGCCATGATCAGAACGGGGCGGCACCAGAGCATAGGAACGCGCAATACCCAGCAGATCAGCAAGCCGCAGGTTTTGCTGAATGGTGTGAATATCCGCATCGTCGCGCTCAAACCAAGCGTCCAGGATACGGCGCTTCCACCCATCACGAGCGCACGGCACCGAACCAATCCGCCTTGGCGCAGCCAGTAAGGCATAGAGCAAGGGACGATCACCCGCTAGGGTTGAAACCGCCAAATCATAACGACGCAAGATCTGCCCAAGCAATTGCCAATATTCCGCAATATTGGGATGCTCCGCAACACACAAGACCCGGTTAAGATCGGGGTTGCCAACCAACATACCGTCGGTATTTTGATAGGTCAATACATCGATAACAGCTTCCGGATAGGCCAGACGCAGTGAATGGAGAAGGGGAGTCGTGAGCAATACATCCCCAATCTGACGGGTCGCAATGACCAGGATCCGCTTCGGCATTATCCAACCCGGCACAGAAGAGCCTCCCGAACGCATCATAGATAGTGATCCAAACCCTGTATGGCACGGGTAGCAGTGGAGGAGAGGATCTCCGTCAGCCGTCGTTGATTATCCGGAAGATGACTGCGATCATTTTCTGTATGCCAAAGGTGCATAACCGTCGTCGCAAAACGACCATCTTTACGTTGAATACCAGAACGGATCAGCCGCACAGCAAGATCCGCATCCTCATGACCCCAACCCGTATAACGCTCGTCAAATCCATTGATAACAAACAGGTCATCGCACCAAACCGCGAGGTTACAGGTACGTGCGCCCTGCCAACGCGCTGGATACGCCTTACGCCACGCGCCATCACCTAAGGAAAGTAACGGGAGCAAACGATTCACTCCGCCAACACAACGAACTCCTCCCCAGTGCGCGAAAGACCAGGCATGAAACAACGTACCTCGCGCCAATACCCGCGTAGTAAACGATTGGCTCAGCAATGCCCGATTGCCGGCTACAAACCAACCCCTCTCCGCCAAGCGGCGATGCGCCGCCACAAACCCAGGCCGCACCACACAATCGCCATCGATAAAAATGAGATACTCGCCCCGCGCCACGCTGATCGCACGATTACGGGCAGCACCTGCCCGAAAACCACAATCCTCCTGCCACAGATGACGCACTGGAATATCCACAGAACCAGCAAAACGCGCAATCAGTTCCGCCGTATCCTCGGTAGAACCGTCGTCCGCAATCAGGATCTCAAAACCCCGATCGGTCTGATTACTAAGCCCGTGCAAAACCGCGAGAAGCGCATCCGGGCGGTTATAGGTTGTCACGACCAGAGAACACAACACGTTGGTATCCAATTTTTCTGTGATAAATTCAAGGATGCAAAATAAACTAATGCCTATGGGAAGGTTTTCTACTCAATTCAAAATAATCCTCATCACCAAGCCCCCACAATAAATTGCAATAAAACAAACGATACCCAGTTCAATTAAGAAATGCTTGTCACATTATACTCGCAATAAGAAACTAACCAAGCCTTGGGTATCTCTTTGATTCCGCACAAATGATCGGCAACGAACTGATTTATATGCTATTTATCAACCCTTGACAGAGCGATTGGCATTAGCTTATCTTCTCTGGGTTTGGGGACAAACGGTTGCGACCCATTGTGTCACTTACTCAAAACGACGCAACAACCGCCCGCAGCACCTTTACTTTTGCGTGTTGCCCTGATTCTCTATTGATCATGCCACAATGTCTTCGAAACGGGTATTTGCGGTAGTTCTCCGATAGATAGGGCTGAACACCACCACTGCTAACACCACCACGCCCGAGCCGCCTTTTCCCTGGCGTCTGCCCTGGCGATAGAGTACCGTGGAGAGTGAACCTCATGAAGTCTGCCCACCTCAAGGCCGTCCCCAACGCCGTGACCGACATTCCTTTCCAGAGTGCATCCCTCGACATTTGGGACAAAAAGTACCGACTGACGACCAAGGACGGGACACCCATCGATCGCACGATAGAGGATACGTTTAGGCGGGTGGCGCGGGCGCTGTCCGAGATAGAGCAGACCCCAGAGAAGCGCGAGGAATGGTTTGAAAAATTCCTCTGGGCGCTACGACGTGGGGCCATCCCAGCCGGACGTGTCGTATCCAATGCCGGTGCCTTGGAACACAAACCCTCCACATCGACCATCAATTGTACCGTATCGGGCACCATCCACGACTCCATGACCGACATCCTGGCCAAGGTTCACGAGGCCGGGCTGACGCTTAAGGCCGGGTCTGGCATCGGCTACGAGTTCTCTACGCTACGGCCACGCGGAGCCTATGTTTCTGGGGCTGGTTCCTACACCTCCGGCCCACTGTCCTTCATGGACATCTACGACAAGATGTGTTTCACGGTATCCTCGGCAGGGGGCCGACGCGGGGCACAGATGGCCACCTTCGACATCGGGCACCCAGATGTCATCGACTTCGTCCGCGTTAAGCGCGAGGCAGGTCGGTTGCGCCAATTCAATCTATCGTTGCTGATCACCACCGAATTTATGGAGGCCGTACGCGCCAATACCTCTTGGCAGCTCGCCTTCCCCATTAGCGATGGAGAGCTTGCCCCCGACTCGCCTGATCTGCAAGACAAAACGAAGGTGGTCTGGCGACGCTGGCCCTACACAACCGGGTATCTCGCGGATGCTGCCGGTCGGGTTGCCTGCAAGGTGTATCGCACCCTGCCCGCCAAGAATCTGCTAGACCTCGTCATGAAGTCCACCTACGACTACGCCGAGCCCGGGTTTATTCTCATCGACCAATACAATGAGATGAACAACAATTGGTGGTGCGAGAACATTCGTGCCACCAATCCGTGTGGCGAACAGGGCCTACCACCCTACGGGAGTTGCCTGCTCGGCTCGGTCGATCTAACAAAATTCGTGCTCCATCCCTTTACCGAGCGCGCCGTATTCGACTGGGAACAATTTCGGAAGGTGGTGGCAATCTTTACCCGCTTGCTGGACAATGTAGTCGAGATCAATGGCCTACCACTCGGCGGACAGCGCGATGAAATCTATCGCAAACGTCGTCACGGCATGGGATACCTTGGTCTTGGCTCTACCCTAACGCTGTTGCGGATGCGCTACGGCAGTCGCGAATCCGTTGATTTCACCGAGGCAGTAACGCGAGAAATGGCGCTCGTGGGGTGGCGGGTTGGCCTTGAATTGGCGCACGAAAAGGGCCCTGCCCCGATCATGGAGGAATCCTTTACCGTCACGGAAGAGATGCTGTACCTCCGCCCGGAAATGGTTGCCGCTGGTTATCGAGTAGGCGATAGCATCCCTGGCAAGGTTCTCCATGCCCGCTATAGCCGCTATATGCAGCGTTTGCGTGAGGTTGATCCAGAATTGGTCGCCGGACTAGAACGAGTGGGCTGTCGCTTTACCCACCATACCTCGCTCGCACCCACTGGCACCATTTCACTCTCCCTTGCCAATAACGCGAGCAACGGCATCGAGCCAAGTTTCGCCCACCATTATGCGCGGAATGTGATTCGTGAAGGAAAAAAGAGCAAGGAAAAGATCGACGTTTATTCCTTTGAACTGTTGGCCTACCGCCATCTGATTAACCCACGAGCAATGCCCTATTCCGATGACGCGGCTGCAGAGCTTCCGGACTATTTCATTACCAGCGAGGATATATCTCCTCACCAGCATGTCGATGTCCAGGCCGCCGCCCAACGCTGGATCGACTCCTCTATCTCGAAGACGATCAACGTCCCAACAGATTATCCTTTCGAGGATTTTCGGAGTATCTATCTGTATGCCTACCAGCAGGGCCTAAAAGGCTGCACCACCTTTCGCTACAATCCCGAAGCCTTCCAAGGGGTACTCGTCAAGGAAAAGGATCTGGCGGCAACCGTATATCGCTTCACCCTAGAAGACGGCACCGTCGTTGAGGCAAGGGGCAATGAGGAGATCGAATACGACGGTGAGATCCACAGCGCTGCCAACCTGTATGATGCCCTCAAAGAGGGCTATTACGGAAAACTGTAGTACCCTTGCGATTAGACCAGTTATAGAATGAACATCCTGCTAACCGGTGGTGTAGGTTATATTGGCAGCCATACGGCTGTTGTCCTGGCCGAAACAGGGCATGAGGTAGTGCTGTACGACAATTTTTCCAACAGTAGTACGGATGTTATACACCGCCTAACCACGATTATCGGTAGCGACTTGCCATTTGTGCAGGGGGACGTACGCGATACGGCGCGGCTTACCCACGCATTGCGTACCCATCACATTGAGGCGGTCGTTCACTTTGCTGGGCTCAAAGCAGTCGGCGAATCGGTGATTCAGCCTATTGCGTATTACGACAATAATGTGAACGGTGCCATCAGCCTCTTGCAAGCGATGCAAACCGCAGGCGCACGGACACTCGTCTTTAGTAGTAGTGCTACGGTTTACGGTGATCCACAGTACCTTCCTTTTGATGAGGCCCATCCAACGAGCGCGATTAACCCCTACGGTCGCACCAAGCTACACATTGAGCAGATGCTTTGTGATGTGGCGAGAACTGCTGATCATTGGCGTATTGCTTGTCTGCGTTACTTCAATCCAGTCGGTGCTCATGAGTCGGGTTTGATCGGCGAAAACCCTAAAGGTATTCCTAACAACCTAATGCCTTATGTAGCCCGGGTCGCGTCCGGTCAATTACCACACCTTGAGGTGTTCGGCGCGGATTATTCGACTGCCGATGGCACAGGTGTGCGCGATTACATTCATGTGGTCGATCTCGCAAAGGGACATCTTGCTGCACTAGACTTTCTGCGCAAGGAAATCGGCTGGCATGTCTTTAACCTGGGCACAGGTCGGGGCTATAGCGTTCTTGAGATTGTGCGTGCCTTCGAGCTTGCGAGTAATAGACCAATCCCTTATCGGGTTGCGCCACGTCGGATGGGCGATCTTGCCGCTTATTATGCCGAGCCTAACCGAGCGAAGACCGTACTGAATTGGCAGGCCGAGCGCACCTTGCAAGAGATGTGCGCAAGCATGTGGCGCTGGCAAGAGCGATTAAGCCGCACTGCAGTTGATTGAGCTGATTTATTGGTAATTGTGTGCCGTGTGCAATACCTACACAGAAACGGCATAATTTAGCCATAACACTGTTCGATCAATAGAATGACTGAGAAAGAGACATAATCAGGCCTTTCTATGCTGAATAGACGCCATCACGCTTCCGTACTATATTATGCGATACTAATGATGAATTTAATTCAATACACTGACAATTCTCTAGTGGTATTTAATCGTGTACTTATATTTCCGGAGGAAAAATGAACCTGTCATTTGAGCAGAGGGCGGAGATTCAGTTACGATCGCTCCACGGGGCAGATCAGAAACAAGTTACCAAAGCGATTCTTACGCTGAATGCGATGGAACCCAGCGCGATCTCCGGCAACCGGAAACTATATAAAATACTCGCGCCTACTGACACCCCGCTGTACGTCTTTCGAGGAAGCCCAAGATTACGCCTCGTGCTGGCTATTGATGGAGAAGACTGTAAAGTCGTTGATATCGTAGACCATGACCTTTTGGAACGCCTGCTACCGCGACCATCCAGGCTGTCTGCTACTAGGTAGGGGGCAGTAATGAAGAACCTTAGCAAGCATACCATCGTTCCCAAGAACGGCAGTGATCAGTGGAATAAATTCTCGACGTTGCTTTCGGAGAAAAGAACGCTTTCCGAAAGTAAGGATGTGCTACCATTCTTCAAATGCAGCATAGATTTGTCTCTTCTCATCGGTCACTATGTACCAGATATAAGAATACCGGATTGCTTTGCGCATGAATTCGAAATATATGGGGATTTTGTCGCAGATCTGGTCGTCGGTAACTCAGAACGAGAACAATATTTATTGGTTGAATTTGAGAATGGCAAGCCTGATAGCGTCTTCAAAAAGAAAACCAAAAAAGCTACTCCAGAGTGGGCTCCACGTTTTGAAAGTACTAATTCACAACTGATAGATTGGTTTTGGAAGCTTGAAGATATGCGTACTACGGCGGATTTTAAACATACATTCGGTAGCAGTGAAGCAACCTTTCAAGGGTTGATTGTCTTGGCAAGGACATGGAGCTTTCGCAACAGGAACTGAGCAGGCTAAAATGGCGGAACAGTAAGGTAATGGTCGATTCAAAGCCGGTCGCATGCATACAATTTGAGAAACTTCTCGGCGACGTAAACCACCTTCTATCAACATACTATCAGATCTAACCATGCGATTATTACTAACCACAAAGCACCCAAAACATCCTGTGACGGGAAGACGACACACCACGTCGGCACCTGTGTGCCAAGTGCTTGTTCGTTTCCCAATAAACCACACACCAGTCCCGCCACTCACCACAAGTCCGGCCTAACACCTCCGAGGAGCAATGTATGAGCTTGTGCAATTGGGATGAGAAATACAACATCGGCATAGCCTCCATCGATCTCCAGCACAAGAACTTGTTCTTGATGGCCAACAGGCTGTACGAGGCAATGCAGCGCGGCGCAGAAAACGACATTCTGGGAGAGATATTGGTTGAAACGGTCGAACACATCTCCCAGCACTTCTCCCTGGAAGAGAGCTACATGGAACAGCACCAATACCCCACGTACGAGCAACACACAAAAGAACACAACGCCATCAGGGAAAAGGCGATGGACTTGTTCGACGATTTCGGAAAAGGAGAGAATACCCTATCGGTTGATGTACTCACCTTTCTGAGAGACTGGCTGCAAGCACACATCCTCGCGTCCGACGCCCAATACGCCACCTACCTCATCGACCGTGGCATAGTATGATACCCTTTCTCTACGGTAGCGTTTAATCAAGACCGCTACTTCGGTGTGGACGCAAATCGACCGATAATCTGCACCACCTCCGCGTGACCACGTTCGGACGCCAACACAGACGCTGTTACACCGTCGAACCTCTTGGCGTTCACGTCAGCGTGTGCGTCGATCAGTGCCCGCACTACATCCAGATGACCTGCCTCTGCGGCAGCCATTAGCGCAGTGTAGCCGCCATGTGTCGCAGCGTTTACGTCCGCGTGTGCATTGATCAATGCCCGCACCGCATCCGGGTGAGACTGCCGCGTGGAGGCAGCAATCAATGACGTGAGGCCGTTATCCGCCTTAGCGTTCACATCTGCATGTGCGTCGATCAATGCTCGCATCACACCCAGATGTGCATCCAACGATGCCAGTATCAACGCTGTGTTACCGTAGTTATCGCGAGCCTCAACTTCGGCATGCGCCGCGAGCAACGCCTGCACCACATCCAAGTGGTCATCGAATGCAGCCGCCATTAAGGCCGTATTTCCGTATCGATCTCTGGTGTTCACATCTGTGTGTGCCGTAAGCAGCCCCTGAACCCGCGCCAGGTTACCACTAAAGGACGCACTAACGAGATCCTCCTCACCCAGATCAGGATCGGCCACTACCACCGGACTCATTAACACGAGTAACAGGAAAACTTGTACGTGCATCATCAATCGTGCCATGCTGCCTTCCTTAAAATGTTATTGTGTCGGCTTGACTCAAATAGGGTAGATGATAACCATACGCCCTGCGCTGCGCCAGACGTCCGGCGGAACCTAAGCCGAAGAGTGGCTCATACATCGCCCCGCAGTCACAGAAGGAAAGTAGATGTCCTTTGCTAAGACTTGGCAAAACAAAAACAGCACCCACCCGAGGCGAGCCACACCAGCCAAGTTACTACCGCCTACCGCCGGATAATTCTGATTGTTGCGACATCAAAAAGCAACGCCTGGAAAAGTCCCAGAATTTTTCGGGACGCATGTCCACAGGCAGGGCTCACATCTGCGCTTTGGCAAAACAGTATCGCTTATCCAAAAGATCTGAAACGAGGAACCCGTATGCACAACCGTCCCGCATGGCGCTTTGCTTTTACCAGTCTGATCCTGGCAGGCATCGTTACCTGGATAGCAATTCTCATCGTCGAGCATTTTATCATCAAAGATGGTCGCGTACGCCTTGAGGAAGTGACCAACCGGATGGTAATAAGCCTCGCAGCAGAAACCATTCGCAGTCCAGCGATGGGAGCAGCCATCATGCTTGGTCTAAATGATTCTGCTTTGAAAGATGCGGTTTTGCATTTTAACGCCCAGCACACCGGCAATGCCCAAATGCCCACGGTTCTTGATCGATTGGAACCCACTCGCCGCCAATTTCTCGCCGAATCAACCTACCTCGTCTCTGCCGACGGCACTATTATTGCGCAGGCGACCTCAGGAGAACGGGTGTCCGTGGGGGACAAAGTAGATTTTCGTCCCTATTTCCAGCGCGCCATGGAAGGAAAGCAGAATGTCTATGCCGCCATCGGTCACGCCTCGGGCGAGCGCGGCCTGTATTATGCCGCACCTTTGTATGATGGCACCAACCGAACCACAAAAGTAATCGGCGTTGTTGCCATCAAACTCTCAGGAAATCCTCTTGACCGGTTTCTTGAGCAAGCAAAGGGCGAGGCCATCCTATTATCGCCACAAGGAGTTGTCTTTGCGTCTACCAATACAGCATGGCTTAATAACCTGGAGGGCCCAATAAACCCAGAGCGACTAGAGAGTATCAGAAAGCTCAGGCAATTTGGCACACAATTCGAACAGTCCTATCCAAGACCATTGCCTTTTGTGTCCGGAAACGGATTACCCAGGATTGACGACCGAGTCTATGTGGCCGTTACGCGAGATCTCGATTGGTCTGACCCAAGCGGCCCCTGGCGGATAGTTGCCATGCGTGATACTACGGAACTAACCTCGCCGCTGGTATTGTTCAACATCGCTCTTACTATCATGGCGACAATTCTGTTATCAGCAGCAGTTTTATACTATTACCGCCGTAGCCACCTGGAGGCACGAGCCACCTTAAACCGTTTCCGCACACTGGGAGTGGCGCTAAAAAACAGTCCGGTAGCCATCTTCATTTGTGACAGAAATGGCCTAATCGAATGGACAAACCCCATGTTCGAAAAGTCTACCGGCTACACTAGGGATGAGGTTCTGGGGCACACACCATCAATTCTTGCCGGCAACACCGAGACTCGCGAGAAATACCAAACTATGGAGGAAACCATCTCCTCTGGCCAGGTCTTTCGGAGTGAAATATTTGTCCGTCGCAAGGATGGTAGCAGTTATTGGGCACAGACGCTATTTTCACCGGTGAATGACGCACAACATCAATTGATTGGCTACGTCGGCCTACAAGAAGACATTAGCGAGCGCAAAACCTTACTTGGGCAATTGACTGAACAATTGCGCCTTAAAGAATCCCTACAGGAGTTTGCCAACGCCATCCGCAACCAAACCGATCCCCGCGCTCTCGCCAGGGCAGCACTCGCAAGGATTGTCCGTATCTTGTCGATCCCCTATGCTGCCCTCTACAGCAGCAATAAAAACACTGCAGTCGAGGTAGATTTTCTGGCGGGTTTCGGCATCAGCCCACCCCCCAATCACCAGATCATCATACGAGATGTTATTACCGATGGGGAAACGTCTACCATTACCTTTCAAGAAACACCCAACCCCCTAGACCACAGCATATCGCCATTGTGGCAGATTCGCATCATTCCCATTGGCAGTAAACCAAGTATTGGCGCATTGGAGATTGGTTTACTGCATGAACCAACAACGGCACAGTCAGATTTTCTCGGGAAGGCCTTACCAGATCTTGCCATTGCCCTTAGGCTCGCGCTTGATATTCGCGAGCGCGAACGCATGGCAATTATCATTGCGCACAAAGAAGAAGAAATGCGCATGTTGCTGCAATCAAGTTCAGATGGCATCTTCGGCATCAACGCACAAGGACTCGTTACCTTTGCAAACCTGGCCACAGCACGATTACTCGGCTTCCCGAGTGTAGACGATATCGTTGGTAAGGATCGACATCTCTTGATGCATCACTCTCACCAGGACGGGAATCATTACCCGCACGAAGACTGCCCAATTCAGCAGGCAATTCTGCTACGTGAACCGGTTCACTGCGACTCAGAGGTCTTCTGGCGACATGATGGCAGTTCCTTCCCCGTAGCCTATTCGGCTGCTCCTATTCTGCTAGAAAGGGGTAACGACTCAACACTACCAGGTGCGGTAATCTCCTTCCATGATATTACTGCTCAGCACCAGGTACAATTGGCCATGAAGGCCGCTCGTGATGCTGCTGAAGATGCTGCCAAGATGAAGTCCGATTTTCTAGCCAACATGAGCCATGAGATTCGCACCCCAATGAACGCTATTATTGGGATGTCTCACCTCGCACTTAAAACAGAACTAACACCGCGCCAACGCGACTACCTAAAGAAAATCCAGGGCGCAGGCCAGCACCTGCTTGGCATTATTAATGACATTCTGGACTTCTCGAAGATTGAGGCTGGCAAACTGAATGTAGAACAGGTAGATTTTCAATTGTCTGCTGTAGTGGAAAATGTCGCCAATCTGACCAACGAAAAGGCCACCGCCAAAGGTCTGGAACTGATCATTCATATAGCACCAGACGTTCCCGATGCTCTGATCGGCGATCCATTGCGTCTTGGACAAATCCTGATTAACTATACCAACAATGCGGTCAAATTCACTGATACTGGTGAGATATCACTCACCGTTTCTTTGCAGCATGAGGACAATAGAGAGGATACCAACAGAACGCTTCTATTGCGCTTTGCGGTACGTGATACTGGCATTGGGCTCACCCCAGAGCAAATGGGGAGACTGTTCCAAAGTTTCCAACAGGCCGATGCCTCGACAACTCGCAAATACGGGGGTACTGGTCTTGGTCTAGCGATTTCGCGCACCCTTGCCGAACTCATGGGCGGCAAGGTAGGCGTGGAAAGTGAGCCCGGCAAGGGCTCAACATTTTGGTTTACCGCCCGTCTTGGCCAGGGCGCTGTAAAAAACACATCAACCCCGCCATACCCCACCATCAATCCAGAGCGTCCTTTACGCATCTTGGTCGCAGATGACAACATTGCCGCACAAATGGTATTTCAAGATCTATTGGAATCATTGTCTATCCAGCCAGACATTGTTGGCAGCGGCGAAAAGGTAATAGAGATGCTTGCTAATCTCCATGCCACAACCCCGTGGGATATTGTCCTGCTGGATTGGAAAATGCCAGGAATGGACGGATTGGAGACTGCTCGGCGTATTGTCGCAATGAATCTTCAGAATACACCAAAGATTGTAATGGTCACCGCCTATGGTCGTGATGACATTATGCAGGGCGCACAAGCGGTGGGGGCCGCAGATATTCTGACAAAACCCGTCACTAAGGGGGCCTTATTAGAATCACTGCTACGCCTCACTAGCTCAGCAGATGATAGTAGTAAAACCAGCGCCCCTCGAGATTCTGAATCCTCCCTTGGGCTATCCAAGATTCGTGGGGCCCGCATTTTGCTGGTGGAGGATAACGAAATGAACCAGCAGGTTGCGATGGAAATGCTTACCGATGCCGGATTCAGGGTGGATCTTGCAGAAAATGGTGCCATTGCGCTCGGTAAGGTGCAGGAAGCCGTCTATGATCTGGTGCTAATGGATATGCAAATGCCAGTCATGGATGGAGTAACGGCCACCCATGCAATTCGCCAAATGACCTCTCTTGCCCAACCGCCGATTCTTGCCATGACCGCCAACGTCATGCAGGCGGATTTTGACCGTTGCCTTGCGGCAGGGATGGATGGCTACCTCACCAAACCAATCGAACCAGAGGTCTTGTTATCGCAATTGTGTAAATGGGTAAAGCCACGAACTGCAGATCGTGGCTTGTCAGTGGATGCAACCACCATTAGCATTCGCGCTAATGAGGACAACCAGCAGATTCCCTCTCCACAAACCCCCATCGAGATCCGCGAGGAGACCGACGCAATCCCTCACACCACCCTGCCGACAACAATACCTGGCATCAATATCGCCTTAGGCATACGCCGGGCACTTGGTAAACCTGCCCTCTTTCTCTCTATGTTGCGCCAATTCCGGCACGGACAGCAATTCGCAATACAACAAATCGAACAGGCCCTAGCGCAGGAGGACTGGCAAACGGCAGAGCGAGTGGCACACACCCTAAAAGGAACCGCTGCCAACATCGCCGCAACCGCGATTCAGCAAGAGGCACAGGCCATAGAAACGCTCATCAGACAGCACCCCGACAAACAAACCGTGCTAACGACCATGCTCCCGCTGCGCACCCTGCTTGATAGCCTAATATCCAGCATTGTCAGCGTTCTCCCAGATGTTCAGACCGAAGAACCGAGTGCTACGAATGCTCCGCAGATTTCACCAGAGAAACTGACAAAACTGAGCAAGCAACTAGAAAACCTCCTGAAAGAGGATGACAGTGATGCAGTTACTTTATTCGAGGAAAACGCCGCGATCTTCAAGACCGCCTTCCCTGCCCAATTTTCTAGCCTAGATAAGGAAATCCGCGAATTCAATTTTGTTGCCGCCCTTGAATTGCTACGCGCAGTCAATAAAACCTAAGACCCAGGAAAGCACGTACACCACCGTGGAGAGTCTCAGATGATTCCCAAGAAAACACGCATTCTGGTTGTTGACGATATCGCTGCCATGCGCAGCCTCACCATATCCTTTCTTCGTTCATTAGAACTGGGCAATGTCCATGGAGTAGCCAATGGTCAAGAAGCCTGGAAGATCCTTCAGACCTATCCCGTCGATGTTATTCTTTCAGACTGGAATATGCCCATAGTGAACGGAATCGAATTACTACGGGCGGTTCGCGCCAATCCCAAGACCTATAAGATTCCCTTTTTAATGATTACCGCAGAAGCTGACCGTACTCGTATTACCGAGGCAATCTCCGCCGGGGTCAGCGGTATGATGATCAAACCCTATAAGCCAGCACAGCTTCAGGAACGAATCCTCCAAGCAATGCGAGCACCAGCTCCTACTACGCCTATTCTGCCAAAGACCAGTAAAACGAACGAACAGCCCGAGGCTGAGCAGACAACTCCAACACCGTCAGCGGATACCACCAATCGTGCCACGCTATTGATTGTGGATGATATGCCGGATAACCTACAATTGATGTCCGCGCTTTTTAAGGACGATTATCGAATACGAGTAGCCAATAACGGGGCGCGAGCGCTTGAGATCTGCTATTCCGACAACCCACCCGATCTTGTGCTGTTGGATATCATGATGCCCGAGATGGATGGCTTTGAAGTAGCCCGGCGTATGCGCGAGCACCCGGGTTCGGAAACGATTCCGGTAATCTTCGTTACCGCACTGACCGACGACGACGCACGGATGCGCGGATTATCCCTTGGTGCCATCGACTTTGTAACCAAACCAATCAACCCAGATATCCTGAAGCCCAGGGTCAAAAACCTGCTCCGCTACATAAGTCTACACAAACAACTACAATCCAATTATGACACAACGGTCGCGCTTAGCCGTTTGCGCGACAATGTCGACCAGTTGATTCGGCACGATCTAAAAGGCCCATTGGCCGGAATCGTCGGGATTGCTCAGGGACTATTATCTGTTGCCGAGAAACAGGCACCACAATTGGTTGAAGAACTGCGACTGATTGAGTCAACATCAAAACAAGTAATCGACATGGTTACCCTTTCCTCGGATCTGTTCAAGATTGAGGCGGGTAACTTCACGCTCATTCCTCAGAATGTTGCAATTGTGGATCTACTAACCCAGGTTGTGAAAACTCAGCAAGCCAGTTTTGAATCGAAAGAGATTAGCATTACCACCACACTGAAACCTACCGATTCCGCATCACCACAGGCCATCGGCGACCCCGTCTTATATTTTTCTATCTTTAGCAACCTCATCAAGAATGCCTTTGAGGCTACCCCAAGTGGGGGTCAGATTGATGTTACCCTTTCGGTCGAATCACCATTCCGTTTGTCTATCAGCAACCAGGGGATTGTACCTGCTGAAATACGCGAACGATTCTTCGAGAAATACGTCACGTCAGGCAAGAGCGACGGCACCGGTATCGGCACCTATTCAGCCAAGCGCCTACTCGAAGCCCTCAATGGTAGTATTGATATGACCACCTCGGATGAGGATAATACAACGACATTGTTGCTAACCTTCCCGAAGGCAGGCAACTAAATCAACTACCGGGCACTTTAGACACTTTCCGTTTAGTCGAGAGAACGGAAGGGTTCTGAGTGCCCTGCCCTACCCAGTAGGCGGTTCACAGCACACCAAAAACTCTGAAGGCCTACTGCCCGAGCCCCTTCACCAATTCGTTCAGTTCTTTGGTGCGATCCTTGGTCATGCCCGTCATACAGCCGATCTGGAGCAAAGGTGCCATTGTGCCGCCCCGGGCTTGATCAGCCGCCAGGTTACAATTTGCATCACGGAATTTTAACCAGGCGCGCTGTGCATTCAGGAGTAACTCATTCCCAGCCGCATCCACAGTTTTCTTAAATGCACCGTAGGCCCGGTTCAGGGCCTGATCAGCAATCCGGTAGTCCTTGTCGGCACACTCAATCATATCGCTGGTGGTATCGGCATTGGCGCAGTCTACTGCAAATGCAGAATGCGTGCTAAACAGACAGGGTGTTGCTACGAGGAGAATAAGACAGAATCGTTTCATGCGTGCCTCTGCGTGAAAGGGAATAGGTACAAAACAGTAAGAAAAAACAATCAAACCAGACTATCGCAAACCCATGACAATATGCCAGTTCTCATCCGTCAACACGATTCCGGAATCTGTCGCCCCTCATCGGCACCAAGAGAAAACACTCCAATCGCCCTCATCCTCTCTATAAAAAGAGAGTCTCTCAGCAAACAACCAATCTCGCGCCCTTTCGATCGCTTAATACAACGGATACAGGCGCGTGATACGCCCAAGATTTCGGAATTCCAACACCACCTCTACTGCCCTCGGTATGCCAAACTTCATAACACCATTGGCCTGCGGAACACTGGTCGTGCTGGAGGTCGTACCCATTGGTGCCGTATTCGTCGGCGGCCAATCATCATGCCACGCCCCGTTATTGTCTAGGAAACGAAAACCAAAACCATCCAGCCCGTCCACAATCGCCTGAGACACCGGAACGCTATCCTCGGCACGATCCAGCACCTGCCAAGAAAGACGCAACAGCCGATCCTCCTGGAGAACATAACCAATCCTTTGTAAGGAGGCCCGGGAAAACCCGCCGGGGTTGCGCCTTCCACCACGGGTGAATTCCATCCCACGGTCGGTTCGCGTATTCCTCGCGATGAAGCTCGGCTGTGCGTCTCCGTATTCGTCACGAATCGGGCGATCCACTACCTGGGCCAGATCCTGAGACAACGTATTTACCGCCGACTCGATCCTGATCAAGCGTATTGCTTGGAGAGTAGCGTGATGGCTTAGACTCAACATCGTATTGAGGCCACCGTACGCAATAACAGCAAGTACGGCAAAGATCCCAATCGCCACCAATAGCTCTATTAGGGTAAAACCACGCGCAGGATGGAATAAACGAACCATAACCTTAGTGGACACGACCAAGGAATGCGGTGACTGAAGCAATTGGGTCACCTCCTTCCTTGTGGGGGCGCACGGCTACATCCAAGCGACGGAGATCAGGATCGATGGTCGGAGAAACCACTGTACGCCAATACCACGAAACCCCTCCTTGAATGGCGACACCCTCATTAGAACCAATCGGCGGCCAGTTGGCAATGAGCTGGTTTGCAGCAACTTGATTCATGGCCACCCAATGGGCCAAGGTACGATCACGCAAATAGGTAACATTGCTAGCATAGCTACCAACACCCTTTACTGCCGCTGCCAAGACAATCGACAGAATAGCGAGGGCGACAATGACCTCAAGCAGGGTAAAGCCTGATGTGGATTGGTTTCTCATCACGGCGTTGCTGGGATAACGGAAAAATTTCCGTCAATGCTGCTTCTCACATACCAAGTTGGTTGCCCCCTTCCTTGAACAGCAATCTGGAATAAAGAGACCTCACCACTCGATAATAGCAATACCTGCGGTGTAATCCGCGCCTCGGCATTCTCCTTGTCAGTACGACTTGCATTGTGGCGCAATGGAGCGTCATCTGGGGGGGGGTCTACCTGCAATTCTTCGCCTTCCAGGGTCAGGCGCGACGTCACATCCGGCGGAAACCTCCGTGGCCGCAAGATCTCGTCTATCGCGACGCGCCAAAGTGCTGCATCAAGAACCATGAACTCATAACCATCACCAGTCAGGTGCAAACCCCATTCTCGGCCCTGCAGTACCGCTTCCTCAGCAGAAAGACGTAGTAACTCGGCTAAGCGCCGCGCCTCCTGTGCGGTTGCACTCTCTCTGTTGCCTACCGAAAGGACGGCCACACTCGCCAGAAGTCCGATGATCATCATCACCACCAGGATTTCTAACAAGGTAAACCCCATTGCATGCGCCAAAGGCGGGCGATCACGACAGCAGCGGTTCAACCAATATCCCCGAATCCTACGCCCCGTGTGGCGCTGTTATAAGAACAATCTCCCATCGGACTCCCAAGAGACCTGCATTGGCGCAGGCGCAACCTGTTTCGTCTCCGTGGGGGCGGGTTTGGCATTATAGCCAGGCACCGTGTCAGAGGTAGCGGTCAAAAAAACAAGAACCATGGCCTCAACACCTTCGCGCCAGGCAAGTGATAAAAGCATTCCCATGTCTCACCTGTGTTATTTTATTTGATAAGTCCGCTCAGTTATTGCACGGTACCATCAAAAAACACAGTTGTCACGAAGTAGGATGAATAAAGATCACGAGCCCTAGCCCTGTTAGCCGCTTGTGGGTATCCCACAAGAGATACATCTCGCTTCGCTCACATCCCTATCGGCCAGTTGCCGACGCGGATTTGGTCTTTATGCGCTCAAAAGGCACCCTACACACACATCTAACAAGATGCTTTCCATATATCCGCAGATAAGTCAATATATACAGGTAGGTGTATCGCCCTGCACCACAGAATACCCCGCAACCACCCAACTCAGCACAAACTCACCTGTCAAACCGGAGGGGAAGACCCTCGCTTGCGCCGAACACCGTCATTAGCTGCCCTTTCCTTTGTACACGTTCACACCAATCTTGATACCGTCCTTTGGCGATGGGACAGATTGGTTTCCGTCCGTGGATGCAATGATGACGCTTTTTCCAGAGGAGGACAGACCAAACTCCTTCGAAAGATCGACCTTTATGGTCAGGATATTATTTTCATCAACAACCATTTCAATGTTTCTCATTTCTCATACTCCCCCTCAAGTTGCACCAGTCAAACACCAGCAGCGCCCAACAAACGATTGGTTAGCACTACCGAATCCGCGAAAAATCAGCCCCCTACTCCCCAACAAGCCACCGCACTTCCGCGTGTGTCCCCGATTCTAGCGCAAGTAACGGCAAGAGTTCCTTGTGCAGGACAGCGATCTCTTGATCTAACTGCCAGGGCGGATTGTGCAGCAACAAAGCACTACCATGGAAGCGACCACCGACATCCCCGGGCAATATCCGCAACTCAGCAAGCAACAGGCGGCGCAAACCGCTGTCTTGCAGCGCCCGATGAAACCGCGCAACCGCCGAGCGATCCTTCAAGGGATACCATACCATCACGGTTGCCGTGGCAAAACAGTGATGGATCATGCCAAGCGCCGCCAGCAATTGCTTGAATTCGTCGTTGCGCTCAAAGGGGGGGTCGACAAGCACAACCCCGCGCCGCTCTGGAGGAGGCAGCCACGGCTTGAGTGCTGCGTAGCCATCGCCCACCCGGACATGCACCGAGACACAACCATCGGACGAACTGCTGGCCTGGAGCATCGCCTCTAATCGCTGGGCCTCCGAGAAACGCGCCTCTAACAGAACCATGCGATCCTGCGTCCGCAGACAGGAACGGGCAACCAGGGGGGAACCCGGATAATGCCGCAGATGGCCATTCGGATTAAGCACCTCGACCACAGCCAGATAGGCCGCAAGCTGTGAGGACGGGTTAGGGCTCTGGCGCGGCCATAGACGCGCAATGCCCTCCTCCCACTCTCTGCCCCGCTCGGCATCCGCACCATGCAGATCGTAACGACCTGCCCCAGCGTGGGTTTCTAGATAGAGAAAGGGCTTATCCTTGCACCCCATAGCCCGCAACAACAGGGTGAGGACAGCATGTTTGTGGACATCAGCAAAATTGCCAGCGTGAAAGGCATGGCGGTAGTTCATAGGGCTTTCTCTCGCAAAAATCATTCTAGCCCACGGACTATCATCCGCGCTATCCTTTCCTTGCAGAGAAGTAGCGATTGCAAATGTGCGGCACCTCACCAGGCCTACCATCCCTTGTGTGCCAATCTATCGTAACAACCACCGATGCAATGACACAACTACCATGCGCGTTCTATTCTGCTGGGGGACACTAGAAAAACAATGAGCAATCCTTGCGGAAACCGTGAATGAATACGCCCTCCATGTACTGGATGTATCTCTGTATTGTGGCGTGCTTCTCATCGCGCATCACATTGGCAGCAGGCGGAATTGCGACGGATGGCACCATGGGAGTCAAACAAACCCTCAGTGGCACAACCATCACCATTCCCCAAACAATGGGCACAACATCTGGTGGTAATCTATTCCATAGTTTCACCCAATTTAACATTGATGGGGGACAGACCGTTGTCTTTACCGAAAACGTCACCAATACCCTGAACAATATTATCTCCAGCGTAACTGGCGGTTATTCCTCTACGATTGATGGCACATTACGATCTACCCCAGGCGGACATGCTAACTTTTATCTGATCAACCCCCAAGGCGTAACCTTTGGCCCAGGCGCACAGCTCGATGTGCCAGCGGCATTTCATGTGAGCACAGCGGATGAGATTTCTTTCGCGGACGGCCATATCTTTAGCGCCACCCATCCCGCCACCAGCACGCTGACGAGTGCCTCTCCGGCTGCCTTTGGATTTTTCGGCGCAACTGCCACCAATAATAGTCTGCTTGATGTCAATGGATCCCAATGGACAATGAATAGCGGGAAAGGCATGGACCTCGTGGCTCGCAACATAACGATCGAAAACAATGCAGCCCTAACAGCAGAATCCGGCACAGCGCAAATAATCGCGGTTGGTGCGGGGAACAGTCACATACCCATTGTCCAGGGAAATACCGACACCATACCCCCTACCCATGGAACCTTGAATATCGACACTAGCGTCATCGATACCAGCGGCAATGGTGCGGGGCGCATTGTTGTGCGTAGTGGGAATATGACCGTGACCAATAGTATCTTATCCGCTGACAATAATGGCGCAAGCAACGCAATGCCCAGTCAGGGGATTACGCTCCAGACTGACGATGGTACTCTCACGCTTGATAATGGCCTTATTACCGCCCACGCAAACAGCCGTGGTAATGGTGGAACCATCGCGGTCACATCCTCTCGGGATCTATCCCTCATCAATGGGAGCAGCATTAGCAGCTCGACCTACGGCATCGGCAATTCCGGAAATATCACCGTCAAGAGTGGTGCCGGATTGACCATCGACGATAACGGCTCCGGATCAAAAACCGGCATTCATACAACCTCCGCCGGCGACGCCACCGGAGCAGGCGGTAACGCTGGCACAGTATCCGTCACCGCAACGGGTAATATCGTCATCGAGAATGGCGGCATGATCTTCAGTGCGACCTGGAGCAATGGCAAAGCGGGTAGTGTAACCGTCAAAAGTGGTGGCACACTGACCATCGACGACGGCGATACCGGCCTCGGGACAGGCATCTATACACAATCCAACACAGACAATAGCGGCGACGCTGGAATGGTAGCGGTTTCCTCTGGCAAAGACCTGACCCTCAGCAATGGCGGAACGATTGGGAGTGCTACCTATAGCATCAACCCATCGGGCAGTGTGACGATCCTCAGTGGCGGTAGCTTGACCATTGACACCAACAATAGCGGACTCGGAACGGGTATCTATTCGATAGCAGAGGGCAACAGATCAGGAGAAGGCGGTAACGCCGGCGCAATATCCGTTACATCAACTAGCACACTCCTCATCAGAAATGGCGGAGAGATCGGGAGCGTCACCTATAGCACGGGCAAATCTGGCGATGTTACTGTCACCAGTGGCAATACCCTGACTATTGATGGACAAGGATTTACGGGCTGGACAACCGGCATTGGTTCTGAATCGGACGGGAACATCACCGGAATAGGCGGCAATGCTGGTGCCGTATCAGTCACCTCACAGGGGAATCTGTCTATCACGAATGGCGGTGAGATCTACAGTAACACGGTCAGCACCGGTAATGCGGGAAACCTAACCGTAATGAGTCATGCGGGGTTGCTTATCGATGGAAAGGGTTCTGTCCTGCCTACGGGTATTGAATCGCTAGCCGACTCCGGTAATGTAAGTAGCGCTGGCACAGTATCGATTCGTTCAACAGACAAACCGATCATCCAGAATGGCGGGATCATCAACGGAAACGCGACCTACATCCTCAGCAATACAGGCATTACGACCACCTTACCGGATGGCACACTGAATATCGCGGGTCAAGGCGCTGCTGGCGGGACGAAAGGCCTATTCTCTGAGACAAAGAGCAGGCATGATGATTCCGAATTGGTATCCGTTAGCACAATAGGTGACATGGACGCCACCAATGGCGGAGAGAACTCCCCAGCAGACAACGAACACCGGAAGCACAAGCAACACGAGGAGGAATAGTATTGGGGCGGGGCTACTGCTTTATCTCAGCCTTTTCAAGCAAGCGGGTGGCGGCGTGAATAGTGGCTAGGTAGTAATAGAACATCCAGCTATACCAGATCGGCTTGTCGTATTGCGTCTTCTGTTTGCTGTTGTGGTGCCGGATGCCAAAATTGTTTGCGAGGTTGAAGAGATCGGCCTCATCCTGCTTGTCGAAGACGGTCTTCAGCTCCGTACGCAGGTACTCCAGCACATCGGCCAGATCACGAACTGCATCACGCCGTTCTTCCTCTGAGGAGCGATAACGGCGAAACTTCAGTGTTGCGGCGGCTACACGCCCCGCGATGCTCTCCGGATCAGCACTCGACGGCAGGGGCGCTTCAAGCAATGTCCCCAGGCCATCCTCTGCCAGGGCAAGGATCTCGCCCTCCTTCGAGAGTTCATAGCCGCATTCATAAAGGGCTAATATTTTATTGACCTGTTCCCTGTACTCAGCCTGGCCGATTTCTCTCTGAAAAGTGGAGTAGTGCCAACCACAACCACAGTATTCGTGATACTTACCTGTATTGGGTTTTGAACAATGCTCATGGAGGAACTCTGTCATGTCAAATAGATCCTCCTCTGTGTAGTTTCCAATTTTCTCCCTAAATGGAGTGAGATCTGTCTTCCGCAGATCTAGCAACAGCACACCAGCAAGATCATGCCTCTGTGTCCCTGGCACATAACCCTCGTCTACGCACTGGTAGCCAAAGGATTCCTGGAAATAGCATTTCTTCTCAAGTTCGACGAACAAACCACAAAACATACCCCGAAGGGTAGCCAGATCGAATCGATCGGTAAGCGGGTTTTTTCCCATGCGAACCGAGTAATACGGCTTTGTCCTCTCCGCCATCTCTAACCTACCATCAAACTAGCCAACCAGCCCCCCCTCAACTGCTGGGACGACACCGCCCGATGTAGGCCTGCTCGAAGAGGCGCTTCGACCAGTGCAGGGCAAAGCTCTTGAATACGGCGCTATGCTGCGGGTCGCGGAACACCAGGATGCCGCTGTCTAGGGTATCGACAACGCAGATCAGCTCGCGGCGGAAGGTGTGCTCGGTGCGCTCCCCACGCAGGTCACCCACAAGATTACGCGCCAACGCACGGGCTTGCAGATCGGCGGCGTGACCCTGTTTGGGCATCCAGTCCGGGCCTGGGAAACTACCAACATCACCCGCCACGTACACACTGCCCTCGAAGCCCAACACCCGGCAATGCTCATCGGCGCGGATAAACCCACCCACCGACAAGGGTAAACCACTCCCAGCCGCCCAAGCCGGCCCAGCCATGCCCGGGGTAAAGACAGTGAGGTCGCTTGTGATATCGCCACCCTCGGTCATCACCTTATTGGCCGTAAATCCCTTGAGCTTGTGACCAACATGGGTGCGGATGCCACGCGCTTCCATCTCGCGCATCAGACTACCCATCGCCTGCGGCCCGAGGCGCTTGCCGGGCTCCGTTGCGGGGGTGAAGAACACTAGATCAAAACGGTCACGACGCTTCTGACGCCGCAACAGTGTATCCACGCCAAACAAAAACTCAAAAATCGGCCCACCACGCATGGCCGCTGGTTCTTCGGGATTGCCGGCGAACCCAAAGGCCAGGGTTCCTTCCTGGAGGGCACCCAAGCGCTCACTCATGGCAGCAACCGGGCCGTAGCCCTCACAGGGAATGAACGCATGTTCAAGACCAGGCAGCTTTTTTATATAACGACCACCCGTGGTGATGACCACGCGTTGGTACGCCATCTCACCCGCTGTAGTGCGCACCCGACCCGCTCCGGCATCCAATCCGGTGACGCTCCCCTGGACATAGTCCACCCCGTAACGACGAAAGAAACTCGCCAGTGGCACACTGAGATCACGCTTACTACGCAACCCCGCCGACACCCAAATGAGGGACGGGTAATAAAACAACTCCGGCTGCGGTGCAACCAGGGTGATCGGCGCACTGCAGCCCTCGCCGCGCAACGCCTGCACCGCCGCCGCCCCTGCAAAACCCGACCCAGCAATGACAATCTGCTTCATGACAACCCTAGTGGACTAGTGAGCAAGGCTCAACCAACACCCAACACACAAAACGTACTGAGACTCTTTACCACAGACTCAAATGCACCCTCAAACGGATTAGCGAATAGAAACCACATCGCAAACGCCAGCACAATAAAGGGGAAATTACCCATAAAACCAGTAAACACAAACATATCCGCCATTAGTGTGGGGCGCGTTTCTGGTACGCGAACCAGACACTCAATGGTCTTATCACAGATCAAACCACAGCCAATGGAAAACCCGATACCCGCCGTGGCCAAAATGACAGAAACCCCTAAAATAGTCATCGCGTAGATCTGCCCCATCATCTGGGGCGTCATTTCATACATCGCGGTTGCTCCTAATCCAATAGGTGAAAGGGGCGCTTCCCTTACGGTGACCGTTGTAAGGGACAGCGACAACTAACCAAGACCGAGCGTAGATCGCACACCTAAGCGGGGACATAAGGACACGCGAGCCACCGAGAAAACAACCCGCGCCCCCAAAGAACAGCCCCACCCCCAACCACACCAACCATCTGATCACATCCAAATGCGGCGAAACCGCACCACTAAGGACAACCGAAAACAGAGGATACCCCCCACTGCCGCAATGCCCACCAGGCCGCCCCAAACAAAACCCTCTGCCCACAACCAGGCGACCCGCCGCTCTCTGGGGCATCAGCGGGGTTCCACTAAGACAACACAACCCACCTACCTGATAAAACGCCAGAGATAACACAACAACCACCAACACACCCCAAGCACAACACGCGCCACGCACCGCTTACGCTTTGCCTACGCACCCCCCTAAGACTTTAGTGCGCAAATACCGTCAGCGCTGTCTGAAGCGCACCCACAAACGGATTAGCAAACAAGAACCACATCGCAAACGCCAGAATAATGAAGGGGAATGATTCCATCAATCCGGCAAAGATGAACATATTGGCCATTAGTACAGGACGCATTTCCGGTTGACGAGAGATACCTTCCAGCGTTTTCGCGCAGATGAGACCCCAACCAATCGCAGAACCCAACCCAGCAGCAGCGACAATGATTGATACCCCCACCGCCGTAAACGAATAGATCGTAGAAAGCATCTCGGCACTCATTGCATGCATTATCTCTCTCCTCAGCAAATGTTAAGAGCAACAGTTTAGGTCGAATACATCAACAGCGCGTAGCAAACCAGCAACCACCCCAAAACTTTTCATGCACACGAGACCCACGCCTACCGGAGACAGCGCCCCAGCCCCAAGCGCACCACCCAACCAACGAAGCCCCCACCTTCGCCCCACCACACCCCCGCCCCGTGCAGCGGTCTCCCTGGCCGAGACTATTAACCTCTCGCGTCCTACTATATCATGTTCAGTTCACCAACATTATAGCGTAAAGGTGGCAAGGCACCCAAGGCGAGCATAAAGATTGTACCTCGGCATAAAATCCGTTGCTACACCGAAGTCACGATCGATACGCTCCTTTTTCCGCCCACAGGAAAAAATGGGCAGGGCAATCCCTTGCCCGATCAAATAGACTGATCGTTATTGTGACTGAACACGCGAATACAATTGATTCTGTACCATTTGCGACCGGATGGATAGATTGTCCTACGCATCTTAAGGCTATAAAGGGCGCACTTGTGATTCAACACACAACCAACATTAACTCGCGAGACAGAACAAGTCGTCTCCCCGTGCTCACCGGGGGACGTCTACCCCTGCCTTTCTCTTCGTACCGGGAACCAATCCTTTGAGCCATCTTCCCCGACCGGGCCAGGTCGCCGACCTAGTAGAGGACAGCCGCATTGTCAGCGTGGTCTGCCTAGAAGAGCGCAAAGGAAAGCTGCGCATACTCACCGAATCAGGACGGGAGGCCAACGTCTCCGCCAAACAAGTACTCCACGTCCATGATCTCCACCTAGACACGAGTCATGTTCGTGAAGCGCTCATCCGCACCCTCCAGACCCGGGCAGCGGCGCGTGAGGCACTCACAACGACGATCAACGTGCCTGAATTGTGGGAGGTACTTAAGGATGAGGCGAGTGACTTTTCTGTAGTCGATCTGACTGAATTAACCTTCGGCACCACCAGTGACGACCAAATCGCCGCCATGTTGAGCGCTCTGTATCGCGATCGGGTCTATTTTCGTAGTCGCAACGAACGCTTTCACCCCACCGATGCCGAAACAGTAACCGCCATCCTGACGCAACGCGCCCGCGAAGTGGAAAAGCTGGCGCGCACCCGCCGGGTCAGCGATTGGTTGCGTACCGCCTGGGAGGGCGAGCCAACGCCACCCCCGCCAGAAGGTGGGGCGCTCATCGAAATGCTGAAAGAGGTGGCCCTATACGGCGAAGAGGCGCAGTCTCACGGGCAACTGATGGAGACCTTGCGCACTGCCGGTCTGCACAACGAGGAGAACCTGTGTTTCCGGCTCTTGGTGCGGCTCGGGGAGTGGGGTCTAAACGAGAACCTGCTGCTGCTGCGTAACGGCACCCGCCAGGAGATAGCACCAGAAGCGGCCCTGGAGGCCCAACAACTCAGCCAAACGACCCAGTGGGCCTGGCAAGAAGAGGCACGCGAACACCTCTCTGGACTCACGATCTACACAGTGGACAGCGCCACCACAAAAGACATTGATGACGCCCTCAGCATCACCGCCCTGCCCGATGGCTTCGAGGTCGGGATCCACATCACCGATGTCGCCGCCGTAGTCTCCCGCGACTCCGCCCTAGACGCTGAAGCGCGCCTGCGCGGCACCTCCATCTATCTCCCCGATCGGCACATCCCCATGCTACCGCTCGAGATCTCGGAGAATCTCTGTAGTCTCCGCGTCGGCATACCACGCCCAACCATCAGCCTATTCATCACCGTCACCGAGGCCGGAGAGATTCGCGCCGTGCGCTTTGCCCTCACCGTCCTCTGCGTAGACCACCGCACCACCTATAAGGAGGTCGATAGCGCCCTCACCGAGGGCGGTGACGCCGCCACACCTTGGCGCACCTTGCTCAACATCGCAAAGGGCTGGCGTGCGGCCCGCGAGGCAGCGGGTGCTATGTTTCTCACCTTTCCTGAGGTCACCATCACCGTCGGGGAACAAAGCGAGGTCAGCATCGAACGTGATGATGGCGAGCGGGATTCTCAGATCCTAGTCAGCGAGATGATGATCCAAATCAACCACCTCGCCGCCGTCACCTTGATGAAGGCCGCGATCCCGTGCTTCTATCGCGGCCAGGCCGCACCCCGCGAACGCCTGTTCGAGGGTGCAGCGCCAACCGACCTATGGCTTAATTACCGCCAGCGTATGCTACTCTACCGTGCCGAGAACAAGACCGACCCCATCTTTCACCACGGCCTTGGGTTGGACGCCTACGCGATGACCTCTTCTCCGTTGCGTCGCTACACCGACCTCGTCAATCAACGTCAACTGGTCGCCTATCTCCGCAACGAGCCGCCCCCTTACACCATCCAAGACCTCGACGCCATCCTTGCCGACATCGAACGCCCAGTCGGCCAGTCGTCCCTCTTGGAGCAAAACCGCCGTCGCTATTGGTTACTCCGTTTGCTAGAAACCCAACGTAACCTAGAGACCATGGCGCTGGTCGTCGCCATCTACGGAAGCCGCATCCAGATCACCCTCCCCGATTTTATGCTAGACACTACGCTCGCCGCTGGCAGCAACCCCGACATCCAACCAGGTCAGTGGATACAGGTGCGCGTCACCCGCGCCCAGGCAATGGAAGATATCCTACGGGTGATCGTTGTCCGTACCCAGGTGAACTAACATGAGAAGATTGTCACGACACATCGCTTGGAATGCCTGCCTAACCTGGCTCATCATCCTCGCTCCGCTCTCCCTCCCGAGCCGCGCCGCTGACCTTGCCCAACAACGCCAGACGTTCCACGAGGCACGCGAGGCCCTAGCGCACGGTGACACAGCGACCTTCCGCGATCTCTTGCCGGGGCTTACCGGTTATCCGCTCTACGGCTACCTCCTCTATGACGAGATCAAAGGCCGCATCAACGAGGCCTCCGACCGCGAGGTACAAAACTTTCTGAGAGGCTACGCCGACCTGCCGGTGAGTGCGCTCCTGCGCAATGTCTGGTTGAAACATCTGGCCGAAGAATCACGCTGGCCCGACTTTCTCGCCACCTACCGCGACACATCCGACCTAAGCCTACGCTGCCTCCGCATCCAGGCACTTGTCGGTGCCCATGAGGGAGACACAGCAACGGACAACCGCGAAAGCTCCCTGTCATCCTCACCGTGGTCGGAGGAGGTTCGCACTTTATGGCTGGTGGGTAAAAACCAACCCCCCGAGTGCGAAGACCTTTTTGCACTATGGCATCAGCGCGGCGGCTTGACGACGGACGACCTCTGGCAGCGCGTCGTCCTCGCCTTTGGTGCCGGGAATGTCGACTTGGCAGAAAACATCAGCCTCTGGCTACCCACCAACCTCCGCCCTTGGGTACAGGTCTGGACGCGGGTTCACCGCAGCCCCGAGAGCGGACTCGGCGACCCCCTGCTCGCCACCGACAGCCCACGCGCCCGTGCAGTGATACGTCACGGAGTCACCCGCCTCGCTCGCTCGGACATCGACACCGCCCTCGAACGATGGGAACACCTGCAAGGAAGGTACGCCTTTACCCGCGAAGAACGGTTTAACACCGAACGGAGTATTGCGCTACGCGCAGCCCTTGAACACCATCCTCGCGCAACGGAATTATTCAATCACCTCTCCTTCAGCGATGGCGAGGTGCGCCGCGCTCGGGTACGCGCCGCCCTGTGGGATCAGGATTGGGATGCGGTCTTACGGGCGGTGCACGCCATGAAGCCCTGGGAACGAACCGCCGATCGGTGGCGTTACTGGGAGGCCCGCGCCCTAGAGGAGATTGGCGAGAACGGGGCCGCCCGTACCCAAGCCCGCGAGATCTACCGCGACCTGGCAGGCCACCGCAGCTATCACGGCTTTCTCGCTGCCGACAAGCTGAATCAAGCCTACGCCTTCAACCACCAGCCACTCGCCACCAGCGAGGCCGACATCGCCCGCTTCGCCGCACAACCCGCCGTGGTGCGCGCCCGCGAGTTGTTCCTAACCGATTATCTCCCCGATGGGCGGCGTGAATGGACTGCCGCAATCACCAATGTGGGGCCCGCAGAGCTGGCCGCCGCCGCACAACTCGCCGCCCGCTGGGGCTGGCCAGACCGCGTGATCTCCACCCTCGGGCGTAGCCCAGAGGACGGAGACCTGGTACTGCGCTTCCCCCTACCCTACCGCGACCAGGTGATGACGCAAGCGACATTACTCGGCATCTCACCCACCGTGGTCTATGCGGTCATCCGCCAAGAGAGCGTCTTTATGGCAGACGCCCGCTCTGCGGTGGGGGCGCTTGGTTTGATGCAACTCATGCCCACCACCGCCGCCCAAGTGGCAAAGAAGATTCGGGCGGCCTATTCGGGGTCAAGCGATCTGGTCGATCCAGACCACAACATACGCCTCGGTAGCGCCTTCCTCGCCGATCTCATCAACCGACAGGGCAGTGTGGCGCTCGCAGCAGCCGCTTACAACGCGGGCCCGGGGCGCATCAAGCAATGGCGGCCCCCCTCAGAGATGGCCGCAGACGTATGGGTCGAGTGCATCCCCTTTGATGAAACCCGCCGCTACGTGCGCAATGTCCTGACCTATGCTGCTATCTATGGCTGGCGGTTGCAACGCCAAGTGGTGCGCCTCACCGATGGGATGCCGGTGGTGGAGCCGTGAGATTGGGGGAGGGCTATTCGTTATCTGTCCACAGCCATGATTATCTGGCTTCCTGCTTAAACCCCTCTCCGATGAATCTTCGATGCGCTGGGGGAGAGGTTGAGTTTTTGACTTATCATCATTTTATGCGGCTATTGCTATATTTCCATCACACCAGAACGAAACGCAAAACACTCCGATCCTGTAATCGGTAGATCTTATCATGGCGCAGCGCTCCCTATTTACATGGCAGCAACCTGTAACCAACCCTCCGCCGCCTCTCTGATATTCAACAGGGTTTCCTCTAAAGTATCACCCTCGGAGACACACCCCACAAAGGCAGGTATTTCTGCCCAGAATCCCCCTTCTTCTGCAGCGTGAATCACGACTTGTAATTTCATACTGTGTCCTCCTTCCGCTACCACAACAGTTCAGACGAATACCATTCTACTGCACAAAAACCATCGTCTGTGAAGCGCACCCATTGGAGTATGTAGGGTAGTAGTAACGTCTGCGCCATGTTTGTGCAATTACTAATTCGAGAGCTTCTTCACAATCTCAATGTCTTTTCTGAATAGTGAATTGACAATTTCATTTAAGGAAAACGCCCCCGCTGTCATCTTATGACGAAAGAACGCCTAATCTCTTGATCAAGGGAGATGGGGATCTCTAACTCCTCTATGGGGCGATAAAACTTACCCTGTTCTGCCTTGGTAAGGTCGTATTCATCTTTCATTTTGGCACCGGCGGGTAGCGGTTTACCTGTTGGCCGCGCATTGCATTGCACAATCGCCGATGGCGATGCCAGCAGTCGAGCCATGAAGGGGGTAGGAAAAGCCTAGTCATTACACCGAACTAGGATTATGGCTCCTTCGTTATATTCTCAGTAACCCCGTCAACCTCATTGGCCTGCGTATACTTGGGAGTAGCCAACACCACCCTGCGGCCATCACGTCCTTGTTTCTTGCGAGCGTCACCACAAATGGATTTTAGATCATTGCCAAAACGACTCGCATATTCTTCTCGAATCTTGTGGATTTCCTGAACAAGGGGATTGGTGGCCATATTTTTATACCTCTAAGAGTTCTTGCGGTGTACAAATAATCGGCGGTTCATACCCAAACGAGCGGATCACCGCCTCAATGCTAAGCCGAAGCGATGGATTCGCAATATGGGCGCAATTCCAGGTAAGCAGGTAATCCATTCCACCAAATGCTGCTGTTGCAATGTGTAACGCATCAACACGGGCCTTACTTGGTAGCGATCCTGCAAAGAGTAGCTTCTCGGCAATAATTGCTATCTGTTCCGTGATTTCTATTTCTGGTATTCCCGCCAACGCTGCGATACGTGCGGCTGCCGCACTGGAATCACCAGCCGACACTTCTTCTAAGACAAACTCTGAAATAAATAATTCAAAATCCATTCTCCTGTCCCACCATTCCTTTGTGGTTTCTTGATTTCCGGCAACAACCAGATCGCGACTACGAAATGCAGTCAGATAGCTGGGTATCGAGGTTTCTATGTATACCTTCGGCTTCAAAGTTGTTCCCCTATCCTAGAGAAACTCGCTAAAGGTTTTCTTTGCGGCCTTTGGTAATTCCGACACCGCAGCCACAGAGTAAAACACCAGCTAATTTTCTCGTCCACTGTAGGGGGCTCTTTTAGATCATCTATGGTTGCCACCAAGCGCTCCAAATGACGGAGCCGATTGGGTGGATCGTTCGCTGCTCGATGAATGAGGCGGCAGACATTCAACGCCTGTCGCCTTAGATCCGCGCCAACAGCGTACTTGTGATACCGGGGAAACTGACGCACCGCCTCTTCAATGGCCACCAATAAACGATTGGGCACTGGTCTAGTTTGATTCGGTTTGTAACTTGTTGATTCTTCCTGGTGCATTAGATGTTTTTCTGGAGCATTAGAATCTGTTCCCAAGAGAAG
>CAIRSR010000017.1 GCA_903881315.1 uncultured Thiotrichales bacterium | reverse complement strand
TAAACTCTGTTTTATCAATCGTGTAACTACCCGCTTCAATCTTAGAAAGATCGAGAATATCGTTGATGATGCCCGACAAAATCTGGCCAGATGTATGGATGCTTCTGAGAAAATGCGCCTGCTGCTTTGGAAGATCACGATTAAGCGCGTTGTAGGCCATGCCAATAATGCTATTTAAGGGGGTGCGAATCTCGTGGCTCATATTGGCGAGGAACTCGGACTTCGCTCGTGCCGCGCTATCCGCCATTTCTTTTGCCTGCTTCAGGGCGGCGGTTGCCTCACGTTCCTTGGTGACATCCTGTATTGTCCAGACAACCCCCTGCGATGGGTCTCCGGGGGCCATTGCGCTGGCCCTTAGGTTGCAGGTGAAGACCGTTCCATCCTTATGGTTGCATGACACCGTGGCTTCATAGAGAGGCTTGGTTTTCAGAACCTCGTAGGCTTCCCCTATCTTTTCATGGGTGTCTGGGTCTGGATGTAAATCTTCTCCTGTTCTCCCAATCAACTCCTCGCTGCCATAGCCATACATCTCACAGAATTTATTATTGTACTTCTGTATTACATGATCCCTAGCGAAGATGATGCCAACCGTGGCGGCGTCAAAGATCGCCTGCAATTTCTGATGCGCCTCAAAGAGTTCTTGTGCTGCCTTTTTGCGCTCATTCTCTGCCTTCTTGCGCTCGCTAATATCACGGAACACAACGACAGCGCCATCAATAGTGCCGGAGGCACCCTTGTTTTTATACAGCGCCCCCGTGGTATATTCAATCGGTATGGCATTGCCATTGGCGCACCAGAATACATCGCTGTCTACTGTCTGCGACGTACCATCTGTCAGCGTCCGATGTATCGGGCACTCATCCGGTGGATAATGGCTTCCGTCTGAATGGTGGTGGTGCAGGGTCTCGTGCATCGGTTGACCAATCAATTCCCGTGGACTATACCCGAGCAAGGACTCGACCGCCGCATTGGCGAAGGTGACGTTGCCTTCTTTGTCCATATAAAGGATGCCGTCTCTCGCGGCAGACAACACAGACCGGCTCTGTTCCTCTGCGGCATGTAGCGCATTCCTTGCGGTAAGATCGTGGAAAATCGCAAGGATAAATGAGGTGCCACCATTAGCGTTATCGCCAGGGACGACGGAGGCCTTGATCTCCACTGGGAGTTGAGAGCCGTCTTTGCGCTCAGCGGATCTGTCTTTTAAGGTTACTTTCTTTCCCTGTAGTAATCCTGTCACTATCTTTTGCCATCTCTCAGCAGATCGCAACGCAGGCACAATATCCCATACCTTTAGCGCTGGCAGATCGTCTTTGTTGTAGCCAAGGGCTTTATAAGCAGCTTCGTTGGCATAGCGGATCTGGCCGTGGTTATCGGTGACGTAGATCAGATCCTGGGCGTAATCGATGAGGTGGCGAAAGCGATCCAGTTCGCCGTTTACTGCCACGAAGACATCGATGAGATTATTGACGCTAGCCACCATCTGGGCGATTTCATCATCTTCATGACCTGCGGGCACAGCAACCCGCTTGTGGTAGGGAGCATAATCCTTATCACCATTGGAGCGAATCCGATTCACATCCTCAGCAATACCCTTTATCTCCTTAGAAATCTGTACGAATGGTCTGCTGATCAGGTAGTGGATGACAATCATGATGGCAATGATGATTATCAGCGTCATCATGAGATCGAACGTGTGTGATGCAGATATCTCCGTGCGAGCTATTTTGTTGATGCGTTGTTCATCGTGGACAACAATCAATTCACCGATGGGTTCCTGGTTAGAACTAGGCGGGGTATACAGCGGGTAATGGGGGCTTTTCTTGTAGGCGTCGTGGGGTGCTTTGCCACTTTCATAGTGAAAGCCATTTGTCCCGGATATCCGCACACCGATAAAATGCGGGTTGGCGAGCAACCCGTCAGCAACCCCCTTGGCGATCAGCTCGTTTTTCGCGTAAACCGCTACCTCTGCCTGCGTCCGTACCGCGTCCACGATAATCTTCTGGATAGAGTTGCTTTCTGCGATAACTCTCTCGACGGCTATCCGGTGAGTAAAGAACGCAGCGATCAGAAACAATATCCATAAGGTCAGAGCGATGCGAAGAACGAAACGTCCTTTAATACCGCTGATATATTGCATATCACACCTTAGGTTGTAGCGAGCTATCAGGGGTTGGCCGGAAATGCTTGTACGCAATGCCCTCAGCCACTCGATCGACGATGCTGTGCGGGTGAGAGTCGAGCGGAACGCCAAGGCGTGAGCCCATGCTCGGGCCAGAGGTGTCGCGCACACCAACCACGCAAAGCCACGCACCCAATACAGACACCCCATCCGTGCCAATTCTCACCAAGACAACCCGCGCTTGTCTATAGACGAAATTCGATTTTCCAAGAAAAAGTTGACACGAACCCGCAAAAATCTCGGCAAACCCCCCACACACAGAGGGCTGGCCCTGCAAATTCGGACAGAGGGATGTGGTAGCCTTGCCGAACCTTCGTCCACCTAGCGGCCTATCGGACTTATTTTGTAACCTATTGACTCGTTGTGCTTTTGTGGATGCCTGTTAATTTAGAATCCGTTCTGTAATCCACAAGATAGCCGTAGATTCCGACAAGCTGCTAGCGGCCTGAAAGTGATCTGACTGCCGCCATCGCGGCACTGAAGGACGACAAGACGGCTCACGCCCTATGTCAACCGGTACGGGCCATTGCAAGCACCGTTCGTGTGGCTGTCGTCGGGTATAATGAATCATCAATGGAGCAAACCACGACTTCACCGAGAATCGTGGTTTGCTCCATTATCGCGGCAAGACGCCACGCTCCCAGTCACGAGACACCTACTGCGACGCCGCAATCACCCTATTAGGGAACCAGGTATATGCCATTAACCCTGCCACAGTTGGAACGCCACCTTTTCAAAGCCGCTGATATCCTGCGTGGTAAAATGGACGCCTCTGAGTTCAAGGAATACATCTTCGGGATGCTATTCCTGAAGCGCTGCTCCGATGTTTTTGACGAGCACCGCGAGCGGATCATCAAAGACGAAATCGCGTATGGCCTAGACAAGGAAGAGGCCATCAAAAGCGCTAACGCACAGGATTGGTATCGGAAAGAAGGTTCGTTTTGGGTGCCACCCCGGTCGCGTTATGGGCGCCTGGTCAACGAGGCCCATCAGAACGTCGGTGACTTTTTAAACAAGGCGCTCGCTGGACTCGAAACCGGCAATACCAGCCTCCGCGACGTGCTAGAGCCTATCGACTTCACCCGCAAGGTCGGTAAAGAAAAGATCAACGACAACAAACTGCGGTCGCTCATCAACCATTACTGTCTTGATAGTGGTTATCTGTTTGCGAAAACCGAAGATCTAACTTTCTGGCGATATTCCAGAATCTGAGAACCTTAAAGGGAAACCCGCATGATCCTCTCCTCCATACCAGACTGGAATGCCCAGGGCGTCCTGTCGCCTATCAATGTGCTCGATCCAACTGCTGTAGATCGTTCGCCGTATACGGTAACTCTTGCTGATTTTGTCCAGAGATTTGGAAGCAGCCCGGCACGGCGCGAGATATTGCGGGGATTTTTAGAGTATCGCACCGAATTGCATCGGTAGCCTATGGTCGCACAACAAAGAACATCTATGGAAAGGATATGTCCAGATTGAACTTGCGCCAACCGATGAGGCGGAATTACTAGACTGTCTCCGGTCAGAAATAGGCACGTTAGGAGTACACCCATGAACCACCAAGAGCGATTACATCTATTGTCCCAACAGCAATTCTTACAGGCCAGATTGGTCGCGATGCCTGATTCCGCTCGCATCATGCGGATTAATACAGAATCGTGGCTACGTTCCATCGCAGATCGCCTAGCAGAAGCGCCAGTGGACGAACGCGAACCGGCCCGCGTGCACCTGACCTTTAGGGGTCATCCGGTGCGGGGCAGCCACGGCATTCTTGCCAACTTTGCGATGAAGGCCGTGAACGGTTTTTCTGTGGCAGTCACCACCCTGGCTGCGTCTCTAACAACGCCGCTTGCCTCGGGCGGGCCGCTCCCGAACAAGGAACAACATCAATTATTGATCACCAATACCGCCCTTGGTTCGTTTGGTTTTGAGTTGGAAGAATCCGGCTCGGGACAGTTACTAGAAGAACAAAGCACCATTGCGGTGGCCTTGGAGAGCACCAGGAAATTGCTCCAATGCTCCATCGAACCGGACAATGATGAATTGCTGGCGGACGCCGTTGCGGGAATTGACCCGCGCGCCCTGGACAAGATACGGGATTTCGTTAAAACGCTGGCCGAGAACGAGGCCACCTGTGCCTTACAGATCGGGGAACGCGCACCTTTCCAATTCAATAATCTCGGCGAGGTACGCACGAGCCTAGACCGCCTGAGCAACGATAATGTGCGATCGGAGGAGCAAGGCGTAACCGGCGTGTTCCAAGGTGCGCTACCGGGTAGTCGAACCTTCGAGTTCAAGCCAGAAGGAGACCGCCTGTTTATTATCGGCAAGATCGGGCCTGGCATTGTTGACCCCGATGAGATTAACGATCATCTCCAGCAACGGGCCCACATCAAATGGTTGGTGACGACGGTTGGCAGGGGGCGGCCACGTTATGTGCTCCTCGAACCACCCGCCTGGTTGGCCGAGGACAGCGCCGACTGAAATATTGGCCGTGAGGGGAGTAAGGCATGGGTTCCGAATTCAAAGAGGTAGAAAAGCCATTCATCGAGCAACTGTGGCGGATGGGTTGGACGCACACCACAGGCAGCATCAATGACCCGGCCAAGACCGAGCGCGGCGGTTTTTCTGAGGTGATCCAAGAGGCCGTGCTGCGGCGAATGCTCACCGCGATCAATCTGCGCGATGGGCGACCATGGCTCGATGAGGGGCGGCTTTCGGAGGCGGTCGCGGCCATCACTCGCATTGCCCGCCCCAAACTCATGGAGGCAAACCAGGTCGCGACCGAGTTGTTGCTGCTCGGTTTTACGGTGGATGGCCTGCCCGACTGGGACGGTGGGCGCGGTCAGACCATTCGCTTTATCGACTGGGATTGCCCTACGAATAACCAGTTTACCGTCATCAACCAGTACCGCGTGGATTGCCCGCCGGGTTATAACCGAGGCAAGGGTTTTATTGTGCTGGATCTGGTCTTGCTGGTGAACGGCATACCTCTCGTGGTGGTCGAGTGCAAAAGCCCCCTAATCCCCGAGCCACTCGTTGATGCGGTCGATCAACTGCGCCGCTACAGCAACCAGCGCCGCGCCAGTTTTGAGGTAGAGGACAACGAGGGCAATGAGCCGCTGTTCTATACCAACCAGCTCTTGATCGTTACCAGCCGCGATGAGGCCCGCGCTGAACCGAAGGCCCCATGGCTGGCCGATTTCATTGAGTTGGCGCTACACACTGGTTGTCGCAAGGACGAACCGCTAGGCCTGGAATGGTCGCAGTGAAAGAGGTGCTACGTCACCCGTCGATCACGGTTACGGAGCGTTACGCGCACCCCGCGCCGGATACCGCCCAGAAGGCAGTCGATGTGTTGGTAAAAAAAGATTGACATGCGCCGCTACCAAGGCCATCAAGGGTGCATCCTCAGGAAGGCCACGGCAACGCTGACGATAGCCACCATCATTGCGCCTAGTCTCATGCTCAAGCGCATCTCCATCGCCTGCATGTCAGCCTTGGTGGTTACCTCAAGCCGTGCGATGTCGGTCTTCCGATCGCGTACGTCGGCCTTCGTTGCTACGGTAGTGTCTAGCGCTTCGGCGAGCACGTCACGCAACTACGGTAGTGTCTAGCGCTTCGGCGAGCACGTCACGCAACGCCGACGCCTCTGCCTTGGCCTGGGCATCAGGCACACCCGCAGCAGTGAGGCGTTCTACAAATTTCAAGGTATCAAAGGTGATGGCTGTCATAACACGCCCTCCTATTTCCGACAGCATACCGCCTCTTGACATGCGCCGCCACCCGTGCCACGCCCGCCGTGCTGCCCCACATGGGCCGTCGGGGTTAGCCGCCCGCATCGACAGATCGCCTCGGCGCTCACACGGTAGCTATACCGGAAACTCCGGCCCATTGTTTGCTTTTGTCTCAATCGTACACATTAGCGTCGCTTGGGACTTCTTCCCCTCCTTCTTGCCCAGAGAAGAGGACTCTGTGTACCGCCTCCAATTAACTGGACACACCTTTGCGGTTCAGGCCGCCCTCAGAGATGTGTGAGCCTGACGGGCTTCTGCGGGTGATCGGAACCCCAATTTCTCGAGACGCCAATAGAGATTGTAACGGTTCTTGAACTCG
>CAIRSR010000016.1 GCA_903881315.1 uncultured Thiotrichales bacterium | reverse complement strand
CCGCGTTTTTCGATAAGCGCTCGAAGTTTGTCCATTATTGCCCACGCACCGTCATCCTCAATAACCTCGAGTTCGATCATGCGGACATCTTCCCCGACCTTGCCGCCATCGAGCGGCAATTTCATCATCTGGTACGCACGGTGCCGCGCTCTGGCCTGATCCTCGCGCCGAGCGCCGATGTGGCGCTAAAGCGGGTACTCGCGATGGGTTGCTGGACCCCCATGGAAACTTTCGGTGCGGTGAACGCCACCTGGCAGGCGCGTCTGCTCCGTGCGGACGGGACGCACTTCGAGGTGCTGCTAAAAGGAAAATCGGTGGGGGATGTCGAGTGGAACCTGCTTGGGGCCCACAATGTCTACAACGCGCTCGCCGCCATTGCCGCTGCGTATCACACCGGCGTTGCCCCAGAGGCGGCTTTGACCGCACTGCCCGGCTTCCGTAACGTCAAGCGGCGCCTAGAGCTGCGCGGCGTTGTGGGCGGGGTTGCGGTCTATGATGACTTTGCCCACCACCCAACCGCGATCGCGGTCACTGTCGGTGGGTTGCGGGCGCGGGTCGGGCGCGAGAGGATCCTCGCCGTGCTCGAGCCGCGCTCCAACACCATGCGCATGGGCACCCACAAAGACACCCTAGCGCCGTCGCTGGTCGATACGGATCGGGTGTTTCTCTATCAGCCCGCAGACCTAGGTTGGGATCTCACCGAGGTGATTGCCTCGCTTGGCGATCGTGGCGAAGTATACGCTACCATCGACGAATTGGTCGCAGCGATTGTTGCCTACGCTCGTCACGGGGATCATGTGCTCGTCATGAGCAATGGTGGTTTTGGTGGCATCCACGGAAAATTATTGACGGCCCTTGCTATAGCGTAACCACTCAGACCCCTCCCCTCGTTATGGGGAGGAGTCTGAATATAGCAACAGCCAGATAAAATGAGGAACAGTCAAAACATCAATCCCTCCCCGACTCATCGGGGAGGGGTTTAAGCAGAAAACCAGGCAATCATTCTATCGTGCCTTTGCTATACAGAATCTAGGCGAGGAAACTCGGGGAGCTGGATTCCTAGCCTTCTACCACAATACGGCGCGGCTGGATGCGTTCATGTTTGGGAATAGTAACCTCCAGCACACCATTTGTCCCTCGGGCGGAGATGCGCTCAGCATCCGCAGAATCAGGAAGCGCAAAGCGGCGATGGAAGATACCGCGTGGCCGTTCGATACGCCTCAGGGTATCACCGTTTTCGTTTCCATCAAGACGACGGTCTCCGCGAATGGTGAGTGTCCCTTTGTCCATGGTAATATCAATTTCCTTCGGGTCTACGCCGGGGATATCGGCGAGCAGTACAAAGCGGTCGCGCTCCTCACAGATATCAACAGCGGGCATCCAGGCAGCGGTTGCGACCGACCCACTTTCTGCGTCGGGAGGTGCCGCACGCTCGAAGACCCGATTCATTTCTTCTTGGATCTGGCTTAGGGTAAGCCAGGGATACTGACGGACGATTGCCATAGCGACCTCCAAATTAGGACAGGTTGTTTGCTTGTCCAACTGGTATGGGGGTGCCCGTGCCCCTTTTCAAGGGGCGGCGTTGGTGCTTCTTTATTTGCGAGATCGAGATTGGGCGTGACGCTGGGGTTACGGCACGATCCCTGCTGAAGACCATGACTACGGAACGGTCAGGCAGGAATAAACCCATCGGTGGAAATGCCTTATCGCAAGGCCGCCCGATCCACGGACTATCCGGTATCAGGGTGAAGCACCGTCTGTTTGATGACGCCAATAGAGCGCAAGCGCCATCAGCAGAACCATATGATCGATACGAATGGCGTAGTGCAAATGGGTTGCTCGCAAGGAGCTGCCGTTCCCCTTAAAGGCAGCAAACACCGTATCAACACCCACCGGGGTGGGCCAATGTTCGCTCGTTTCCTCGGGAAGCGAGGCGCAATTGGTTGCCATGACTCGCATAACACTTTTCTTAGTGGCGGGTATCAGCACAAGGTCGGTCGTCGTTTTCCCAGAGAAGATCGGGGCGTTTAATAATGCCCCACCGGAAACGCCTTCTTTTAGCACATCTCCTACTGCCCTCGTTCTCTCACCACTGGCTATCGGGAAAGTCTCGTCAAGGAAACAACGATACTGCCAACCCTGTTTCTGAATGAGGAGTAACATTTCTTCGGTGAGCGGCTCTTGATCGACGATCAACCGAACCTTTGCATTCTTCGGCAGCCACTCAGCGACACGCTCAAGGACAGAACGCCGATAACGACCCAACTCTTCTGTTGTCGAGTCCGCGCGCCAGGCGAGGGGGAACACCTGGTTTCCGATCAACGCATTCACCATCACTAGGGTGAAGCGATCGCCGATCGCTTCACGCACCATGGTGATGACCAGGTTCGGATCATGCTCCAGTGCCTTTTCCAGAACACGGTGGGCAAAGGGCTCAATGATCCGATTGCTCATCAGCAAAGGATTTCCAAGCAATCGCGCAATCCACTGTAGACGCATATCGATGCGTGTTGTGGCAATCGGTAGCGCCGTGGCCAATTCGGTGGTATTTGCCGTCTTGGTTTCTAACATTACCGCGACGAGCAGCGGCAATTTTTTTGCGATGGTCTTGCGAAGATTGGGATGTGCGGTTTCTAATGCGCTTCGGATCTCTTCTGCAAGAATAGATACGCTATTCATGGCCTACCATTAGGGTGTTCGGTTAAGGGTTGCAAGTACCAGCGTTTTATCATCATCAGTACGCTCGTTGACCCGCGCACTGGCAAGAAACGCAGCCAACTGCACACTCAATGTGACACAAGCGTCTGCTCCGGCTTGGTGCATAACCGCGAACATCGGTGCAAAAAAGGGCGTATGCACGGTGCGACTTTCGTACACCAAGGCCATACATTGCAACCCGTCAGAAAACAAGGCCACTTCTTGACTTGCCTGGTCTAACACCGTGCATTGTAGGTGTCCGAGCGCGCTCTCATCGGTCAAAAAACGGGTCTCGTTGGCGTACTCGCCTGTATCTGGCCACAACACAGGCTCAAGTATACCATCACGGGAAGCAACGATCCCGCCATCACCAACCTGGGCAAACATCCCAAAGTCTGGGCCAACCACGGCAGCAAGCCAGGTGCAGGCAAACTCACGGATGGCAACCTCAGCGACCAGCGCACGACGCGCCAAGTCCGCACGCAAAAGCGTCACCCAATGAACGACATCCTCGCGACTCGGAGAAGCCCCACCAAGCTCGGGAAGACGCTCCTCAATAAGGCGCATACCCTCTTGGCAGGCGAGTTCCGCGCCTTCCTTGCCAAAGCGAGCGCTACCCGCCCCGTCCGCAATCAACGCCAACAGGTATTGGGAACCATCTGGTGCGCACCAGGTTTTGGCTAGGCAATGGTCTTGGCAAGGCGCTCCAAGAGACTGATGGGCAGTTCCAACTACCGAAGCAGAAACGATCCTCCAATTCACAGAGTAGCCTCACACTTCCGCCCAACCAGTAGGCGGGGGTAGCGGAACGGTTGCACCGGGCGTCGATTGCGACACCGAGCGCATGGAGCGCGACAACCAAAGAAACATCTCACGAAACTTAAAGCCTTGTAGTTTAATTGGTTCCCGAGTAGAGATCTGGCCGAGAATATCCATGCGTGCGCCTTGCACACCCACAGCGAAGAAAGCAAACGATTTCTGCGCCTCACCCGTATGCACCAATTGCGCCGCCTCTTGCCAAGAATCGGTGGGTGCGCCATCAGTAATCAGAAAGATCCAGGGCCGGTACGACAATATCCCACTGCTTTTATAGATATCCTTGCGTTGCCGCACCATCGAAATACCTTGCTCGATTGCCTCGCCCATTGGGGTATCGCCACCCGCATCCAGCACTGGCGGGATAAAATTGGCAGCGGTAAAAAAATCGGTCTCGACCTGCACAGGCCCAAACGAAACCACCGCCACCTCTACCCGCTTCATCGCCAGAGAATCGGTTAGCAACTCACTACGGAGTGCGACCAGTCCCGCATTTAATTCACGAATGGGAGCGCCTGCCATGGACGCAGAACGGTCGAGCAACAATAGGCACGGACAGCGCGGCTCGGGATTATCGGCAAAGTTGTCGGTGCCAAAGGGAACTTGTTCTGAGGCGGAAAACGTATTCACATCTCTACCCTTCAAGATTGGGGTGCTAGGAAACCTTCTGGTAAAGTGTAGCGCCTTCACGTAAAAATTCTTTTGCCTTCTCTTCTAACCCTTTTTCTAGCGCAGTTTTCTCATCCACTTGGTGCTGTACGGCAAAATCGCGCACCTCTTGGGTGATCTTCATCGAACAAAAATGCGGGCCACACATCGAGCAGAAATGGGCGGACTTCGCTGATTCTCTGGGAAGAGTGGCATCATGGAAGGCACGCGCACGTTCGGGGTCAAGACCAAGATTGAATTGATCCTCCCAACGGAATTCAAAACGCGCCTTAGAGATTGCATTGTCGCGCAGTTGTGCGCCCGGATGACCTTTTGCCAGATCAGCAGCGTGGGCGGCAATCTTGTAGGCAATGATGCCTTCTTTGACATCATCGCGATCGGGCAGGCCGAGGTGTTCCTTGGGGGTGACATAACACAATAGCGCAGTGCCAAACCAGCCGATCATGGCGGCACCAATCGCCGAGGACAGATGATCGTAGCCCGGAGAAATATCCGTAATCAATGGCCCAAGGGTATAAAACGGCGCACCACCACAGGTAGCCAGTTGCCTATCCATATTCTCCTGGATGCGGTGCATCGGTACGTGACCAGGCCCCTCGATCATCACCTGGACATCGTGCTGCCAGGCAAGCTTGGTTAACTCACCAAGGGTTTCTAGTTCAGCGAACTGGGCTGCGTCATTGGCATCCGCAATCGAACCCGGGCGCAGGCCATCCCCCAAAGAGAAGGCGACATCGTAGGCCTTCATGATCTCGCAGATCTCGGCAAAGTGGGTATATAAGAAATTCTCTTGGTGATGGGCAAGGCACCATTTGGCGAGGATTGCCCCGCCGCGTGAAACAATTCCGGTTAATCGTTGCGCAGTCAGTGGCACAAAGGCAAGCCGCACCCCAGCATGGATAGTAAAATAATCCACCCCCTGCTCGGCCTGTTCAATCAGCGTATCCCGAAAGATCTCCCAAGTCAGCTCCTCAGCACGACCATCGACCCTTTCCATCGCCTGATAGATGGGGACAGTGCCGATTGGGACGGGAGAATTACGGATGATCCACTCGCGGGTCTCGTGGATATTCTTCCCGGTCGAGAGATCCATAACCGTGTCGGCACCCCAGCGAATCGACCAGGTCATTTTAGCGACTTCTTCGGCAATAGAAGACCCCAGCGCCGAATTACCGATATTGGCGTTAATCTTGACGAGGAAATTGCGCCCGATGATCATCGGCTCGGATTCGGGGTGGTTAATATTGGCCGGTATAATCGCCCGCCCAGCAGCAACCTCGGCGCGGACGAATTCGGGCGTGATGACCAAACGATTTGACGCACTAGCCGCTAGAAGCCGAGGATCCTCGGCAAGGGCCATATTTTCACGCAGGGCTACAAACTCCATCTCGGGCGTGATAATTCCCCTGCGAGCGTAGTGCATCTGCGTAACATTTGCGCCCCTAACCGCGCGCCTCGGGTGGCTCGTCAGCGGAAAGCACAGGGCTTCACTCGTGCGCACGGGGGTGGCAGGGCTTGTTTCGGTGTCGTTGCGCTCGGCTATCCAGCGCGTACGCAGAGCGTGCAGGCCACGGGCGAGGTCGATGTGGGCACCTGGGTCGGTGTAGGGGCCAGAGGTGTCGTAGACCATCACCGGCGGATTCTTTTCAGCCCCCCGTTCTGTGGGCGTGTCGGTAAGCGTTATTTCGCGCACGGGGACACGGAGGTCGCTACGGCTGCCCTGGAGGTAGACCTTGCGCGACGCAGGGAAAGGTACTTGCACCGCAGCAGCGGAGGAAGGCGACGGAACGGTCTCGGGGGTTGCGCTCATGGGTTCGAATGGCGGCTTCTGAGTGGTGTAAGCCACAGAGCATATCATCTTTGGGGGGCAATGGGCCTCCCTCGTGGAGAGAGGTCAGGGCAAGATCATGAGAACTCTATTGGCATCAAGAATCTATATGATCTAATGGGAGCTTCATCTGAGCCTTCCCATGACCCATCAATCCTTGGCAATGCAGGGGAACCACCCTCTCTGCACGAATCAATCGTTGATTTCTTTGACACCACCAACAGCCTGTTGGCGTCCAACTTACTGATTCGTTGTGCTTCTTCAGATACCCATCAACAAGCTATCTGTAAAGCCCGACAGGTTGTTGGGCAATCAGCGCCTCAGGGAGCCTCCTACCTGTACTTCGTGATATCGCGCCAAACCTGGTGAAGCGGGAGGCGTCTTTGGGGAGTGTCCCCAAAAACGCCTCTTAGCCACCGTGGACGACAACCTTCGTCGCAAAATATTGGCAGGGTAATAATTGCTATGCGGTTGCCCGGTCGAAGGCTGCGCTCACTCAAAACGACGTTTGCGTAGACGCGCCGCCTGCTGGTGCAATACGTGACGAGTGATCGTATCGCGATCCCGTTCCCGAATCGTCGAGAAATTGACCGCAACGCGCCACGGCAGGTGCGGATCATGAAGGGTTTCTTCGCTATGAGGTGCGCAATGCACGACCGTCCCATAGGCGAGAATGCCGTTGTAGCGCGTTAGCAAAACCATCTTTAGTTCTATTACTGCCCCCACCGGAATCTCTTGCTCTACGTCAAAAGCAGCACCACCACCACTAAGACCCAAAGACCTGGTCGGATATTCAGAGAAGTCCTCATTCGTTGTCATTACCAGATGGGCGAGTAGATTCATCTTCCGCTCCATGCCCTCTAGGTATAAGGCAACACTGGGATATTCGGCGCGTATACGAGAAAGTGCCTCCACCAGTGCGGTATCGTTACCGGCATAATTAGCGCTCAGACTAAACCGATCCGATCCGCCCACATGAAACCGCGTAATGGCAGTCTGTACCTCGTCCGGAGGAACGACCCGATAGGCCAGGAGGGCGTTATCATCAATGCGGTAGTAATGACGGCGATCCTGTCCGGAAGCTGGCGGAACAGAAGTATCGTTCATGATAACCCCTTATGATGCAGAACCACCAAATGACGCTCGGCGGATAATCTTGGTACATGCAAAGGGATTACCTCTACAAGCGTACACACATCCGGCAGGGCATCCAACTCCGCCGTTGGGTAAACCCCCTTCATGGCGAACCACCTGCCACCAGGAATCAGAAGATGGGCGGTTGCCGTAATAAAATCGGCAATGCTAGCATAGGCACGCGCAATAACCACATCATAGCGCACCATAGGTTGATAATCTTCCACCCGATGGTGAATTGCCGAAAGATTGGAAATCCCGAGTTCCAGAATTGCCTGGGTGATAAAGCGCACCTTTTTTTGGCTGCTGTCAAGGGCAGTTACTAGTCTTGATGGTTGCACCAAGGCGATCGGCACTGCGGGCAGCCCAGCGCCACTGCCAACATCCAGGATGCGCCCCTTTGTCAGGCAAGGCAACACCGCAAGGCTGTCAAGCAGGTGTTTGATAACCATTTCGCGGGGATTATCCACAGCGGTAAGGTTATAGACCTTGTTCCAGCGCACCAGGAGATCAAGATAACGCAGTAAGGATGCTTGCTGGGTCGGTGGGCAGTCTAGCGCCAATTCCACGAGCCCCTGGCGTAGTAACTCGGCGAGCGTGGCATCATCTGTTGGTTGTGGCCGAGCACGGGTCATGCGTGACCTCCGATGGGCCCAGGAGGGGGCATTGTGGCGGCAGAAGGACAACCGCAACGCGACGCAACCATGGTGATGCGAGGACTGAGAAGCAAGTACCGCTCACATTGTTCACGGGATCGCCTTATCTTTTCTGGGCACTTTACCGATTTGTCGATGTCAAATACGCACACCACCATTCCCTCATCATGGGCAAGTACCAATGATCTGGTATGGCCAGTGGGTTATCAAGGGGGGGGCTTGAGAAACCCCTGCGGAACTCGGAAACGCCGCGATTGCTGCCCTTGCGGTAAGACCAGCCCAAATGGGTTGGGTTCAATACCAATACTTATCCGCAATCTCAACGAGGAGAATCCCAGTACCGGATATGCGCCGCATGGCCAACCGATGAAATATATTGCACTGTTAATTCACGTCGTTGGGTAATGACTCATTCGCTGCAATTGCCGTTTATTTGCGATCACCGTGCTACGTGTTGTGTAAAATAATTTAAGCCAGCGCCTACGCATCCCTGCAAGATAGAATAGCACGTTTGCTGCGGTGAGCAATCCGCGCATACCGTTAATAATTCTCCCGCAGATAGACCGGCCCAGAGACGCCGCTTGGGCGTTGGCTGTTGTACACACCAAAGGTGGCGCGACAGATGGGGTCGCTTGTCCAGGGATAACTGGTATACCAATTGCCGCGCAGGTAGCTTAAGCCTGCGCCCGAGGTGGTAGTCACCTGATCGGGTGCGGGACTATTCGATGTCGTCGAGGCGGTTGCGCCAAGATTAACCACGAGGTCAACGCTACCCGTGTAATAGGTATTACCGCTCGGGGTTGGTTTAGTCAAGGTAATTGTCCCGCCACCACCACTCGTGCTGTTGGTAGGGGCACCGAGGTGGCTGCTGTTCATGCTGGAGGTATTGATCTGATAATTGGCAAGGGCGATATTGGATGTCGTGAATGCACTACACTTGTCATCGGTGTTGGTCACGAACGCGGTGCCTTTCCAATACTGGAATGTATAAGGGATCGACAGATTGGCATTATCTACGCCATAGGCGTTGCCAAGCCACAATTGCCCATAGCGCATCTGGGTGGTGCCGATGAGTGTGCTGGTGGCACTTACCGTTGCTCCGCCATCAAGATACGAGGGCGCAGCGTAGACCGAAAACGTGGGAAAGTCCCCTTCGGGCCCACTGGTTCGCCGGGCGTAATTGCCCGATGCGCTAATACTCGCGACCCCACTAGACCACGTACCCGTAGGACTAGAAGCCCCCTGGCCGAGCGTTGAACTGCCGCCATTGGTGAAGGTGAATCCGTAATTGGCCCACGTCGTTGTGCCAAACGCAGCAGCGAATTTGGTTTGGTCATAATTGATGGTGTTTTGGCTGAGGCTATTCAGCGCATTTAGCGTAAAACTCATTGGGAAGTTTTGCCCCATGTAGGTATAGGGGTTCGTGCCTGCGCTACAGCCTGGGGTGAGTGTCGGCGAGGTCATCGAGAAATGATCGGGGATAAACCGCCCCAACCCCAGTGCGGCGGTTGAGTCAAACATACAACCGTATTTCCCGCCGCTTACCGTATTGCTGAAATCCGACGTGCATTCTGGATAGGTTTTCGTTGCATCCACCGCAGTAAACCCGTCGTCATACACAACACCCGCCGCCATAGTAAGATTCCCAGCGTCGAAATAGGTCACAAAGGTCTGGGCAACCCCTGTGCTAGAATTGGCTTTTGGAAAAGCCGTTGCGCTAAGGGTGCCGAGCGTTTGGGTGGTAGGCGTTCCAACAGTAAGCATCGAGCTTCCTGGCGTTAGGTTAAACTTCGGGGTGCCGTCATAACCAGAAACGGCTGCACCATTATTATTGACCGCCGTGGCAGTAACCGTTGGGGAGTCGGTGCCCGCCTTGAATACCGGAGTACCCGTGGTCGCGGTATTGGTCGCCAAAGTGGCGAGCGTAAATTGCGTGGGGCGAATCGCAAAATTATCCGAGGAACAGGCATAGAGGCTACTGCCATAGGTAATTCGGATCCGCGCATTGCGCACAGCATTATTATCTAAGAACGAAGAAAAGGGTTTTGTCTGGTTTGCGGTAAATGTTGCGGGCAGCGCTGGCGATGGGAGCGAGGCAGTGACGAGTGACGGATAGGTGGCGCAAGTGCCGCTGCTCGCATCCACAATCTCTGCCTTGGTAACGCTCTGTGATGTGCTAGATAACGATTTTACGTCTAGACTAAAATTTACTCCCGCCAGTTTAGTATAGATGGGCGTAAAGGCATTCGCGCCCACCTCGACAACATCAAAAGTACAGGCGCTAAAGGTAACGGCGCTGCTACAAGAAACACTGGTGCCCGCATTATTAAAACAGGTTGTTGCGTTTGCCGCCGTAGGGCTGGTGGCGGTTGCGCCAACATTGACGGATTGCGCCGTATTATCGGTCAGGGTCACGGTTGTCTGCCCACCACTAAAGGTAACTGGCGTGGTTGACCAGGCGGCGTTACCCGACGTAGAAAGGGTCGCCGTCACCGTTCCAAGATACAGCGAGGTACAAGCGCTGTTCGCGCACGCCTTTATCGTTACCGATGCCGGGCTCGTGTTGCCGGTGCAGGCGCTCCCTGGTTCATAGATGGCGAGGTGATCGAGGGTAATTGCCTGGAAACCAAAGGTTGTGCATACCTGCATACCACCCAGTTGATGATAATTGGTGGAACCACCGGTTGAGCCAGTAAAGGAAAAGAGCCAGGTAATTGGCACAGCACTCTGGCTGTTCACCGGATTCAGTACGTCAATCGCGCCACTGCACCCTGAGATGTTGCCAGCCGCGCAACCGAGTAGGGTTGTGTAATTGGAACCACCACTGGTTGTGTCGCGCTCAACCGATAGGTAGGCATTGATACTATTCGTATGATCCACGGTAATTCGGTAATGATAGGGTGGGTTGGCGTTCTGGTTCGCCGTGCCATCGATATGGGGTGTGAGCGAATTAGTGCCCGCGATAAACTTATACCCTGACATGCCAGAGCCCGAGCCCCGCGCAGAAACCGATTGCACGACCGCAGTTGACCCGTTATAACCATATTGCGTCTGGCCAAGGTAACGTCCCTCGGTTGCTGAGGAGAAGTTTCCGTATTCATCCAGCGCAACACCGAGCCAGCCACCAGAAAATCCAGGACAGCCGCCGGTATTCGTACAGTCTGATCCCGGGTTACTCTTTTGTGCATATCCCATCGAACCGCCAAAGGCCCCAGCCACCGGCGGTATTGCAGCATCCGAGAGGATGATCCCGATGCCATCAGCGCCAGTGCCGCCGTAGGCGTAGGCATCAAAATCTAACGATACCCTATTTCCTGCTCCGGGAAATCCGGTACGGAGGGTGGCCCAGGTGGCCTCGCCACCATTGGTGTCGGTCAGTTGCAACCGCTTTGATGAATTTACCGTTACAATCTGGGGCGTCCAACTGCCAGTTCTTGTTCCCACTGACCAATTGTTGCCTGGGGCTCCATTGGCACGGGCAAAGTTCTCGTGGTAGCAATTGTTTTGGTATTGGCCGGTAATAAAGTCACCGAAACCGGACGCTCCCGCCACGCTGGCAAGACTGACCGAGGTGCTGCTGGTAGCCGAAGGGGTTAGTAGAAATGACCAGGCTCCGTTGACGTATTGATCAACCACAAAGGTTGATACGGTTGCGCCCGCATCGACTTCGCTGGATGCGAAATTAAAGGTTACGCTATAGCCCGACACATTGTTCGTAGTCAATGTGTCACCCGTGGCGGATAGTGTCCAATAGCGGTTCACGTCATAAGCGCTGTTGACAAAGGCACTGGCAATCTGCGGATGGTCGCCTGCCGTCGTGCTGCCCGTCAGTGTGCCACTGCTGGTAGTCGTGGGGGTCAGGTTAATCGGGGCATAGGTGGTGCCGGTACCAATCGGATAGGTGCAGGTGGTAGTACCCGAGGGAAAGGTTAATTGCAAATTTCCGATCACAAAGCCGCTGCTACGGGTAATCGCACTGGTGCAATTGCCGGTCGCGCTTAGGGTATAACTACCCGTTGTTATTGTATTGGCCCCGAGTGCTAGGGTACCGCTGACGGTGGTATTACCCGCCAGGGTAACGCCGCTCGTGTTGCTAATGGTAAGGTTTGCGAAGGTGGTTGTGCCGGTGCCGCCAATTGTTTGGGCGGAGGTTCCACCGAGGGTGGTAGTACCGTTTGCTGTAAAGGTTCCGGTGTTCAATAAATTTCCGCTGATGGATAGCGTATTGGAAAAGGTAACGCCAGTAGTATTGCTGATGCTAAGGTTTGCAAATGTGGCTGTTCCGCTGACGGTTTGTGCGGAGGCCCCGTTAAAAGTCCAGGTGCCACCCGCCGTGAAGGTGCCACTGTTAGAGAAATTACCACTTAAGGAGATGCTACCACTGCCACCAGTATAGGTACCGCCGTTGGTAAAGGCTCCGGTGAACGTATCGCTACCCGCACCGCCATTGTAGTTGCCATTGTTGGTAACACTGCCTACATTATAACTTGTGGCGTTGTTGGTCTCATTGAACGTACCGCCACTGTTAATGGTGAGCGCAGCCACCGTTGCGGTTTTTGTGTTTAATGTAATAGTGAAACCATTGGCAATGACGGCAGTATCTCCGGCAATGGGTATCGTATGATCTGAGGAGCAATTCCATGAGCTAGAAGCCCCCCAAAGTCCAGAAGCCTTACTCGTGCAGGTTGCCGCCCACACCTCACCTGTCACCATCAGCAAAAGCAGCCCCAACAGTAGCGTGATATGATAGGCGGTGTGTGTTCTTGGATAGACGAGAGAGTAGTTCATCGCATGAGGTGTCTGTTGGTGATGATGAAGCCCATCCTGCTGATTATGATCGTTTTGGGGCTGCTGCCCATGCCACTCTTGGCAGTGGTGGCCGATGGTAATTTTACCGTGACACGCTCGTGCCCGGCCTATGTCTCGAAGAATAAGCAGACCAATCCCGACGGCGCACTGGTTGCCCCCGGGGTGAGCTACCCCTTATTGGAGGCGAACCAGCCGACCAGTCCCACCTGGTATCGGGTACGGGTGGCGGGGGTGAATCCTCCTGAGCGCTGGGTAGCTGCCGAGTGCGGGATCCTTGCCGCCACTGCGCCGCACAGAGATACCGCCCAGGGCCTGGTCAGCAGCCCGCCAACTACGCGGGGCACGGCATCGGGCGATGCAATGGTAAGCCTCGCGGGTGGGGGAGGCAACGCCTGCCACATCGCCGGACTTGCCGATGGCTACATCCTCGCGGTGAGTTGGCAGCCTGCCTTCTGCGAGACCCACCACGGCAGTCATAACCCTGAGTGTAACCAGGTATCGGTTTCGGCAACGCACAATTTTACCCTCCATGGTCTCTGGCCAAACCGTTCGCAGTGTGGAACCGAATACGCCTTCTGTGGCGCAGAAACGGTTCCGAAGCCTTTCTGTAGCTACCCGGCCCTGCCGCTCACTACTGCGGTGCAGCAGGCGCTCGGGGAGATTATGCCGAGTGCCACCGCTGGTTCTTGTCTGCAGCGCTACGAGTGGTACAAACATGGCGTCTGCCAAAAGGTTTGGGATGTGAACGCCTACTTTGCGACTGCCATCACGCTCGTCCGTCAATTCAACGAATCTGGCGTTGGCGCGTTCATGGCGCATCACCTCGGTGAGGTTGTTGCAACCAAGGTCTTTCTGGATGAGATCGACCATGACCTAGGTAGTGGTGCCCACGAACGCCTGAAATTGACCTGCTATGGCGGTAATCTCACGGATATCTTTATTGCCCTACCCGCAACCATCGCGGGGACACCAAACCTTGGCCAGTTGCTTAAACAGGCGCGGCCTGATTTTCGATCGAACTGTGGCGCATCCTTCCGGGTGGATGCGGTTCATTGACAGAAGCAATCGGTTGTAAAAACAGAAGAGTCACCGCTAATCAAGACCCCCTTCGCGTTCCACCCGGCAAACCCAAAGCATAGCAGGGTTCCGTGTGCGACCGTTGAGCGGCCTTCTTTCACTCAGGGGGCGGGGTGCCGTGCTTAAATTGGCTTAGCTCAAGCAGCAAGGAACCGGCAGCGACCTCGGTGATAATGCGCACCAGCGGATGCTCTGGTTTCTCTAACGCCACCCACACGGTTAGCCCTCCCGCTTGTTGGACGCCATTCAGATAGGTGCGCAGATCTAGCTTCATGGTCGAAAAAACCCCAGCGGGCACTCGAACCTGTTCTTGGCTGAGCCCAGTCACCTCAAGGGTTGCGGTCTTGCGTGACGAGTACAGGGGCAGTTGCACCGCAGAGCCTGGCCGATAATCCAAGGCACGTAGACGGAAGGTTGCCAAGAGGGCGTCTAGTACGTGAGCGTCGAGTGCAACCCGTTCGGTCTCGGGTTTCTTGTCGGCCTCTTCGATCGTTTCGGTGGCAACACAGGCGGCTTGATCGAATTGGATCTCGGTGTGTTTGCGGGTACGCCACCCAAACATCTTCCCTTCGTCTTGATCTAAGACATAACGGGACGCCAACCCGCTGGGTGTCGCGTAAGACCAAACCGAATCGTGGCCAATAAATACCCAGCGATACCAATTTCCAGTACGGGCGTCTGCCTCGTAGGCCTGATACCACACGCCATCGCGGAGCAGCGGCGGATGAACCTCAAGATAGGCATAACCGGCGGATACTCCCATGTAGCTTATCGCATACTCGGCGCGATCCCCGGGGGCATAGGGCAACTGCGAATAGACCTGGCTTGGCGCTACCGTCCCGACACTGATTGGGGCACAGGTCGTCTTGCCGATAACAGACAGTGGTAGAAACAGCGCTGCTAGGAAACAACCCGCGACTGGACTGTGTCTCATAAAACTACCAAGGCGACCAGCGCAGCGGGAGGGATTCTTGGGGCATCGCAGCAGAGAGGTGGCGCTTGTCGATAAACGCTGCCCTGGCCATCCGGCTGCCCATTTAGGGAAACTCGAAGATCATGCCATCGGCGAGCGGGGTGATATGATAATCCGGCATGTGGGTATTGCACTCCATTAGAATTTGTTCTTCTAGGCCGGGCTTCATGTGGGTGATATAGATGGGCACCTGATGACGTAGCTGAACAATATCCTTGGCGAGCAGCGAAGCAGTGTAATGGCCGCTGATCTTGGCAAGTGCTAGCTGGTCGTCAGGAAAACCGACCTCAACGATGACGAGATCGAGCCGTGGGTGAGCGTTCAGGGCATCCCAGAAACTGGTATTGGTAGAGGTGTCACCGCTAAAAGCAAAGGCGTGGCTGCCGTCATCGACCAAATAACCAACCCCCGGTACCGAGTGATTGACAGGTATCACTGTGACCTCGACACCCTCCACTACGATCGTTTCACCCTTGTGGACAGCACGGTAACGCAATAACGGGTGATCGGGGGGGAGTGCGGCAAAGTCGGGCCAGATCGTTCCGTTGAGGATGTGGGTGCGTATCGCTGCTAGGGTTTCAGCGAGGCCGTACAACTCGACAAAGGTCGTGTGACGAGAAAAGACCGTGTCCGCCAAAAACGGCATGCAAGTCACATGGTCGAGGTGGGAGTGGGTAAAGAAGATGTGACAGATGCGACACAACGTCTCCATCGAGAGGTCGCCTACCCCGGTGCCTGCATCAATCAGAAAGCTCCCGTTTACTAGCAGGGAGGTTGTCCGCCGACCGTTACCAATCCCTCCTGCACAGCCAAGAACTTGTAATCTCATGGAATCACCCTTGAACCATAGGCACCACGCCCATCACCCAACAGAACTGGTCACAGCAGCAACGCGACCGCGAGTGGAACGCTCGCGCCCCTAACAATCCCGAATAATATAGGACAATGTTTACGGACGAAAGCCACCAGGTCTTCTGCAGAGCGCTATTATTCTATGCTGCGGGTGTCGCCGCCATTCAACCACCAAAACATCCCAGGGAAAAATATTTTCGTGACCATTCAGATCCCCCCACTGGGGAGAGGGGGAGTGAACGGTTACCTATTCTCTAATGCGTGCTGATAAAGCGTTCTAGGTCAGCACTTGTCATGGGGCCGGCCTGTCGCGCCACGATTTTGCCGTCCGGGTTGAGCAAATAGGTTGTGGGCAGCCCCCGCACCGGGCCGATGGCGCGCACCATGGCAGAGGTGGTACGCACCACCGGATAGGCGATGGCGTTGGTATGCACAAAATCGACGAGCTCATCGTCGCTAAGCGCGTCCACATCCTCGACATTTAGGCCCAGCACTGTGGCATCCTTGCCCTTGTGGGCACGATAGAAGGCGTTGAGATCGGGGATTTCCGCAGCACAGTAGGGGCACCAGGTTGCCCAGAAATTGAGCACAACCCACTTGCCGTGATACCCCGCCAGGGAATGACTCCGACCATCAAGATCCTTGGCCGAAAAATCAGCGGCCAAGGCCGCTGCTGCACTGAAGAGGAGGAGGAGAGCAATTACCGAGCGAGGCATAACAAGCCAATCACGCCACTCGGGGGAATGAGAGCACTACGCGCCACCGCCGACTTCTCCCTATCGGTCAACAAGGCCATAGATCCTTACCACACCATTGGCCGCCGAGTGTCGCGCCGAATAACGCCCCCATAATCAGGAGCGGGGCACGGTCAACCGCTATCACCCTCGAGACAATGCGACTAACAAACAGAACACCAAGGGCACCCCCTCCGATAAAGGTGGCCGCCTGCCAAAAGGAAAGGCGTTGAATGGTGCTTTTTGTTGCCTTGGAACGCATCTGTCCATCCACAGACGTACTGCAATACTGCGCAGAGGATGAGTCGTCGTTCAACGCCAAACCCTCGGTCGCTGCCATCGCTGGCAGTGCTACTACCAACATCACGATCGCTACCCACAGAACCGCACGCATGGTTGCGCTGCTCCCCAAATTAAGACGCTGCTTTTTGGAACCTACCGCAAATACAAAATCCCCCGCATTCTCTGCACTGTGTTGTCTCACGTTGGATTGGCTAGGCCCTATTGGGCACTAGACTACGCATTCCGCATGCGCCATTCCGCCGTATCAATCCAGCACGCCTATGTTAAACATTTCCGTTGTTCCGATCCATCCCCCTACAAACAGAAAGTGAAAGATTATTTTTTGGCTGACCATATCACCCCAACCCGTGTCAAATTTTTGATAGAGTGTGTGCTCTTGCGCAACGGAGTTCCCTTTTGAATCGCAACGTCTACGTCTTATTGCTAGCCCAGTTTCTGACCGCCTTTGCGGACAATGCCATCCTTTTCACCGCATTGGCCATGGTCATGCAAAACGGCAACAGCCCTCCTTGGTACATCCCCGTGCTGCAAGGGATATTTATTGCCGCCTTTGTGATCTTGGCACCGTGGGTTGGTTCTTTCGCCGACAGTCGGCCCAAAGCGGTGGTGCTCATTACTGCCAATATCACCAAGGCCCTTGGGGCAGGCCTCATGTTCCTTGGGGTTGACCCGTTGATCTCTTATGCCGTGGTGGGGGTCGGAGCAGCAATGTACAGTCCGGCCAAATACGGCATCTTGCCAGAGCTGGTGCCTCATGACGCCCTGGTGAAAGCAAACGGTTGGATCGAAGGCACCACCATTCTCGCTATCCTCACCGGTAGTGTTGCCGGTGGGGCCGTCGCCGATCATTCTGTTCATCTTGCACTCGGCATGATCGAAGGCCTGTTTCTAGTTTCTGCGCTCGCTGCCACTTTCATCGTGCGCATTCCACCGCGCATTCAGGAGCAGCACCCAGCAAACGCCATTTATCACTTTTTTCAATTGGCGCGGGGGCTACTGAGCACAACTCGGGCGCGTTTTTGTGTGCTTGGGGTGGCGCTCTTTTGGTCTGCTGCGGTAGCGCTGCGCGTCATGTTAGTCAATTGGGCTCCGGTAGTTCTCGATCTCCACGACAGTGAGGATATCGCAAAACTTACCCTCGCCATTGCCGTTGGCATCGCGCTTGGTGCGGTCGCAGCACCACGGATTATTCCCCTCGAACATCTGCGACGGGCGCGTTTTGCCGCTTACGTGATGGGGGTTGCCATCCTGTTGCTCGAGACATCGCATGACATCTGGACAGCACGCGCAGTACTCTTGCTGGTGGGATTGGCGGGGGGGCTATTTGTAGTCCCGATCAACGCCGCCCTCCAAGAGATCGGTCACCGCTCGATAGGCAGCGGCAACACCATTGCGGTTCAACAGTTCTTCGAGAGTACAGGGATGACCATCGCCACCTTTATCTATGGTCTTGCGGCAGCGCACGGCGCGAACCCCGTGGCCTCTATTGCCGTGCTGGGGTTGCTTGTGCTCGTCGCGGTGATGGCGGTAAGCTGGCACTTGCCCACGGAGAGAGAGGGGTAAACACAGCGCGTCTTACCGCAAGCGGGGAGTCCTGAGAAAGAAGGTGAGGCGAGCAAGCTGCCCCCCGTCCCACCCCGAAAGACCTTGCCAGCCTGCTAGAAAGGAAGATGGCGCGAGGTACCCCGGTCATGAGCCGGGGCCCCGCACCAAACGAAGGAGAACAGAAGGCCCTCTCAGAAGACCCAGACATTATTGCGGGATGGCTGTAGAACGGTCGCCGAATCCCCCTCTCCAGCTATGGAGAGGGGGTAGGGGGTGAGGTCACCATCCGATCAGCCCTGCTGGATACCGGCAATATACCAGTTGGCGTTGGGATCAGAGAGAGAGCGCTGGATGTGGTAGGTCTCGGCGAAGGGTTGCGGCGCGGCTCCGCGTTGCTCCCGCACCAGACCACTGTAACGTACCCCGGCAAAGACCGTGTCCCCCTCGGTCGCGAGTCCGAGGAAATCGAGCCGGAGATTGACGACCTCAGTGAAGGTCGCGCCAAGCTCGGCACGTTGCGCGGCCAATACCCGATACAGTTCGGGGGTCACGTACTCCTCGATCTCCGACATCCGGTTGGCGTCCCAGGCCTCTTGGAGTTGTAGATAATAGGTACGGGCGTTCTGGAGGAAGTTCTCCTCATTAAACCAGGCGAGATGGGCAGCATCTAGCGGACGCGCATTGGCCCCGCCACCAACCAGATGCGGGTCGAAGCCAGTAGCCTGAAAACGCTCAATGTTGGTAGCACCTGCCGTTGCGAATCGCTCGTTTGGATCAGCCATCTGGCTGCGAGCGCGGAACATCTTGATCAGCATGAAGACCCCAACCCCTATCCCAAGCATGATCAGGATATCTAGGAACTGGAGCCCCTCAAAACCATGCCCCATAAACATCGACGCCAGCAATCCGCCTGCGGCAAGACCAGCCAGCGGGCCAAGCCAGCGACTCATGCCAGAAGAGGCCGGCGCTGCCGCTGGGGCCATAGGACGAGTAGCTGCCGGTGAGGTCGGCGCAACCGATGGGGAAGTTGCTTGTCGCGAATAGCTCGGGCTTGTTTTACCAAGTGTTTTACCACCCCCCATGCGGGCATCCGCATCGCCCATGACGAGCAGAAGGCTCATGAACGCGGCAAACATAACTAACAACATATTCTTCATGATGTTTTCCTCAGGGTGTGTTGATTGCTGCTAGGGTGTGTTCTATTCGACCGCATCCCATCGATTTGGTTCAACCTAACCAGTAAGGGGCACAAGGGACGAAGCGAGCGCGACGCACCCAGCGTAGTCGTGAGGAGGCGGGCCTTCGGTCGGGGCCCGCAGCCGCATCGCGGGCAAAGACACAACGCGAGGCACCCCGATCACGGCGTTAAGCCACTGCGGGAGACATGGCAAGTTCGCGTGAGTCGCGAGTCGCGGCGGACGCAAGGCGCGAACCACCGGAGGCATAACGTGCCACCAACATCCCTCCCCCAAGAACGGCTGCCCCGTCTTTGGATCGCAAAAAATGGTGATTCATTCAGACACGCTTGTAATTAGCCCCAGCATACACCAGAACCAGGCAGACAGGTAGCGCACCACCCTCGCAGCCTGGCGGAGTTATTGCGCAATCTTCTGATTTTTCTTGCTTTTGCGGCTGCCTATCAATTTTGGTTCTCTTTCGTAATCAACAACCTACCGATCAAGTCCGACAGACTGCTAGGTGCTTGACCAGTAGGCCTTGACCAAGTGGCGACGGGTCTCGGGGATGGCGTTTACCAGCACCGCAACAACGAGCAGGACGAGTGGCCCGAGGGTTGCTGGTAGCAGGACAAAGAGCCATCCCAGTTGATGGACGTTTGCCGAGCCGATGACGGCAACGAGTGCGGTAGCGCCACCCGGGGGATGCAGGGTGCAGGTTACCTGCATCATAGCGATTGCGGACGCGACCGCGAGTGCACCCGCAAACGCGGGGATATCGGGGAAGAGCTTGTAGCAGGCGACACCGACGATGGCCGAGACAATATGTCCACCCACCAGGTTGCGTGGCTGCGCGAGCGGACTGCGCGGCGCACCGTAGACCAGCACCGCCGAGGAACCAAGCGAACCAATCACCAACAGTTGATCATCACCGCTATGGAAGAGCCACTTCGCGACCAAGACGACGGTTGCGATGCCAAAAAAACCACCCACCCAAGACCATAGCAGCTCTGACCCACCTACCTGCTGTGGGCCACTACAGAGCGCACAACGCACCTTTTGGAAGTAGCTCCCGACATGGATGGCAGCCACTTTTTCGCGCAGCTTCCATAACAAGACAGCGATACCGCCAAAACAGAGCAACCACACCAACCAAACACTGCGACCCGCCTGTGTCGGGGCAGCGGGGCTTGCTGGCACTGCGGCCTCTTTCTGTGGTTCGGGCGCTACGGCTCCGCGTGGGGTTGTTTCGATCGTAGCAATCGGCGGCGGAGGGGCAGCGGCAGGTACGCGGGTGCTTGGCTGTGTCGCACGGACTACGGGGGGATGAGCCGGTACGCGAACCGCTGGTGGGGTCGCAAGGATTGCCGGGGTGTACGGCGCGGCTGGCGGGATGGCAAGCGGCGTTACGCCGAGCGGTTTGGTGGCGGGTGCGGCGTCGTTGCCCGCACGGGTGGCGACACTTGGCGCAATGACCAGCGCAAGCTTATGGAAGGCATCTGCCATCCCATCGGGTGTGGATACATGAAAAAAACGACCGTGGGTTTGATGGGCAAACGACAGTAGGGACTGGTCGTTAGCGCCTTTGGCAAAGGTAATGGCAAAAAGACGGATCTCCTCCTCTGTACATTCCTTGGCCAATTCGTGCAAGAGCCCGCTCGTGTTGCGTTGTTTTTTCGCTTTTGCGTTGTCCTCGGCAGCGCCAGAGGTTAGGAGCACAATCGCCTTTGCGGATTGTGTCTTGGCGCTGTGTTCTAAGAGGTGCATGGCCTTTTCGATGGCACTTGCCCGATCAGAGCCTGTCGCACGATACGAGATCTGTTGTAGGGACTTGCGTATCGTTTGCTCTGAAGAACCCACCGCACGAAACGGCATGAGGCGGGTGCTGTCCTCATCAAAGGCAAATAACGAGATGCGGGTATTGGGGGTAAGCTGCCCGGCAAAGGAGGACACGACTTGACGCAGCAAAAAGCCCGGGTCGTGTTGTTTCATGCTACTCGCATTGTCCAACAAGACGACCAGGTCGGTCTCCTCGGCCCTTGCGACCGTGACTAGCAGCAGGAGGATCAAGGTTGTGATAAAGGGTGACAAGGATATGCGGCTTAGCATGGGTCGAACCTAGCGAGAATCTGTGTTTCAGTGGATGCGGCGAGCCCTGGATGGGGTGTGCGCCGATATTGGCACAATCACGGCAACGCCACTCGTAAAGAATTTCGCCTCATCTGCCATTGGATAAAGAAATCCCTCTGTACTTGTGGCGATCATCCCCGTCCCTATGCCAAGTGCGCATCTTTGGGGTGTGAACCCTGCGCAGATCGCCACCGCACCCTCCCATCACCCCAGTTGATCTTGCTCCTGCGCACTTTGGGCGATGATGACGCTTGGCACCGCTTGGTGCTGGCTAAATCGGCTCAGGGCTCAATCTCTCCAAAGGGGCCAAGGTGGCAGGCGTCCACAAATTGCCGACGCATGAGGATCCCTTTGAGTTGCCCTGCACCATCCACGACCGGCAGACTGCGTCCTTGGCATTTGCGGAAGGCAAGCACAATCCCGGCAAAGTCAGCGCGCTCCATTACCGTTATCGCTGGAGTCGTCATGACGGCACTGACCGGCGTCTCGTGGCAGCGATGACTAAACCCGTCTGGTTCTGCCATGAGTCGCAGCATGAGCCCCAGGAATCCATCTACCCCAAAGCGACGCAGATAGTTCTCTTCGGTGAGGATGCCGACAACCCAGCCATCCTCATCAACGACCGGAATCGATTTTAGACCCTGCTCGTTCATCGAACGGGCTGCCATATCCAACATATCCCCAGGGCGTACCGGCCTGATGTCGCGAGTCATGAGATGACTTGCCTGAACATGGGCAAAGGTACGCGCAACCGCATGATTATGCGCAAAATGGTAGAGAGCGCGAAAATCGCTAAGGGTGATGTCCAGATAGCCTGGGATATGACGCATCGCGTCCAGCACATCCTCATCGGAAATGGCCAGATCGGTCAGCGGGAGTTTGGGATCGGGTAGCATTTGCCGCCAAGCGCCTCAAAGTAGATGCGCTATCTTACACCACTAAAATCCATTGTGTTACTCCACACGCCTTGATTGTCAGCAGAACAAGGCATAAGGTCGGCCCAAGGAGAAAGAACTCGGGGCAGAGTGTGAACCTTGCGCAACCGAATCTCGACCTGGCGGATCTTGGGTATTAGCACCCACCACCGTAGACGTCGACCATGCTGAGCGCGTTGCCCTAAAATTTTTTTCGTTGATCTGCGTCGCCGTGATAGGAGGCATTCGTCACCCTTCTGAGGATGATATTCCTTCTACTAATCAACCGATTACCTACTTTCTCGGAGACTAAGAATGCGGTAAAGACACAATCCACCCGATGGGTCTAGGCGGTATTCCGTGGAGAGAGGCGCTGGGTGGGGCGCTAGATTTATTTGTAAGAACAATCGGTTGCGAGGCTGAAGGCTGCACCGGCGCTTTGTCAACTTCTTAGCGTAACACTAGCGATAGAGTTGCACAAGGGGTGTGGGTGTAAAGTTTTTTGACAGTGGATATATTGCAAAAGTTGGGGCGTTGTCTAGAATCGCGTAGTTAGTTATACCATAGTTTGGTAGAAACTTTTTGGTTCAATCCTTGCGGTTATCCTAAGTTTCCAGTAATGGATCTTGCTTGTTAGTTGACCTAGTTAATTAGTGAATTGCCCGTGGGTGGGGTGTAAAATGTTTAGTGATTTAGATGTGTTAGCCAAGATGTTGTGGATTTCCATGAGTGGCTACTATTGGAATGGGCTAGTCGACTTTCCGTAATAGTAAGATTGTAGTTAATTACCTAAGAGGCGCATCCTTGATGACAAAACCGGAGACAGTAGATACTTCTGCGGGCAAGACATTTCTCGTAGATCACCGTACTACGTTGCCAGCAGATATTCTGTCGGCCTGGTTTGACGGGAAATACGTTATAGGGGACAAGCGAAATAACCAGATCAAGAATTTGGGGATCTGTCTGTCGCTACTAGGCACCTATCGTTACTTTACAATTGAAGAAATCACGGGGGGTGCCTTTCGACTTGCTCATTATGGATTGTGTAGGATTGAGTTAATCGAACATGAATTAGAGTTTCATGGTATTCGTATTTATACGAATCCAAAGGTATGGGGACATGACAAGGTAAGAGACGGGATACCACTTTGGAAGTCAGCCTTCTCTAAGATATGGGATGATGGCATTCATCAGAACCTGTTGTTTGCCTATTCGTTGAAAATGCTTCCGAGCAGTAATGCGTTTAGCGCAGCAATGACGCTGGCTGGCGTAACCGAACTTCTGGACAAACTTATTGCCATTGGCGAGTCTGACATAGCATCAGACGAACTAGGAAGCAAGGTTGAGTTGCTAAAGAGTATGGAATTTAAAACTAAGTGTATGGATCAGGCAGAGCCAAAACTTGCAACACCTCAGTGGGATGAGGCGTGGACGAATAACAACAATCCGGCTGAAGATGGTGATCTATTTGCCTTCCTCAGATTTAAAGGGGTAGGAGAGGCGATGCTTGCGGGTAACTTGTGCGGGGAATATCGTTGTCTCGCACCTACAAAGCTTTCAGGTTTTAATTGTCTGTATCCTATCCGGTAGAAGCTATGAGTAACTATTTGCCGCACTTTTCAAAACAGCTGACAGATGGAATAGAAAAGGTACGGACTTACCTTGATGGTTCGCCCAAGTCTCCTCTCAATAATCTTATTCTTGGCCCACCAGGTGCGGGTAAGTCGTATTATGCCAAGCATATTTGCTCGAAAGTAGGTACAGCACCAAAAACTGTCGGTAATAGACAGGAACTGGAATACCTTGAGGTAAATTTCGCTGATGTAGCGGACTACGCAGGCGTAGGCTCCATGATTTCTGAGATCTTCAGAATTAGGCGAAAAGGGAGGGTTCCGTTTGTTTTGGTGGATGAGTTCGATGTGTCACTGCAAGGATCTTCTCTCATTCGGTTTCTAATCAATCCTATGTCGGGTGGTTTGGTTTTATCTATTGGACAGATTCCATTGCAGTTAGATAAATGTGTTTTTATCTTCTGTGGTAGTTATCTACGGTCTCGGGCGATTCTGAATGAGGTTTCTGGCGGTCTCGCCGAAATAGATATACTTGGATTGTATTTCGATCTAATGGTTCATCATCGAGCCGAGGGTAGCGACAGCGTATTCCATCAAAAGAGGCATATGTTTAACTCGCTTTGTCAGGCGCAACAATTAACGTCAAGCACTGCCCATCAAAATGCGGTCAGTTATTTAATAAGACTAGAAAAGCTACAGGATTTCCTTTCTCGCATTAATGGTTTTATTGTTGAGCTACCTGATTTATCTGCACCGTTAGAGGTATGCCAAGGAATGCGATTCCATCTTAGCAAAGATGCCTTTGTTGGCGGAAAACCTATGCCATCATTGTCGCTTTCCAATATGGAGGAGTTCAAAAATATTT
>CAIRSR010000015.1 GCA_903881315.1 uncultured Thiotrichales bacterium | reverse complement strand
TTCTTCATCTTTGATGATGTGCGCTGGGGGGCTGATATTTCCGGTAGCTTCTGCAAGATTGATTCCGAAGAGGCCTCCTGGAATACCGACAGAACCTATGACGGAGGCAATCTGGGCCACCGTCCTGGGGTTAAGGGCGGTTATTTCCCAGTACCACCGGTTGATTCCCAGCATGACATCCGTGGCGCGATGTGTTTGGCGCTCGAAGAGATGGGGCTCAGCGTCGAGGTACACCACCACGAGGTGGCTACCGCTGGACAAAATGAGATCGGCGTCAAGTTCGGCACGTTGATCAACAAGGCCGACGAGGTGCAGATCCTCAAGTACGTGCTCTGGAATGTTGCCAAGTCCTATGGCAAGACGGTCACGTTTATGCCAAAACCAATTGTCGGCGACAATGGTAGTGGTATGCACGTCCACCAGTCACTCGCTAAGAATGGCGTCAACCTGTTTACCGGCAATCTTTATGGTGGCTTGTCGCAGACTGCGCTTTATTACATCGGTGGCATCATCAAGCACGCCCGCGCATTGAACGCCATTACTAACCCCACGACCAACAGCTATAAGCGTTTGGTGCCTGGCTTTGAGGCACCGGTGATGCTGGCCTATTCGGCGCGGAATCGCTCTGCATCGATCCGCATCCCCTATGTGACTAACCCCAAGGCGCGTCGCATTGAGGTACGCTTCCCTGATTCCATGGCGAATCCTTATTTTGCCTTCTCCGCCATGATGTTGGCGGGTCTTGATGGCATCATGAACAAGATCAACCCAGGCGAGCCGATGGACAAGGATCTGTACGATCTACCACCGGAGGAAGAGAAGAGCATCCCGAAGGTATGTCATTCTTTGGACATGGCCCTTGACGCATTGGATCAGGATCGCGGCTTCCTCACCGCAGGAGGCGTCTTTACCGATGGCCTTATCGATGGCTACATCGCACTCAAGAGTCAGGAGGTCACGCGCCTGCGCATGACCACCCACCCGATCGAGTTCGACATGTACTATAGTCTGTAAAGGGTTGTTGTCATAAGCGAAATCGCCAGTAACGCCTCCGACCGCCTCAGTTCAAAACAGCATTAGCACTGAGGACGCTAGGGGGTATTACTGGCGAAGAGTAGTCGCGTTCCGTGCGACTGGGGTGAGCAGTTACTAGTATCTCGACTTAGACGTTGGTGACTTGCCCCGTGAAGAATGGGAGCTTCTTGAGGATGATTCAGAACCTCTCCGCCCATCCCCCTTGAAGCGATGCACCAACTGCCGTAGATCCTCAACACCTTGGACTACCGACATACTAGAGTCGGCAGTCTTGTGGGCCCCACTAGCCGTGTCCTCGGCGACGTTGCCAATGCTAATAATGTTGCGGTTCATCTCTTCAGCAACTGCGCTCTGTTGTTCAGCGGCAGTCGCGATCTGCGTGTTCATGTCCGTGATCGCAACCACTGCCTGGGTGATGGCCTCTAGGGATTCACCCGCACTGGCTGCCTGCTGAACACTTGCTCCGGCTTGGTGGCGACCCTCCTTCATGGCACGCACGGCTTCCTGGGCTCCCGTTTGCAGACGTTGGATCATCGCCTGGATCTCGGCAGTGGACTGCTGGGTTCTGCTCGCCAACGTGCGCACCTCGTCGGCCACCACGGCGAAGCCACGGCCTTGCTCACCCGCGCGTGCGGCTTCAATCGCAGCGTTTAGCGCCAACAGGTTGGTCTGTTCAGCAATACCACGGATAACGTCAAGAATGGTGCCAATGTTGTTGCTTTCCGTTTCTAAGCGCTGGATAACACCCGCGACCTGTTCTACGGCTCCGGCCAACTGACCGATGGTCTCGATCGCCTTCGCCACCACTTGTCGACCGTTTGCGGCCTCGGTCTTTGCGCGGTTGGCGGTTTCCGCAGCGGTAGCGGTATTACGTGCGACCTCGTGTACCGTGGCAGATACCTCGTTGATGGCAGTTGCTACCTGACTAATCTCCGTTCGCTGATGCTGTGCGCCCGAATTGGTTTTCTCGGCCACAGCGGACAGTTGGGAAACCTCGCTAACCAACTTGCCAACGGAGGAGTTGACGTGCTCAACAATGTCTTCAAAGCTTTCCATAACCGAGTTAAAGGCGTGAGCGGCCTCCTTCAGATCATCGCTGCCGTTATCTGCTATGCGCGTGGAGAGATCCTTTGCGTCTGCAACGCGGTGGAGTGCCACGCGCAGGCTGTCCATGGTGCCACTTACGCTACGAGCAAGCCAGATTGCGCCAATCACCAGTGATAGCAGTGTGGCCAATAGGATCACCTCTAGCACCAGCCGATTGCCTGCCAGCACATCAGAGATCATTAAAAATGTTAGGAGTATTGCCAGCACAATACCGCCAAGCAGTGGGATAAATCCGGATTTGAACGATGTCATGGATGATTCGCCAATGTAGTAGGTGTTGAAATACGTGAGCGACTGCGTTCTCTGCACACCGCATCATGTTAGCGCAGTTTACCACTGATAAGGCAGGAATACCTACCCGATCATGCAGTATACGGAGAGTAGAAGCGACATCATCTATCCATTCATCCGTCGCACTCTACCCTCCTTGTAGCACAACCCCCGAGCCGACACCCCCAACCTGCCATTACCGAGTGGAACACGGCGGTGGAGGGTTGGGTTAGCGACCCATTACCTATCCGTATCTACACAAGAATCCATGTTACCCATCATCTTCTTCCAACAAGCGCAGCAAGTAGTATCTGCAGAGCTAATTGCAACGCTACTACCAACCGTTTATTCCTTTGCCCCATCCATTCGATCCAGAGCGCGTTAGTCAGTAGCGCTAATGGATTCTCCCGCCAAGAACATCCAGGTTTCTATTACCGTATCCGGATTAAGGGAAATGCTCGATATGCCTTCATCGACTAGCCATTTAGCAAAATCTGGGTGATCCGATGGGCCTTGCCCGCAAATACCCACGTATTTATTCTGCGACCGACAGGCCTGAATCGCCTTAGAGAGAAGCGCCAACACCGCCGGATCCCGTTCGTCAAAGAGTGACGCAATGAGGCCTGAATCCCGATCGAGACCCAGGGTGAGTTGGGTCAGGTCGTTAGAACCAATGGAGAAACCATCAAAATATTGTAGGAATTCCTCAGCGAGCAAGGCATTGGAAGGAACCTCGCACATCATGACTACGCGCAGTCCGTGCTCGCCTCTCTTCAGGCCATTGATGGCGAGGAGATCCACCACCTGCCGCGCTTCGTCTACGGTTCGCACAAAGGGGATCATGACCTCAACATTGGTCAAGCCGCGATCCTCGCGAACTCGGCGTATCGCTACGCATTCGAGATCAAAGCACTCCCTAAAGTTTTGGGAAATGTAGCGAGATGCGCCACGGAATCCGAGCATGGGGTTTTCTTCGGTGGGCTCATAGGCGCGGCCACCAACGAGGTTCGCGTATTCATTGGATTTAAAATCAGACAGCCTCACAATTACGGGTTTTGGGTAGAACGCAGCCGCAATCGTAGCAATGCCCTCGCTCAGTTTCTCTATGTAAAAATTCACGGGGTCGGAATAGCCTGCAATCCGCTCATCAATGGTGGCGCGTAGTTCAGGGTTGAGTTGTGCGTAATTGAGGAGCGCTTTCGGATGTATGCCAATATTACGATTGATGATAAATTCCAGGCGCGCCAAACCAACGCCCGCATTGGGTAAGAACTGTGAATCAAAGGCATGATCGGGGTGCGCGATATTCATCATAATCTTGAACGGTAGCGGCGGCATACTGTCGAGGGTTATGTCCTTTTTCTCGAAGGACAATCGCCCCGCATAGACATAGCCGACATCCCCTTCCGCGCAGGAAACCGTTACCTCTGCTCCATCAGTAATGCTCGAAGTTGCGTCGATACATCCGACAACCGCCGGGATACCAAGCTCGCGCGCCAAGATCGCGGCATGACAGGTGCGCCCCCCCCGATTGGTTACGATGGCCGCAGCACGCTTCATGATCGGTTCCCAATCAGGGTCGGTCATGTCAGTGACCAGTACGTCGCCATGCCGTACCTTATCTAGCTCGCGCACCGAGTGGAGCACCCGCGCAACCCCAGCACCAATCTTTTGGCCAATCGCCCGTCCCTCAGAGATTATCTGCCCGTGCGTATGGAGATGGTAGCGAGTGATGTGCTGGGTGCGACTCTTTACCGTCTCAGGACGCGCTTGGAGAATATAGAGTTCTCCATCTAGCCCATCCTTACCCCATTCGATATCCATCGGGCGACCGTAGTGCTTTTCGATAAGAACGGCCTGTTTTGCCAGTGCTTCCACCTCCGAGTCGGTGAGCGCAAAGCGGCGTCGATCCTTTTCGGGCACGTCCACGACGGTAGTCGCAGAACCAGCGGCGTCACCATAGATCATCATGGTTCGTTTTGTACCGAGTATGCGACGGAGAATGGCGAGTCGGTCGGTGACGAGATCCAATTTGTGGACGTAGAACTCGTCGGGGTTGACTGCCCCCTGCACGACCATCTCCCCAAGACCATAGGCTGCGGTGATAAAGACAACATCGCGAAATCCAGACTCGGTGTCTAGGGTAAACAGTACGCCGCTGCTACCGATGTCGCTACGCACCATCCGTTGGATACCCGCCGAAAGAGCCACGGCATCGTGCGCAAAACTGTGGTGAACCCGATAGGCAATGGCGCGATCGTTATACAGGGAGGCAAAGACGTGGTGGACGGCACGCTTAACGGCCTCAAGGCCGCGCACATTCAGAAAGGTCTCTTGTTGACCTGCAAAGGATGCTTCGGGCAGATCCTCTGCTGTGGCTGAGGAGCGGACGGCGACCTCAACCGGATGACCCGCTTGCGCTTCCATCTGGTGGTAGGCAGCAGAGATGGCCTCATCCAGGGCCGGTGGAAACGGCGTTTCCATAACCCATTGTCGCACCTTTTCGCCGGTCGCTGCTAATGCAGTTACATCCTCGGTATCAAGCGAACGTAGTGCGTCGTCAATCCGGGTTGCGAGATTATTCTGCGCCAAGAATTCACGGAAAGCGGATGCAGTGGTGGCAAAGCCCCCTGGGACTTTCACGCCCACGCCGGAGAGGTGGCTAATCATCTCTCCGAGCGAGGCGTTTTTGCCCCCAACACGGCTAACATCTGTCATACCTAAGCGATCGAACC
>CAIRSR010000014.1 GCA_903881315.1 uncultured Thiotrichales bacterium | reverse complement strand
TGCAACTGGGACAGGTGCGTCTGCTCAACATAGATTTACCTCACAAAAATTACCAAGAATATCTGATATTCATGTATTTAGAGAATAGTATAGCATATTCATGCGGTTGAAGCAGGAATCAAACTAGACCAGTACCTATGATTCTGACATTTCCCTTTGATTTATTCCAAAGCATCCGCTTATCTTGGGGAGCACCATTCAAGGAGGGACGTCGTGAGTTTCTTTACAACACCTTATTGGGAACATCAATCGGCGTTAGCACATTAGGATTACGCACAGCTTTGGCGGGCCCGATAATCTATGAAGTCGATGTGCCAATCAATAGTCTAGCGCACGAATTTGAGGGCTTTACTATTGCGCAGATATCAGATTTGCACGTCGGATCAACAATTCAACGAGATTACGTTGAAAGAACCGTAGGGTTAATTGAAAAGATAGCACCCGACCTAATTGTATTCACTGGAGACTTCGCGGATGGATATGTCGGCGATTTACAACACCACACCGAACCCCTTGGTCAGCTACAAGCAAAGGCAGGTAAATTCTATGTCACAGGGAATCATGAGTATTATTGGAACGCACAATCTTGGATCGAACACGCCAGTGAGTTAGGTTTCTTGCCGTTATTAAATACCAGCAAAATCATACCATGGAAGAATTCCCAGTTTCTCATCACAGGGACTAGTGATTCAGCTTCTGATAACCAAGATAATAGCTCTGGTTCAATTATGGAAGCCGCAGCAACTAAAGTAAGCGATAAGCAGATCGGGTTTCGTCTTTACCTTAATCACAGACCCGTCAATTATAACGAAGCAGAACAATACGGGTTCCATCTGCAGCTTTCTGGACATACCCACGCTGGCCAATTCTTTCCCTGGAGATTGCTAATACCATTAGCCTATCGTTATTATCGCGGACTGTATCGACACAAAGGGCTGTGGATATACGTAAGCCGTGGGACGGGATACTGGGGCCCGCCACATCGATTCACGATACCCGCAGAAGTAACATTACTACGAATGCGACGATCTGGCGTATAACATCATCGGCTGAACCAACGGAAATAAGTCCCACGGGCTATCACAACAAATCGTTCCTAATAATTCTCGCTCTGCAAGTATTCAATACCTTGTGCATACCGCCAGGAATCTAGCCTACGCACACAACCAGATCCAAACAAATAACTCACCAGGCACATATTTTAAAATCTTCTCCTACCCAACATGCTTTCTCCCGCAGGGATCTCTTCGCCTCCCCCCATCTCGAATTAATTCCATCCAGCGTAAGCCCCCGCACTTCTGCAACACCCTTGTCAGTAATGATAACGATGACTGAGCTAATTCCCTCCAGCAATAACTTACCTTCTATTGGATTTGATAACGTAAACGAGCCCATCTCACCTGGTGAGAAAACACACATCCCTTTATATATTGCATGATTACTTTCAATCTGACATCTACTTACACGATCTGCCGCCAAAGAAGTTTCATTACACATCAGTAGTAGACTAAAAATTATAGCAACGAATCTCATGCCTCTCGACCTCACAATTGGGATCTACCATCAAACCAGGACAGTTGCTCATGAAGCTTCACCACATGACCGACTATCACCAAGGTTGGTGGTCGCACCGATTTTCCTTCCATAAGTTCTGGTAAGGTGCCTACCGTACCAATATGGACACGCTGATTAACAGTCGTACCTTGCTCCACTAAGGCCGCCGGAGTCAAAGGATCTAATCCATTGGCTATGAGCCCAGCACACAATATCGGCAGAGCAGTTAGTCCCATATAAAATACGACTGTCTGCTGAGGCAAAACGAGGGCACTCCAGTTGAGATTCATCCGCCCGTCTTTTGTATGACCAGTAACAAAAATACAGGCCTGGGAATAATCTCGATGAGTAAGCGGAATGCCTGCATAAGCCGCACAGCCCGAAGCCGCAGTAATCCCGGGGACTACTTGAAACGGGATCCCCTCGCGGGCCAAGGTCTCTATCTCCTCGCCACCACGACCAAAAATAAACGGGTCTCCCCCTTTGAGACGCACAACTCGCTTACCCGCCTTAGCCAAGCGAACCAAAAGGGAATTGATACCCTCTTGGGGTACGGCATGGTTATCGCGCTCTTTGCCAACATAGATGCGCTCGGCATCACGCCGAACCAAATTCAGCACTCCTTCTGAAATCAGACGGTCATGAACTACCACATCAGCTTGTTGCATGAGGCGCAAAGCACGAAAAGTAAGTAAATCAGGATCGCCAGGCCCCCCCCCAACTAGATAAACCTCGCCCGTAATTGAATTCGTCCTATCGGTACTAACCAATTCCTGCTCGAGCGCATGATAAGCAGCCTCCTCGCGACCAGAAAAGATCATCTCTGCAATTGGCCCACTCAAGACTTTTTCCCAAAATTTACGGCGATCCGGCGGGTGACTAAAATGAAGTTTCACTTGTGCCCTAAAGCGAGCAGCTAAGACTGACAAGTTACCATAGGTTGCGGGGATCAAAGTTTCCAATCGAGCGCGCAACAAACGAGCCAAAACCGGTGAAACTCCACCTGTCGACACAGCTACGACTAGAGGAGAGCGATCAATAATAGAGGGGACAGTAAAAGTACACAAAGCCGGATTGTCTACAACATTCACAGGAAGATTACGCTGCCTTGCTAGAAACGACACGTCCCGATTGACATCGGGATTATCGGTGGCAGCAATTACCAAGACCACTCCTGCCAAATCATCGACAGTGAAGCTGTGATTATTCCAAGTTAGTTTTCCTAACTGCCACAGCGTGTGGATTTCATGCCCCAACTGCGGAGCCACCACTCTAACATTAGCTCCGCATTCCAGAAGGAGATCCGCTTTGCGAGCAGCAACCGACCCGCCACCCACAATCAGACAGAAACAATCTTTTACGTTTAAAAATATTGGAAAAGCATCCACAAAATTACCTTTACAGTGCGCAACAAACAAGATGGAAGGGGATATCCTCCTGAGTCTGAACCGTTCCCCCCTCCGAGTGAAGCGACATAAAACGGATCGTCACCCGATGACGATCACCACTCATCGTAGGATAGCAATTTGCGTTCGCAGGAAGAATCACTCGCACCATTTGGCATTGTTGATCTGCTGTAAAATTAATCTGAAATACACCCTTCTCGGCCAGTTTAGCAACAGTCTCACCCGTTCCCCGAATAATACGCAGCATAAGCTCAGCCGCACACCACACCGGCACCAATTCTTCAGCCCAGCGGTTAAGATCCTGTTGCCGTACTTGTATCGCTTTCTCAAGCCACGCATGGAATAAAGGCAGATCAAAATCGCAAATTCCAGCAGGAAGTCCTATGCGATTCTGGATCTCAAGCAGAAACTGATCGGCGCGAAGGTTCGGTGCCAAGGGGCCGGTCTGCATCTTAATGCGATCCGCCACACTGTCAAACTCATCCAAAATATTCCGCAAACGAGCAACATCCACTCCTGGAACCCGCTCCAAAGGGCCAAGAAATGCTACTTGCCGCTCCATTTCTTTCAGTAGCTCACCACGCAAATCCGCGCGATCTACCAGGGTAATGGCATCCAGTAGAGTATCAACCGCTGCTCGGCTATCCCAGACAGAAAGCCCTTTTGCGAAATGCGTAAACTGGCCAGCGAGAAAATCCAATCGCAACAAAACGCGCACTCGCTCGTTGAGGGGAAGTTCGTAGGTGATGGTATCAGTCATCAATCTATTCCGCGTTGAGAGAGCGCGTTTGCATCGCCCATTGTAGGTAACGCTGATGCAGGGCATCCACCTCTTTAAAAAGGGATTCCTGATCGGAATCATTAAGCAGCACGTCATCTGCAATTGCGAGACGTGCATTGCGAGTACACTGAACCGACAGTATAGATTCGACATGGGCTCGGGTTACACCATCGCGACCCATGACTCGCTGAATCTGTGCCGCCTCTGGACAATCCACAACCAGAACACGATCTACACAATCTACCATACCACTCTCCAACAACAAGGGAACAGCAAGCACTGCGTAGGGCGCTTCATACACATCAATGAGACGATTCATTTCCATCCGTACGCGGGGATGAAGAATAGATTCTAAAGTTCTCCGGGCCATCTCATCGAAAAAAACACGTTCTCTCAGACTCGCACGATCTAGCGAGCCATCAGCATTCAAAATATTTTCGCCAAAAACCGCAACAATCTCATCCAACGCTGGCTGACCCCGCTCACAAAGAGCGCGGGAAATGCCATCAGCATCAATGACAGGAACACCCATCATTGCAAAACGCTCAGCCACTGTAGTTTTACCGCTACCAATGCCACCCGTTAGCCCCACGCGAAGCAGACGCATCAAAGCGGCTGTATCAAACGCAGGTAGACGTGAAAACCCTCTTGACCCCAAAGTAGCGACACCCAACCCGCTGTCGCAAGAAAAGGCCCAAAAGGGATTGGTCGGTTTCGATCTCGGCCCAAGACGACCAACGTCACCCCAACCACTGCCCCCACCAAAGAGGATAAAAAAACAACCGCCGGCAACATTTGCCAACCCATCCAAGCACCAAGCGCAGCCAACAGTTTAAAATCACCGTGTCCCATACCTTCTTTTCCAGTTAACAGACGGAAAAGCCAGTATACAGACCACAGAGAAACGTATCCTGCCATTACACCGATGATCGACTGCGTCGGATCGACATAAACCTCCCACAGACTCAATGCAACCCCGGCCCATAGCAGGGGCAACATCATGACATCAGGTAAAAGTTGGTGCTCCAAATCAATCGCAGACGCAGCAATTAGCGTCCAGGTGAGAAACAATGCAGCAATTGCTTGGAAAGTAGGGCCGAAATGCCACACGACTATTGCTGCACCGAGACCGGAAATTGCCTCTATCAAGGGGTAGCGCCACGAAATCGAAGCACCGCAGCCCCGACAACAACCTCGTTGTAAGAGAAAACTCAACAGGGGAAAATTCTCACGCACCGTCAGAGTATGATTGCACTTAGGGCAATGAGAGCGTGGCAGCAGTAAATTGTAGGTAACGGGTACGCGAGACTCTCCGCCCTGTGAGGTTATCTCAGCACAATCCTGTTGCCATTGCCGCTCTAGCATCTTGGGGAGACGATGGATCACTACATTCAGAAAACTACCCACCACGAGTCCTAATAGACCCGCAGCCGCAGCCAACTCCCAAAGCGGAAGGGTGAGCACATTAGTAACTGCCTGCGGCGCGTTCAGACTGCTTGTCCCATTTTGAAGATTGGCAGGTACATGGCAAGAACCAAACCACCAATCACAACACCAAGAAAGGCCATAATCATCGGCTCCATAAGACTTGTCAAGCTATCAACCATATTCTCAACCTCTTCCTCAAAAAAATCGGCCACTTTACCTAACATCGTATCCAAAGCACCCGCTTCCTCACCAATGGCAACCATTTGAACAACCATATTGGGGAACAAACCCAATTGGCGCATAGAAGATTGTAGCTGTTGTCCGGTAGAAATGTCGTCACGAATCTTCATAATCGCATCGTAATAGATCTTGTTGCCCGCAGCACCTGCCACCGATTCCATGGCCTCCACAAGAGGGACTCCCGCCGCAAACATCGTGGAAAGAGTACGAGCAAAACGGGCAATAATGGATTTTGTCAGAATCTCCCCTACGATAGGCAATTTTAGCTTCAACCGATCCATAAGGTACTGGAAGGCCACAGACCGTTTATGCAATTCGCCAAGACCAAAAGCCGTTCCACCCATGATGCCCGCCATAACCCACCAGTACGCTTGGAGGAATTTCGACATAGCGATTACCATTAAGGTCAGGGCAGGTAGATCAGCACCGAAGCCCTTAAATAGCTCCTGGAACTGGGGAACAACAAAGATCAGCAGGATGGCGGAAACAATTAAAGCCACAATAAGGATCGCTATAGGATAGAACATCGCCTTCTTAACTTTTGCCTTCAAAGCCTCCGTTTTTTCCTTATACATTGCTATTTTGTGCAAAAGGCTTTCAAGTATCCCTGCCTTCTCGCCCGCAAAAACCAGATTGCAGAACAGTTTATCAAAGTAAAGGGGGTGTTTCGCAAGGGTCTCGGCGAGCGTTGATCCGGACTCCACATCAGCCTTAATTGCCAGAATTAACTCCTGCATAGCCGGATTTTCATGACCACGACCAACAATCTCAAAAGACTGAACCAGCGGTACACCCGCCGACATCATGGTTGCAAGTTGTCGCGAAAATACGGCAATGTCCTTCGGGATAATCTTTTTCTTTTTCGAGCTACTAAACAGCGGAGTAGATTTCTTGCGAACAGTGATAGGGGTGATGCCTTGGCGACGCAAATCAGCCTTCACCGTAACCGGACTGGTGCCACGGATTTCGCCCTTTACTTTTGTGCCACGCTTGTCTGTCCCCTCCCACTGAAACATATCAGGGGCAGGAGGCGCTTTTGCGGGTGCTGGTTTTGCGGGTGCTGGTTTTGCGGGTGCTGGTTTTGGTGGCATAGTAAACTACTCGACCGTGATACGATTAATATCCGCAAGGCTGGTCACACCCTCACGAACCTTATTTAGGCCCGATCGTCGCAAATCAGGTATTCCTTCCTTCTTTGCCTGGTCTGCGATTTGTATTGCGTTTCCGCCCGCCATGATCAGCCGACCAATATCTTCTGAGATTGGCATTACCTGGTAGATACCAACACGCCCACGATAACCATTAGTACACTGATCACACTTACCAGCAGAATAAATTACCAACCCGTCAAGCTCATCCTCAAGGAATCCTTCCTTAATTAGCTCCTGACGCGGAATATCCGTTTTAACCTTGCAATGGGGGCACAAACGTCGCGCCAATCGCTGGGCAATAATAAGGCTTACGCTGGAAGCGATATTATACGCAGGAATTCCCATATTCACCAAACGAGTAAGGGTCTGTGGCGCATCGTTGGTATGGAGTGTTGAAAGAACCATGTGACCCGTTTGAGCCGCCTTAATGGCAATTTCGGCAGTCTCCTTGTCACGAATCTCACCCACCAGAATTACATCTGGATCTTGGCGCAAAAAGGCACGCAGAGCACTAGAGAAGTCCAAACCAACCTTCGCGTTAATATTTACCTGATTAACACCCTCCAGGTTAATTTCTACCGGATCCTCCGCAGTACAGATATTATGTTCAGGCTTATTAAGAATATTCACCGCCGTATAAAGCGATACGGTCTTACCACTACCCGTTGGGCCTGTCACCAACACCATCCCCTGAGGACGATGGATGGCTTTCATAAAAAAGGCTTTCTGGGCCGGTTCATAGCCTAGCGCATCAATCCCCAATTGGGCCTGAGACGAATCGAGAATACGCAGTACTATTTTTTCTCCCCATAAGGTTGGGCAGGTATTGACACGGAAGTCAATAGACTTAGACTTCGATAAACTAAGCTTGATACGACCATCCTGCGGTATACGACGCTCAGAAATGTCCATCTTGGACATAACCTTTATGCGAGCAACCAAACGACTAGCCAACGTAATCGGAACCTGCTGCGGATACTCCTGGAGAATGCCATCTTGACGGAAACGAACCCGACAAACCTTTTCATAGGGCTCGATATGGATGTCCGAAACCTTTTTCTGGATAGCATCAAGCAAAACCTTGTTGACAAAACGAACAATCGGCGCTTCGTCAACTTCTGAATCGGGTGCATCTGGGCCAGCTTCAGGCTCCCCGCCCTTAATATCAACATTATCAAGGTCAACGTCATCCAAAACCATCAGGGTCGCTGCGGGTGCTACTAAAGCGCGATCAATGGCCACCGAAAGCTTATCCTGCTCCACAACCACCGCTTCCGTTACCGCAACACGAACGCCTTCAACATTTGCAGCACCAGCCTGAAACCTAATCTCATCAAGCGCCTGCAGATTAGTAGGATCCGCAACAGCAACATATAGACAATTGCCGCGCTTGTAGAATGGCAAAACATGATACTGACGTACCAGTTTTTCGCCAACTATCTTTGTTATCCTCTCATCCAGCTCAACGCTATCCAAATCGATGAGAGGGACACCAAACTCACGCGAAGCGACCCCAGCAATCTCACTTGCCGGAAGAACCTTGTTTTGCACTAAACAACTAACGAAAGGAATTTTTTCTCTAAGGGATTGCTCAAAGTACTTCTGAGCAATCTCTTCGGTGAGTAACCCACATCGAACCAGTTGACGACCCAAACCTTTCAGGGCAACCTTGGTCACGGGATTTGCCATATACCGATTCCCCTAGTGAACCTTTCCGCAAGAAACATCATCATTGTCCATAGATGCCTATGCTGGTCATAAAGACTTGCGCAAAAGAACAAACACCTCACAGACCATTGTTGTGCCTGGTGCGCAATCGCTCCAAGCGCTCAACCTGACCATCCTGAATATGGAATTCTACTACAGATTCCTGCCTATCCCCGGTAGACACTGCTCCAAACAATGGAACGTAGGCTCCCTGATACTCCACATAATGGTAGACCCATATTTCGCGCCCCGCCTCCTTCGACTCAATTTCTGCAGGGTCTCCCAGCAACCGCTTAAGATCGGCTGTGGTGCTCGACCCAACCTTTACCTGGGAAAGAAGATGCTCCCCAGCAAGCGCACTGCTGCCATAGGTATGGGTTGCGCAACCATCTAACCAAATGGGAACTACCAAGACCAATGCCGTTATCCAACGAGAAATAGATGACAAGCACACCCCCCACCCTATTCAGCAACAATCGGAAACTCAATTACGACCTAGGTTGCGACCTCCAACTGATCGCGCCCCCCCTGCTTAGCACGGTACAGCGCCGCATCTGCCCGAGCAAGCCAATTTGCAGGGGAATCATTTCGACGCAACGCAGCAATACCGATGGAAAGGGTTACTCGCCCCTTTGCCCCAGTTTCTGTCGTAATGGTCTGAGCACGCACGGTATCCATCAGCCGCTGACCGAGAGCCTGCCCACCATCTAGAGATGTCTCCGCAAGAATGACCGCAAATTCATCACCAGCATAGCGCGCAACAAAATCGTTCTTGCGCGGAAAGGTGCGAGTAAGCACCCCAGAAACCAGCCGAATCACCGTATCACCTGTCGGATGACCATAGGTATCGTTAATGGTCTTAAACTTATCGATATCTGCTATCAGTAGACAAGCCGTCTGACCAGACCCCTGACAAAGATCCAAAGTCTTCACCAGGTGTTGATCAAAGGATGCGCGGTTATACAACCGCGTCATCGGATCTAAAGCCATTTCCTTGCGCGCTTCAGCAAGCTCTATGCGTAGCGCAGTCAAGCGCTCAGCAAGCTCACCAATTTGAGCGCTCTGATGTCGATGTCGTTCATTCGCCGAACGCCTAACCAATTCAGCGGTGTCCTGCACCTCCTTGTTTAGGATCTCCATAGAATTGCTTGCAATGGCCTGGGTTAGGCGGGACAGTTGCGCCTCTACCTCTTGTTGGTCTGCCGCATCGCGATCCAGCGCGGTTCTGAGGCTTTGCAACATTTTCCAAAGCGCTTGACGCATCTCATTGGTGCGCGTCTGCTGGCCGCGACAGATCTGAGCGGTAAAATCACGCACACCACCCCACTGACGTCCACCACCCTGACCGGCAGCGCCAGGCGGAGGTTCGCTACCAGTGAGCACATGGCGCGCCCAGACCTCCGTACGCAGCCGCACAGCATCAGCGCTCATATCCTCAAGATCGGTTGCATAACGACCCAATGTGTGCAACATCGCTGCCACAGTATCCACAGCGGGATGCACTGCAGACGTTTTTCCGTTGGAAGAAGCAGTCATTTTGTTGTTACAAAAAGGTGATAGGGTTATAACGGTAACTTGCGAGTGCGATACTACGCCTAAACACTTCACGTCAGCCATAATGACAAAAGAAGAAAAAAAACGACAAGCTCACCGGCTCCGCACCACTCGGAAAAATCCCCAAACTGAACACACAGAAGCATCGCATCGTTTTCATTTAGCTGGGTAGCCAACCAGCCTCCTCACCCCACTAGGTTATCACCTTATGCTATTATTACGCTACTGTGGTGATTCTAGGGCGCGTTCGCGAAATTAGTCAATGACTCAACGGAATGCCGCTGTACGCGAGCCATTGCGGATTGTCACCGCAGATCCATGCACCTCACCAGAGGAATTTTTCGTAGATCACTACCGCATTAACGCACTTTCGTCGTGAGCGGCTCTAGCACCGAGGAGGGCAGCATTGTCCTGCAAGGGGTAGGGTGATCCAAATTTCACACGCTTCGCACAGTCCAGAACAACAGGAGAAAGCGATCAAACATCCTCCACGGCTCCGCGCGTTTCGGTCAAAACATGATTTGCGACCTACCATTGCGTAGCCGCAACCTTGCAAAGACTCCGCGCTAGAAACAAAAGACACTACAAACACTCAGCGAAAGGGCGTCTTTCCGAGAAAGATACCAGCATTTTTCTGTGAAGAGGATATATTCTCAGAAGATAACCGTATCATTAAAGATTTCTTCTCGTCACTACTCCAGCAGATCATAAAAAACCCCACCATGCAAAACAATCAAC
>CAIRSR010000013.1 GCA_903881315.1 uncultured Thiotrichales bacterium | reverse complement strand
ATTTGCAACTGGGACAGGTGCGTCTGCTCAACATAGATTTACCTCACAAAAATTACCAAGAATATCTGATATTCATGTATTTAGAGAATAGTATAGCATATTCATGCGGTTGAAGCAGGAATCAAACTAGACCAGTACCTCGGAATCATAAGAAACAGCCAAGCGCTCGTGCGACGTCCCATCATTGTAAACCTCAATCAGGTTGAGGCGCTGACGCCAATTTTCGGACGATGCCTGGTAAAGATGCAAGCTTACCACGCTGCTCAACCCGTTCGGTGAGGCATTCCCCTAGTTTGCGGTGCGTCTTTTCGTGTTGGCAAAGGTATCACGACATTGCATTCCGTGGTCATTTCGAGTCACCTCTCTGATCTTCCCCTCTTGATGGGGTGCCGCGAATGCCAGCCTTCTTGCTATTTGGGTGTGGTGGGCTATCGGGCTGTTTGATCGCCATAAGTGGTTGGTTTTGTTTGGTATGCAAGCGCGTGGGCCTGATTCATGATCGCAAAGGGGGCGCTCGGTGAAAATCGTACCGAAGCGCGCCTCCAATAAGGGTGCTTGCATCGGATTGGGACTACGCTGTTGCTTGTTGCTCTGGTTTTTGACTCTGACCTTGCGCCATTTGCCTCACCGAGGAAAGCCACCGCTAAGTCTCTCATACACCACTGGCGAGAAATAGCTCGCGGCTCCCGTGCATCATGAATTACGAAGAAGGCTGCCTTATCGCCCATGATACGGTTTTAGTCGAGTAGTGGCGGCTTGAAGTGTTTCCTTCGGTGCTACTGCAGCAGTCGGTCACAGCAGTCGTTTGCCGGCAAGACACCAGATGTGGTTTACTTCACAGACTTGTCACAGGAGAGCGTTGCCGCACGAGACCCGTATCGCCCACTACGTCATGTGTCCACGATCTGGCCAGATCGTTAGCCGACGGGTTTGTGGGGAGCGTTGTCCACTCGGGGCTACCCTGTTCCGTAAAGGATTTGTCCAAACAAGGCCAGCTCTTTAGTCGTAAACCGTGTTTCTGCTTATCAATCAATAGGGTAGAGGAAAGCTATGTCGAAGCTTGAGCTTGCTGTGGTTACCGGAGCCAACCGTGGGCTTGGTTTAGAGGTCAGTCGCCAGTTGGCGCACAAGGGGCTGAAGGTGATCCTCACCTCCCGCGATACAAGCAAGGGGCAACAGGCGGTGCGTCTGCTCAAGGAGGAAGGGCTCGCGGTCTATTTCCACGCATTGGATGCGACGGATGGCGCTTCCATTGATGTCCTCGCGCAGTTCATCCGCGCAGAATTCGGTCGTCTGGATATATTGGTGAACAATGCGGGTATCTTCCCTGATCCGGTGCCGTGGAACACGGAAGCCTCATCCAGTGTGTTCGACACCAACATCGCAATCTTGCGCCAGGCCATGGAGACCAACACCTTTGGCCCACTGTTGCTGTGTCAGCGTCTGATCCCGTTAATGGATGGGTTTGGTCGGGTAGTCAATGTCTCGTCTGGGATGGGCCAGTTGGCTGAGATGAATGGCTGCTGCCCAGGTTACCGCTTATCTAAGACTGCCTTGAATGCGGTGACCCGCATCTTTGCCGAAGAACTCCAGGCCACCGGCGTGAAGGTCAACTCGGTGTGCCCTGGTTGGGTGCGCACCGACATGGGCTCAGAACAGGCCGAGCGCTCAGTGCAAGAGGGTGCCGCCGGGATTGTTGGCCTGGCTACCCTCCCCGATGATGGGCCGAGTGGTGGATTTTTCCGTGACATGCAGCTTCTCTCCTGGTGATCTGCTGCCGACTTGCTCCCATGCCATGCAACTCATGCAGCGCTCACTCGAAGGTTGCACCGCCAAGGTGCGCGACCCTTAGTGACTTTTCCTAACCCTGTCCGCAACTAGGCCCTGATCGTGGGGTATTCGGATCCTTGCTCGAGTTTGGAGATAATGATGGAAAAACAGACGATCACAGCGACTGATAATCGAACCGGAAAGAATGTTGAATTGCCGCTGGTAGCCTCTAGCCATGGCGCATTCGGCATAGACGTGCGAGAACTTTATAAGGGATTGGATCTATTAAGCTTCGACCCGGGATTCATGTCGACGGCGAGTTGTCGAAGCGCTATTACCTACATTGATGGGGATGCGGGACTGCTCTGGTATCGTGGTTACCCCATAGAGCAACTGGCCGATCATTCGAGCTTTCTCGAGGTGAGCTATCTGCTGCTGGCCGGCGAGTTGCCGAACGCCGCCCATCTCGATCGATTCCGTGAGATCATCACCCACCACACGATGGTGCATGAGGGGGTGCTAAAGTTTTATCAAGGCTTTAGGCACGACGCCCACCCGATGGCCATCATGCTTGGTGTGGTCGGGGCCTTGTCTGCCTTCTACCCCGATGCCATGGATGTCGCCGATCCTGCCTGTCGCATGACCTCTGCCTATCGACTCATCGCGAAGATGCCGACCCTTGCTGCGGGCGCATATAAATACTTGCGTGGCGAGCCGTTCATCTATCCAGACGACTCTCTCGGTTACATCGAGAATTTCTTGCGGATGATGTTTGGCCTACCCGCGACACCCTACAAGATCAATCCGGTGATGGTGCGGGCCATGGAGACCATCTTCATCCTCCATGCCGATCACGAGCAGAACGCCAGTACCTCTACCGTGCGTCTTGCTGGTAGTTCACGGGTCAACCCATTTGCCACCATCTCGGCGGGGATTAGTTCTTTGTGGGGGCCTGCCCATGGTGGGGCGAATGAGGCAGTGTTGCACATGCTAAAGCAGATTGGCGATGTGAAAAACATTCCCCAATTTATTGCCCGTGCCAAGGATAAGAACGACTCTTTCCGTTTGATGGGTTTCGGTCATCGTGTCTATAAGCAATACGATCCGCGCGCCCGAATTATTCGCAAGAGTTGCTACGATCTCCTTGACGATCTGGATATCCGTGGCAACCCATTATTCAAGACCGCATTAGAGCTTGAGCGAATTGCCCTAGAAGATGAATACTTTGTCAACCGTCAGCTCTATCCTAACGTCGATTTCTATTCGGGGATTATTCTAAAGGCACTGGGTATAGATACCAGCATGTTTACGGTCATTTTCGTTTTGGCGCGTACCGCTGGCTGGATTGCCCAGTGGATGGAGATGATGGCCGAGCCCGACCAGCGTATTGGCCGTCCACGTCAGATCTATGTGGGTCAGACGCAACGCGATTACCTACCACTCGCAGAACGCTAGACCGGTGACTCTATTGAGGCGCTCGGCGACACGGATTACCTTGGTTGCGGGCGAGGTGTCAGGGGATTATTTGGGCGCGAGCTTGATCGCTGCCTTGCGCAGCCTGCGTCCCGATCTGCAGTACGAGGGGGTCGCCGGGCCACAGATGGCTGCGGCGGGTTGTGTCAAAGTGGCCGATAGCGAACGGCTCGCGGTCATGGGCATTGTCGAGACCTTGGGTCGATTACCCGAACTCTTGCGTCTACGGCGGAACCTTGGCAAGCGCTGGTGCGCCAATCCCCCCGACCTGTTCGTCGGGATTGATGCGCCCGACTTTAACCTCGCACTCGAGAAACGTCTGCGGGCCTGTGGCGTTCCGGTGGTGCATTACGTGAGCCCTTCGGTGTGGGCGTGGCGAGAGCAGCGGGTACAGAAGATTGGCCGCGCCGTAGACCAGATCCTGACCCTATTTCCCTTCGAGGCGGATTTCTACACGCGCTATGGCGTACCCGCCCGCTTTGTCGGCCACCCCCTCGCCGATAGCATCCCTTTTGTGTCGGAGTGTGCTGCGGCCCGTCGTGCCCTGGGGATTCCCGAGGCGGGAGAGCTTGTGGCGTTGCTGCCGGGTAGTCGCCAAAGCGAGCTGCACTTTCTTGCTACCGATTTTCTCCGAGCGGCGGAGTGGTTGGCTGTACGCAGGCCAGGCCTGCGCTTTGTGTTGCCTTTGGCCGCATCCCACTTGCGCCCAGAACTGGAAAAAGCGCTCGCACGAGCAGGTCAGGGGTTGACGCTCGCGGTATTCGACGGTCGGGCACAGGAGGCCATGGCAGCAGCCGATGTCGTCTTGTTGGCCTCGGGCACTGCCGCCCTTGAGGCCTTGCTGGTCGGCAGACCGATGGTGGTGGCCTATCGTCTCGCCCCCATTAGTTATGCCTTGGTCAAACCCCTGGTGCGCGTCCCCTATTGTTCTCTGCCCAATCATCTGGCGGGTCGTCCCGTGGTGCCGGAATTGATCCAGGGGGCAGCCACCCCCGAGGCGCTCGGACAGGCGGTGTTGGAATATCTGGAAGATCCACAGAAGGGGAGGGCGCTGACCGAAGAATTTCAGCGCATTCATCGGGAGTTACGACAAGATGCGAGCCGCAAGGCAGCAGAAGCGATCCTGGAATTACTAGAGGCGCGGACGCGATTGCGAGGACGTACGTGACCTCTCTCCGACAGGTTCTTATCGTCAAGACCAGTTCGCTTGGCGATCTGGTGCATACCCTGCCGGCGGTGAGCGATATGGTGCGCCACGTTCCCTCTCTGCAAATAGATTGGGTGGCCGAAGAGTCCTTTGCCGACATCCCTGTCTTTCACCCAAAGGTGAGGCGGGTAATACCCGTCGCGCTCCGCCGCTGGCGTCACCATCCTTTGCAGCGTATGGTGTGGCGAGAGTTCGCGGTCTTTCGCGAGGGTTTGCGAGCAAGTCATTACGATATCGTGCTCGATCACCAGGGTCTGATAAAAAGTGCTGCGGTTGCCTGTCTCGCACGGGGTGAGCGGTGGGGATTCGATTGGCAGAGTGCGCGTGAGCCACTTGCCAGTGTCTGCTACCACCAGCATTGTGCTGTGGCGCAGGGACAACATGCCGTGGTGCGGAATCGGGCACTGGCGGCGTGCGCCTTGGGGTACGAGGTGCCGACCTCGCCACCCGAGTATGGGATTGCCCCCCCGTCCTTGCCTCGGCTGGTTGACTATGTTCTACCAGAGCGTTATGTCGTGCTGCTCCATGCGACGAGTCGGGTGAGCAAGACCTGGCCCAAAGGTCACTGGATAGACCTTGGTGCAACGCTTGCCGCACAGGGTTGGTCGTGCGTATTGCCGTGGGGCAACGAGGCAGAGCGCCTGGTTGCTGCAGAACTCGCTGCTGTAATACCGTGCGCTGCGGTGCTACCAAGGTGTCGTTTGCGTGAATTGGCGGGTATCTTGGTGGGGGCGGGGTTTGTGATCGGCACCGATACGGGGCTCACCCATTTGGCTGCTGCGCTTGGCTGTCCTACCGTCGCCCTCTATACTGACACCGAGCCGGGCCTAACTGGAGTGATGGCAGGCCGACTGGGTTGGGCACGGAATCTTGGCGCACCGGGTCAGGTTCCTACACCGGATCAAGTTCTACTGGCGCTTCGAGAAGGAACGACCGTTTAGCAAGGCGCGTGATCGGCGTTAAGGGTGGCGGCTGGTTGTCGGTGAACGTCTGAGTTAGTTTCTGCAGGGTTTGTGCGCAGAGGTTCGCTGGTATTGCGGTGCGTTAGGGTTCCGCCGATTGGGCAGGGGTTAGGCGAGAGAATCATGAATATACTTTTGAATGGAAAGACACAAGAGGTGCGTGACGAGGTTAGTCTCGCCGAACTGGTGGAGTCGCTTGGCTTCAGCGGACGGCGCTTGGCCATTGAGGTCAACCTAGAGGTTGTGCCGCGCAGTACCTACCCTAACCATCGCTTGTGCGCCGATGACCGCGTTGAGATCGTTCACGCCATTGGTGGCGGTTGAACAACCTTGGAGGCATTGCTATGACTGATAAGCCCTATGTACCTGCGGATGACCCCCTGGTGATTGCAGGCCGGACATTTTCTTCGCGCCTACTCACGGGAACCGGCAAGTACCGTGATCTTGAACAGACCCGGCTTGCCACCGAGGCGGCTGGTGCCGAGATTGTGACGGTTGCTGTGCGTCGCACCAACCTTGGCCAAGACCCAAACCAACCGAATCTGTTAGATATTCTCCCCCCCGATCGCTACACGCTCCTGCCGAATACGGCAGGTTGCTACACAGCCGAGGACGCGATACGCACCTGTCGGCTCGCACGCGAACTGTTGGATGGTCATACCCTAGTAAAGCTCGAGGTATTAGGGGATCAAAAGACCCTCTATCCTGACCTAGTAGAGACCCTAAAGGCGGCTGAGATCTTGGTCAAACAAGGGTTTGAGGTGATGGTCTACACCACGGATGATGTCTTGATGGCAAAGCGTCTAGAGGAACTCGGTTGCATTGCGATCATGCCGCTGGCGGCACCGATTGGCTCGGGGTTGGGCATACGCAATCCCTTTAACATTCGTCAGATAGTAGAGAACGCCAAGGTGCCGGTGGTGGTGGATGCCGGCGTTGGCACGGCCTCGGATGCTACCGTTGCGATGGAACTCGGTTGTGATGGCGTCCTCATGAATACCGCCATTGCCTCTGCGGACAGCCCCATCCTCATGGCTTCGGCGATGAAACGCGCCGTGGAGGCGGGACGGGCCGCCTATCTGGCCGGTCGCATCCCGCGCAAGGCCTATGCCTCGGCCTCCTCACCGGTTGATGGTCGGTTCTTCTGAAAATCCACCCCGCAGGCATGTCGCGTGTGAGCTGTCCTCCCGAGCACCTGCGGGCGGTGCGGAGCTTCGTGCGGCGTCGCGGGCGATTAACAGCGGCCCAACAGCGTAACCTCGATACCCTTTGGGGTCGATATGGCCTAGAGACCAATGCTGGGCGGTTGGATCTTGATGCCGTGTTTGGGCGGCAGCGGGCGGTATGGCTAGAGATTGGTTTCGGTAGCGGTGATTTCTTGGCAAACCTCGCGGCGACACATCCCGAGGTGGACATGCTGGGTATTGATGTTCATCTCGCCGGGGTTGGTAGTTTGCTCGGGCGCTTACAGGCCGAGGCATGTCGCAATGTCCGCCTGTTTTGTGCCGATGCGGTGGAGGTACTGCAGGTCTGCATCGCAAAACACGCCCTAGAGAGGGTATACGTCCTCTTCCCTGACCCTTGGCCGAAACTGCGTCACCACAAACGGCGTCTTATCCAGCCCGAGTTCGTGACCCTGTTGGAAGAAAAACTGGCCGTAGGTGGGCAGTTGTATCTAGCGACGGATTGGGCAGACTATGCCGCCCAGATGATGGCTGTGCTGTCAGAGGCGCATGGCTGGCGTAACCTGGCGGGGGCGGGCAACTATAGCCCCCGTCTGCCGGAGCGAGCACTGACTCGCTTCGAGACCAGAGGACTAAACCTCGGGCATGGCGTGTGGGATCTCCACTTCGTACGAGAGGAAAAACCCGAGGTAAAAACGCCTTAGGATAGGGGCTGGCCGGCGAGCTTGATCCAGGCACCACGCAGGCGTTGGAATTTGTCATCGTGTGCGCCCTGGGCCGCCGGGATACGATCCAGATATTCTTTGGCGCGGGCCAACAGATCGGCACGTCGCCCCAATTTCTCCATGACTAACAACAATACACGGGCGGCATTCATGTTAATGGTGGCGTTACGCGGCATCTCGCGCGCGGCCTTTTCGAGCAGGACAATCGCTTCGTTCAGGCGGCCTTCGCGTACCAGGCGCACACCCTCGTTATTCGCCGCCGCCACCTTCTCCCACATCGTACTGATCAACTGTTCGCCGGATTCGGACATGCCCATCGTGGTGTAGGCCTCCTTGGCCTTTTCCATGAGTGTAGTATCCTCCACATGCCGATTGACGGTATCCGCCATGATCGCCGCTGCCTGTTCTTTATTGCCGTTGGCGCTGCAGAGCTTGGCAAACTCCATCGCCAGATCAGCTGGGAGATCGCTGCCCGATGCCTTGTAGGCGGTAGTGGCCTCGGCCATGGCCTTTTTCGCTGCATCGCCGAGTCCCAGTTGTTGATAGGCAGCAGCCTCGGCAACAGCAAGGACGAGGGTTGCTTTATTGTCGCCGGCGAACTGCTTGCGGGCCTCTTTTACAATTCGGGTCGCTTCCTTGGTGTTGCCGCGTTCCATGAAGACACGGGAGAGGTGCGCGTTATCGCTTGGGTCGCGCAGAACAGAGAACCGACCGAGACGTACCGCATTGCGGTAGGCAAGTTCGGCGGTTGCTGTGTCGCCAACGCGCAAGCTGAGCGTCCCTAAGGCCTGAGCGCGCTGGATGGAGCGCGGCGAGATCTGGGCTGCGTTAGAGAGCGCCTCTTTGGCGGCCTCATGATTGCCGGTCGCTTGATGGGCGCGTGCGAGCCAGTCATAGGCCTCGGTGTTTAACTTATTCTCAGCAATCAGCGTTTGAAAGATGGCTGACGCCCCTGGATAGTCACCGGCATAGTAGCGTACCTGGCCACGACCAAGCTTGACCCAATAGGTCTCGCGGATGCGTCCTGCTGCCTCAAAGGACTCACCCGCCGCCTCGAACTGTCCTAGTCGCAATAGCAATTCTGCGCGTGTGCGCAGCAGATCGAGGGCGTGGGTTGGATGCGCCTGTAACTGTGCCCCCGCCATGGCGACGGCCTTGGTCAGATCGCCATCGCGAACAGCGCGTTCAATCTCGGCCATTACCACCTTGCGGGCAACGATTGGCTCCAGGCGTTCTTCTAGTACCTGACGGGTGATGGGTTTGATCAGATACTCGTCGGGGCGATACTCGACCACCCCAAGCACCATGGCAAGACTCGACTCACCGGTAATCATGATGAATACGGTATTCAAGCCGATGAGATGGCGCTGCTTGGCCTCTTCTAGTACCTGCATCCCGTCGCGCCCTTCCCCGAGGTTATAGTCACACAGAACGACCTCGTAGGGGACTGATTCCATGCGGCGGATTGCTTCGTCACCATTTGCAGCGAGGTCGACCTTCATCGCCCCCATGGCAGCTAGGACATGGCGCATTGCGCTACGTACAGCGCTCATGTCGTCGATCACCAGGATAGTTTTTGAGCGTATGTCGTTTGCCATGAGCGGTGTAGTTTCTGCAAGAATAAGGGGTAGAACGATATCAACAATCCATCGGCTGGATCATACCAGAGAGTAACTGTCATCTACGTTGTAATTCTACACTATGTTGCGTGTCGTTGCCCTGGTGGGTGGAGACGCTGAGGCGTTTGCAGAGACCGGTTTGTTGGTTAGGCACGACATACCCCACTGAGACACGCCCATCCGTCCCGCAAGGTTACGGGTCGGAAGTCAAACCAGGGTAAAAATGCCGCCACTACGCCGGGTACCTGATCGGTCAATATACCAGAGAGGACGATATGGCCGCCGGGTCGGACGAGTTCTGCAAGATGTGCTGCGAGTTCAATGATGATCCGAGACAGGATGTTGACGAGCAGCAGATCAACCTTGACTGGGGGTAATTGTTCTGGCAGACCGACCCAAAGTGGTGCGCTAGTTGTGCTGTCGCTACTCTCTGGGGAATGGGCGGCAATGTTATTTCTGGCGGCGTTGTCGTGGGTGGCCCACAGCGCCTGGGGGTCATTATCCACGGCGAAGACCTGTGCGGCACCAAGGCGCAGCGCGGCAAGCCCGAGGATGCCCGAACCACAACCGTAGTCAATCACCGTAGCACCCGCCGATAACGAGGCATCCAACCACTCCAGGCACAGGGCCGTGGTTGGGTGGGTGCCAGTGCCAAAGGCAAGCCCAGGATCCATCCATAGGGTCACTGCGTCAGGTGTTGGCGCTTGTTGTCCGTGGGGGCAGATCCAGAGCCGTGTGCCGCAGGACAAAGGGTGGAAGTTGTCTAACCAAGCCCGTTCCCAGGCCTGATCCTCAACCCGTTGCACCTGCCAACCCGGCGGTTCATCAAGTGCTTGGGTGAGAGTGGCGATGATCGCCAACGGATCGGCAAACTCCTCGAACAAACCGATGACGCAGGTCTGTGGCCACACGGGTTGTGTCCCGGGTAGGGGCTCATAGAGAGGGTCATCGGCGGCATCGGCTAGAGAGACCGCAAGCGCCCCGGCTTCTTCGAGCAGAGTCTCGATTTGCGATGCGTGCTGCGCGTCGGTTTTGAGCGTTAGTTGGAGCCAGGGCACGTCAATCCTCTGTCGTACAGTGTGAGCGGCTTATTGGCTATCAATAGGTTGCGCATCTAAAAACAGCTTATTCCGGTAGCGTTGGCGTTTCTCGTGCGTTGTCGGTCTGTCGACCAGCAACCAGGCACCTACGGTTAAGTTTAACACCTACGGAGATTGCGGTCACTAATACCTTCGCGTCGACCATTGAAGCGGCCCGTGCGGGTGAGCAGGGACGAGGTTTTGCCATTGTTGCTGATGAGGTGCGCAGGCTGGCAGAGCGGACTAAAAGTTCGGCGCAAGAGATCGAGGTAATGATAGGCAGTATTCAAGAGGGAACAAAGAATGCCGTCCAGAGCATGGAGGCCGGCGTTAAGAATGTCAATGCGGTAACTGTATTGTCCCAGAAGGCCGAACAGTCTGTTCAGCAAATCAAAGCCAGCATAGGGCCTGTCGTTCAGTCGATTGGGAGTATTGCCGCAGAGATGAAGACGCAGGCTGCCTCGGAAAACGCACAAAAGGTCGAGGATATTGCCAAAGTAGCAGACGATAACTGCAAATCGTTCCAAGAGATCTCAACGCTGACACGTACCGTTGGTAGCCCACTTAATACCCTTAAAGACCTAGTTTCCCGTTTCAATATTGATTACCTAAATCACCTGAAAGGAGGAGATGCGATGAATTTTGATGATGCGGTTGCTGCTCATATTAAGTGGAAGGTTCGCCTAACCCAATTTATCGATGGTACCAGCACAGAAAAGCTATCGAGCGCGACGATATGCAAAGATAATCTCTGTGACCTTGGTAAGTGGATCTATGGTGAGGGTGCGAAGTATAAGGCCGCTGTTCCTTATCAGGATCTGGTAAAGAAGCACGCGAATTTCCATGTTTGTGCGGGCGATGTCGTCAAGAAGGTGGAAAATGGCGATCGTGCTGGGGCTAAAACCGAAATGACCGGTGCCTTTGCCAATGCCTCAAAGGAAACGGTTGTGGCGATTATGAAGCTGAAGGACTCCGCCAACAAATGACCGTGGGTCGCCTTTCTCGAGAAACTCATAGGGGGTGTTCCCCTCGGCAGAGATTGGCGACACGCTTCTAGGCTCTGCTTCTGCCGCGACGGCTCACAATGGCTGCTTGCGGCGTGGCAGGAAAATCCAAATCTGCGTGGTGGGTCTCGTTAGGTGGCTTGACTGCCGCTAATGCCGCGTTTTTCCACTTGTTGTTCTGTCAGTACAGGAAGTTCGGTTCTGTTGACCACCCGCCGCAGCACGAAACTCGAATGTACCCCGCTCACACCAGTGATGCGGGTAATCCGATTTAGCAACAGATCCTGGTAATCATCCATGTCCTTTACCATCACCTTGAGCTGATAGTCGGCGTCTTGTCCGGTGATCAGCAGGCATTCCATGACCTCGGGGATCTTGCGGATGACGCCCTCGAAGTGACTGAAGCGCTCTGGCGTATGTTGATCCATGGCGATATGGATGAGGGCCATCAGCGAGTAACCCAAGGCCTTGGCATCGACCAACGCCCGGTAGGCGGTAATGAACCCGCCCTCTTCCAGGGCACGGACGCGGCGCAGACAAGGTGATGGCGAAAGCCCAATCCGGTCAGCCAAATCCTGATTGCTGATCCGTCCCTCCTGCTGCAGCACCTGCAAGATCTTTCGGTCGAAGCGATCAAGCTCCATGATATTGCCCACTATAGGAGTAGTATCGGCAGTTTATGTTACAGACATTATTATCTGAGCAATATTCTACCATTCTGCCTGCGCTTATTCGACAACAACGCAAGCACCTGCGGACTGCTTCTGCGTAGCATGGATGTTACCGACCACCTTGGTCGGTTGTTCTCGGAGAACCCTCATGTTGACCAATCCTGCTTGCAAGTATGCCCCGTTTCCGCCGGTTAGGCTTACCCATAGACAGTGGCCGAACCGCACCATCACCGCACCCCCCATCTGGATGAGCACCGATCTGCGCGATGGCAACCAGGCCCTCTTTGAACCCATGGACGGAGTACGCAAGCTGCAACTATTCCGCGCTCTGTGTGACATCGGCTTCAAGGAGATCGAGGTCGCGTTTCCTTCCGCCTCGGAAACCGATTTCGATTTTGTGCGCCTCCTCATTGAGGGCAACCATATCCCAAGCGACGTGACGATTGCGGTGCTTACCCATGCTCGTGCGCCGCTCATCCGGCGGACGTTGGAAGCGCTAAAAGACGCCCGCCGTGCCATCGTCCATATTGTGAACGCTACCTCAAAACCCTTTCGCGATATGGTGTTGGGGATGGATCAGGCCGCCGTCTTGGCAATGGCTACATCAAGCGTTGAATTGGTAAAGCAGCTTTCTACCGAACAACCAGATACCGATTGGACTATCGAGTATAGCCTTGAGACCTTCACGGCGACCGAGCTTGATTTCGCGCTTGAGGTCGCAAACGCGGTCACAGCCGCTTCGGTGGCTACACCCACGCAGCGACTCATCCTCAATCTGCCTGCCTCGGTCGAGGTGACAACCCCCAATGTGTACGCTGACCAGATCGAGTGGATGCACTGTCGCTTGGCAAAACGCGACTGCATTGTCCTTAGCATCCATCCCCACAACGACCGAGGCACGGCGGTCGCTGCCGCCGAACTCGCACTCATGGCTGGCGCGGAGCGCGTCGAGGGTTGCCTTTTCGGCAACGGTGAGCGGACAGGTAATGTCGATCTCGTGACCCTCGCCCTCAATCTTTATACCCAAGGTGTTTCTCCTGGGCTCGATTTCTCGAATATCAACGCGGTTCTGCGTATCGTTGAGGAATGCACCCAATTGCCTATTTCGGCGCGCCATCCTTATGTTGGCGATCTGGTGTTCACCGCCTTTTCTGGGTCGCACCAAGACGCTATCAAAAAGGGATTGGCTGCGCAGCAGCCAGACTTCCTTTGGAACGTGCCCTATCTGCCCATCGACCCGGCTGATCTTGGGCGGAGCTATGAATCCGTCATCCGGGTGAATAGCCAGTCTGGCAAAGGCGGCATCAGTTATCTGTTAGAAAACACCTATGGGGTATGCCTACCACGCCGCTTGTTGGTCGAGTTCTCGTGTCTTGTTCAGCGCCACGTCGACCACCAGGGCGGGGAGATCGTTGCCGCCGACCTCTGGAGACTGTTCACAGAGGCCTATCTCGAGACCACTCATCCTCTGCGCTACATCAAGCACCAGATCTTTGAGTGTGATGCCCAAGGTATCCACCTGACTGTCGAGTGGGCGGGCGCGACCCATCTGCTCTGCGGGGAGGGCAACGGCCCAATTGATGCGGCGGTTCATGCTCTGCAAAATCTCGGCGTCCACATTCAGGTGCAGAGCTACGAGGAACGATCGATTGGCAAAAATGCTGTGGGCAGTGATGCGAGGGCCTGTGCCTTTCTCGAGGTCGCCACCGAAAACGGTAAGGCCTACGGTGCGGGTATTGATGTCAACATCGTCACGGCGTCCCTCAAAGCGCTGGTGAGCGCTACCAACCGACTCGCTGCCCACACCCTTACTGCCATGCCCACCTGAGCCAGCGGTGACAAGCCAAACACCTAAACTCGGTCACATCCGCCCGATCACATCCGCCAGACGTATAGCGGGCCGGTGTGATCGGGTAGTTCTAAGACCTGGTGAGGGGCGGGGGCAGCGCTGATAGCAAAGGTATTGCTGACGAAGAGGGAGCCTGGACGCAACTCTGCGCAGGCCTTAGCCCACAGTGCGGCCATGGGGGCAGGAGAGAGAAAACAATAGACCACCTGATATTCTGCGAGGGGCAGCGCCCAGAGATCCCCGAACAGTACCCGACCGTTGTTGCGCCGCATAAGACGAAGCCAGGCTATCAGCCACGGTAGCGGTGCGGATTCGATGCCCTCGAAGTGGCTTGTGGGGTATTTGTCAGCAAGGCGCGCCAGCACTCCCCCAAGACCACACCCGAGATCGAGGAAGCGAAAGGGACAGGCAGGTAATATAGTGCTTAGGGTCTCCGGTACAAAGCGTCCCGACAGATACAGCGGCACCCGTTCGCCGACGCTATTGCGGTTGATAAGCCAGACCACCACAAAAGCGCCAAGCCACACCAGTGGCGAAAGATGCACCAAAAGACCAAGGACGACCAAAATGGGGAAGATTGCCTGGAGAAACATCCACCAGCGCGGTAACACACGCGCAGAAACCAATGCCGCCACCATCCCCTGGAGTAGGGCAGCCGCAAAGGGGGTTGGCCAACCCCCTGCATAAACGACCCCCAAGGAGAGGGGCAAGGTGAGCAAGAAGAAAACGGTCACTTGCACCAGTAGCGCCACAACACTCGGTCGGGGTTTTAGGGACGCACGGAGTCTCTGCATCCTACCCCTTCAAGATCAATGGGGTTCACTGCACGCTGTCCGGTTCCGGTTCCGTCGATGGCTCTGCAGTAGGTGCAACGGGACTGCCGGATGGTGGTACAAACGGTTTGGGTTGACCCGGTGCAATGAACGGCTTCTGCTGGGCGGACGGCACCAACCTCGTCGGATTCGGTTGGGTGGGAATGCCAACCGACGGAAGCGGTTTGGGTTGACCCGGTGCAATGAACGGCTTCTGCTGGGCGGACGGCACCAACCTCGTCGGATCCGATTGTGCGGGAATGCCAACCGATGGAAACGGTTTGGGTTGTGTGGGTAACGAGGGAAATAGCACGGGAGCACCGGGCTGCGGAACCAGCGCACCCTTGCCTACCTCTACCGCCGGGCCACTGTTGTTGATCAATTCTTGCTCGGCGGTCTTCTTCATGACGATAATGGAAATGCGCCGATTCGTCGGGTCTATTGGATCGGTGGGGACGAGCGGAACGCTGTCAGCCAATCCCACGACCCGCATAAACTTGTTCTCTGGTACACCACCCACAACGAGCGCTCGTCGCGCCGCATTGGCGCGATCGGCAGACAATTCCCAGTTGCTATAAAAACGCCCAGCGCCGGCATAGGGACGACCATCGGTATGACCAGTGACGCTGATCCGATTCGGCAGTTGAGCAACAATTGGTGCGATCTGACGCATGATCTCTGTTGCATAAGGCACCATGCGCACCGAACCAAGGTCGAACATGGGACGTTTGTCTTCGTCTACGATCTGGATGCGTAGGCCTTCAACGGTGATATCGATACGGAATTGCTGACTAAATTGGTGCAGCATTTCATTTTGGTTGATAACATCCTCAAGCTTCTTCTTGGCCTGCTGAAGCGCAATGAGTTCTTGCGCGGTGATGTCTGCTTGTACATCCTGATCAGCCAAAGCGGGTGCTGAACCGGCAACCCCAGGAGTGCTCGACGCAATCTTGCCATCGGAGCCACCGGCCCTCGGGGCATTTTGCACGCCTTCTGCTGCCTCTGCGGTCACCGTTGTCTTTGTTCGCCGCCCCTCATTGGTCATCTTGACCTGACCGGCACTGCGCGTCAGATCCTCGCCACCACCCGAGATGATCTTGGTGGTGTCGCCGGTTCCTCGCCCACCACTAAAGGAGGGCTTCCACGGATTCTGGAAGTACTCAGCAATACCCTTGAGATCGCCTGAAGTAACCGAGCCAAGCAGCCACATCAACAAAAAGAAGGCCATCATGGCGGTCACAAAATCCGCGTACGCTAGTTTCCATGCCCCGCCGTGGGAACCAGCGGCAATCTTTTTAACGCGCTTAATAATAATAGGACGTTCATCAGCCATGATTTAGCCCGGGGTGAATATCGGCGTTGGTTGCACTCAACCCTTGCTCCCCTTGAGTGCGGTCTCTAATTCCGAAAAACTGGGACGCTCGGTGGAGTAGAGCACCTTGCGGGAGAATTCAACAGCCGTAGGGGGGGCGCAATCATTCAGGTAGGCGACCAATCCCACGCGAATGGCCTCGTAGAATTTGGTCGATTCCTGCGCCTGCTGTCGCAGTACCCCCACCAATGGGTTGATAAAGCCATAAGCGGCCAAAATACCGAGGAAGGTGCCCACCAGCGCTGCCGCAATCAGTTTACCCAGCTCGGCGGGGGGAAGCCCCACCGACTGCATGGTATGCACCACACCCATTACCGCCGCGACAATGCCGAAGGCTGGCATCGCGTCGCCCAAGTTTTGTAGGGAATGGATCGGGGTTTCCAACTCATGGTGGTGGGTCTCGATATCGAGTTCCATAAGGTTGTCGATCTGGTGTACATCCAGGTTGCCACCCGCCATCAGACGCAGATAATCGGTGATAAAATCGACTGCGTGGTGATCAGCAAGGATGTTGGGGGCTGCTTGAAAAAGGGCGCTGTTCTGCGGGTTGTCTACATCCTCTTCGATGGCCAGTAGTCCTGACTTTCGCACCTTGACGAAGATTGCGTAGAGCAATCCCATCAACTCCATATAGAGCGCCTTGTCGTACTTTGATCCCTTGAAGGCAGCGCCTACCGCCGCCCCTGAGGCCTTGAGAACCTTCATACTGTTGGCGGCAACGAAGGCACCAATGGCCAAGCCAAAGATGATGATCACCTCGACTGGCTGGACAAGCACGCCGAGATGCCCACCCGCAATGGCGAAGCCCCCCACAACCGAGGCGAGCGCGATAACATATCCAATGGCGACAAACATGGTGGTCGGATTTCTGCCCTATGGAAGTAAACTACTGCTGTTGAAACATTTCGTGTAACCTTGCGAGCCATACAGAGGACGCAGCACCTGGTATTCTACTCCATCCGCCGCAGGGCTCCCCATCTTTACAAACTATTTGACGACAATGCTGATCAAAACTCGCTACTTTGGTATCCAAGAAGTGGACCCGCAGACCATCCTCTTTTTCACGGAAGGGATGCCGGGGTTCGAGTCCTGTCATCGCTTCAAGTTGTTTCATGAGGAGGTGGAGCGCCCCATTATCCACTACCTGCAATCCTTAGATGACCCCTACGTCGCCTTCCCTACGGTAGAACCGAGTTGGCTCGGGCTTAACTATGAGTTACCCCTCTCGCAAAGGGAGTCGCTGCTCCTCAAGACCGCGCCGACCTCCTCAACGAAAAAAAGGCCCCCGGCAGAAGGCACACCAGATACGAAGGAACCCCTGCTCATCCTGGTATTGCTTGCCGGCGTACAAAATGCCGGGGAGAATGAGCCGCGTATTCGCCCGCTCATCGCGCAGCCTGTTATCATCAATCCGCAGTCCCGACGTGGCCTCCAATTGCAACTTACGCGCGAGGATTTCGAGACAATCCTAAAGTGATCCCAGAGCGCCCCTAAACTGTTGGAATGCAGCGCATGACAGCACACCGAGAGTCCCGAGGAAGGGCGTATATCCGCCATCCACTGGACATGCCGATCGAAATAGAGCTTACGCAGGATACCAAACCAACCCCCGTCTTACAAAACGTCAGCGCGGGAGGGCTGTGTTGTCGTAGCGAAGAGCATCTGCCCCCAGGATCGCACGTTCGGGTGCGTGTCCCCTGCGTGAACCCACCCTTCGAGACCGATGGTGCCGTTGTCTGGTGTCGGCATCGTGACCACGATTACGATGTGGGAATCCGCTTCTCTGTGCCCGAAGACGCCTTTCGCGCCCGCATGGTGGAGCAGGTCTGTTATATCGAGCAGTATCGGCAGAAGGTGCTACGAACTGAAGGGCGACATCTCAACGGTGACGAGGCGGCGGTGGAGTGGATTGCCCGCTATGGAGCAACCTTCCCGACGCTACCGAAATGACAAGGCTGTTTAAGGAACAGGATGAACAGGAATCATCGGTTCGCCCCACGTAAGCGCAGCCCTTGACGGTGCCGCAGCTATCGTGCGCGAAACGAGTCAGATTAGTGTAGACGCCCCCTATCCCCCAGCATACCGAGCGGTTCACTCAACTGCGTTGCGTTGGCAGGCACAACAACCCTCAGGTCGCGCACCAACACCAAACGCAAACCATTGTTGCTATAGGGAAGTATGCTGATCTCCAGGGGGTTATCATCGATCGGCGAAGGAATGCGCAGGTGCCGGGCGTCCTTGCCCTGCTCCAATTCCTTGCAGAGGTTGGGCTGACGCACCAGATTGGCGAGTTCCCGCCCCCGATCGCGAGGCCAATCGACACCCAACAGCTCCCCGGCTGCTGGATTGCACCAATCCACTTCGCCACGTTGGCCTAGCACAACTACCCCAATCGGGAGGGCCGCGCTGGCATCCTGGAACCCACGCAGAAATCTTGCGAGCTTGCGTTTACGCTTGCGGTGCCGCACCTGCAGGCGGTAGACCTCGTCCAATACCTCCCCCCACAATCCGCGCGAGGTCGGCGGGGCGAAATGGGTGCGCTGCCCTACCCACCCTCTAAATTGCGTCAGGTTATACACATGCCAACCGTTGTAAAGAACGCTACCAAGCAACGGAAACAACCAAGGCATCCCAAAGGGCGTCCCCATCGCCACGAGCAGCGCACCAACACCCAACCAGCGTAAGATCGGGGAATAATGCAAAGAACGAATCACAATCACTATTCTTTGCCAAATGCCCGGCGGTTCGGCAGCATAGGCGGACGCAGACCCAAAATAGGCAATTCCGGTCGGGTGACGCAAGCGTAATGTACCCATCGCTGTCAATTGATGATTTGCGCTGACAATCTATTCAGCGCACCGCACGAGCAGCCTTTTCCATCTGTTCTAGGCTTAGGTGGCGCACATCGCGGCCCTTGACCAAGAATATAATATATTCTGCAATGTTACGCGCATGATCGGCAATTCGCTCTAAAGAGCGTGCGGCCCACATCAATTCTATGGTGCTGGAAATGGTGCGCGGGTCTTCCATCATGTAGGTAATCAATTGCCGCACGACCGATTCATACTCGCGATCAACCACCTCTTCTTCGCGGGCGACTTCTAGTGCCAGATCCACATCGGTTCGGGCAAAGGCGTCTAGGGAATTACGCACCATCTGACGAACATGACGCCCCATAGAAACCAAATCGATCTGCGCAGAGTCACCACGCGCAGCCAGCGCCAGGGCTACTTGACCAATCCCCTCGGCCTCATCACCAATACGCTCTAGATCAGTGATCACCTTGATGACGGTCATTACCAGACGGAGATCACTGGCTGCGGGTTGCCGTCGCGCAATGATCTGCATACATTCTTCGTCGATAGCCACCTCGAGTGCATTAATCTTGTAATCGGTAGTGACCACGACGGCAGCAAGCTGGCGGTTCTCTTCGTGGAGTGATTCCAGCGCATCCTTTACCTGCTGTTCTACTAAACCACCCATCAACATGATTCGATTGGTAATGTCCGCGAGTTCCTGGTTAAACTCAGCGGAGATGTGCTGCCCGACCAAACTCCTGCTCATTGCCTTAACGCCTTATAGTAGTAGCAGAAAGAATTTTTTAATTAACGCCCACCAGCTTTATCCATAACGTCCGGTTACATAATCCTCGGTTTGTTGTTTTGCCGGATTGGTAAATAAGGTATTGGTGTCATCGTATTCCACCATCTCACCGAGATACATAAACGCTGTATAGTCAGAGACCCGCGCTGCCTGCTGCATGTTATGCGTCACAATAAGGATGGTGTAATTCCCCTTCAGCTCATAAATGAGTTCTTCAATCTTTAGGGTAGAGATCGGATCGAGTGCCGAGGCGGGCTCATCTAATAACAGTACCTCGGGCTCAATCGCAATGGCCCGAGCGATTACCAACCGCTGCTGCTGTCCCCCAGAAAGACCCAACGCAGAATCATTCAGGCGATCCTTGACCTCATCCCAAAGTGCGGCACCACGCAAAGAACGCTCAACCACTTCATCTAACAACCGCCGACTATTAATGCCCTGCAGCCGCAATCCATAGGCAACATTTTCATAAATACTCTTTGGTAATGGGTTTGGCTTTTGGAATACCATGCCAACCCGGCGTCGTAAGGCCGCGACATCGACGCCTCGGGCGTTGATATCGCTTCCGTTCATCAATATCCGGCCATCAACTCGTACGCCATCAACCAGGTCATTCATGCGATTAAAGCAACGCAGCAAGGTTGATTTCCCGCAACCGCTGGGCCCAATAAAGGCCGTGACCTGATGGCGTGCAATCCGTAGATTAACGCCCCTTAGCGCCTGTTTGTCCCCGTAATAGAGATCAAGGTTCTGCACCTCTAGGCAAATATCCGCCTGGTTAAGGTCACGCTTTGAGGATTGCGGGACAAGTGCAGCCAGCTCGGGGGGGCGGCGATTGAGCGACGCAGTCATGGAATGTTCCTGTACAGAGGGCATGTTATTCAGCACCACGATATCGCTCACGGAGACGGTTACGCATATGGATGGCAGCTATATTTAAAACGATGACAACGACCACCAATAAAAGCGCCGTCGCATAGACCAATGGCCGTGCTGCCTCCACATTCGGACTCTGGAAACCGACATCGTAGATATGGAAGCCCATGTGCATAAACTTTCGGTCAAGATGCAAAAACGGGAAATTACTATCCAGGGGCAACGAGGGCGCAAGTTTAACTACGCCCACCATCATGAGCGGCGCGACCTCACCGGCAGCGCGTGCGACCGAGAGGATGAGGCCGGTCATAATCCCCGGGGCTGCCATAGGCAGCACAACGCGCCATAAGGTCTCAGCCTGGGTTGCGCCGAGAGCAAGACTGCCTTCGCGGATAGAACGGGGAATACGGGTAAGTCCCTCTTCGGTGGATACGATGACCACCGGCAGCGTCAGCAACGCTAACACCACCGAAGACCACAGCAAACCAGGCGTACCAAAGGTAGGGGCGGGCAATGCCTCAGAGAAAAACAATTGGTCAATGCGGCCACCCATAAAGTAAACAAAAAACCCAAGCCCGAACACACCATAAACCACCGAAGGCACCCCCGCCAGATTGTTGACTGCAATCCGAACCAAGCGTGTCAGCAGACCTTGCTTCGCATATTCCCGCAAATAGACCGCAGCCATCACCCCGAGCGGCATTACTAAAATAGACATCACAACGACCATGAGTACAGTACCAAAGATGGCGGGAAAGATACCACCCTCGGTGTTAGACTCACGCGGTTCGTCCGAGACAAACTCCCATAATTTCTCGCAGTAAAAACGGATCTTTGCCACCACTCCCATATCGTTGGGCCGATAGACTCGTACCACCTTCGCAAGAGAGATCTCCCGTTCACTGCCGTCGGAAATCCGCAGGGTAATGCTGTCGCGCCGGATCTCGGCATAAAGCACACCCAGTCTTTTTTGAACATCTGAATAATCGGCCTGATACTTTGCGCGATCTTCTTTAATCTCAAGGGCTGCTACTGCTGTCAATTGTCCCGTCCGCTCTAAACCGCGCTCTTTTAGTCGGAGTCGCTCAATCGCATAATTGATGGCACCGATCTCGCTTTTCTCTATGCCATGGATCTCAGTAAAAAGGCTATGGGTGCGTTCAACGCGACGCTGTAACTCAGCCCAGGCGCTGTTGCCCGAGGCAACCAACTGCCCATTTTCCTTGACGGCAACCAGAGCGCCATAGGCGTTTCCCCATTCGCGGCGCTCCAGAACCAACAGTTCCTTTGGATAAGAGACCGGCCCCATGCGATCGACTAACAACCAACGAAAATCCTGCGAAAAGGCGTCACGATTACCAATCTTGATGAGATCGCGACGCAAGAAGGTTTTCCCGTCCGCTGGCTGATAACCAGAATCACGCACTCGCGCAGCAGTCACCTCTTCACTTTCCACAAGTTCGCCAACGATAACAGTTGTTGTCCCGTTCGCATCTTGATAACTGGTGCGCATCACGTCGCTTGGCCAGAAGTGGCCCATGCCGCGAATTGCCATTAACAATAACAATCCGACAACGGCAATCAGGCTAATGGTCACGCCGCTGCCGGTAATCCAGATCCACGGGTCTCCTGAGGCAACCCAGGTCTTAAATCGGAGCGGCGCTTCATCATTGGTTGTCGGTGTGGTTTGCATAGTCTATAAAGAACTGTAACGACGACGTAGGCGCTGACGTACCACCTCAGCAATAGTATTGAGGATAAATGTAAACAAAAAGAGCACCAGGGCTGTGAGGAACAGTACCCGGTAATGGGTGCTATTCAATTCGGCCTCGGGCATTTCTACCGCAATATTGGCGGATAAGGCGCGGAACCCCTCAAAAATATTGAAATTGAGTATCGGTGTGTTGCCAGTTGCCATCAACATGATCATGGTCTCGCCAACTGCCCGGCCCAAACCGATCATGACCGCTGAGAAAATCCCCGGACTTGCGGTTAGCAGTACTACTCGCATCATGGTCTGCCACGGCGTACCCCCCAATGCCAGCGACCCCAGAGTCAGGTGGCGCGGTACAGCAAAGATTGCGTCCTCGGCAATCGAGAAGATCGGTGGCGCTACCGCAAAACCCATCGCAATGCCAACCACCAGGGAATTGCGTTGATTAAACGGGATGCCATGACTGGTAAGCCAATACCGAACATCGCCATCGAACAACAAAACCTCGAGCGGCTCACTCAATTCAAAGGCTACCACGCCAGTTCCAATCACTACCGGCACCAGCAACGCTGCCTCCCAACCCTCGGGAATCCTCACCCGAATCTTCTGCGGCAAACGTGACCAGGCCCAAGCGGCGAGAAAGATCGCCAATGGCAGGCTTACCAACAACAAGATAATGCCCGGCAGATTTTGCTCCATGAGTGGAGCAAGCCAGAGCCCAGCCAGGAAACCCAAAATAACGGTCGGCATCGCCCCCATGATCTCAATGGTGGGTTTCACGAAGGTGCGCATCTGAGGGGCCATGAAATAGGCGGTATACATTGCCCCCAAGATCCCGAGGGGAACCGCCACCAGCATGGCGAAAAAGGCCGCCTTGAGGGTTCCCAAGGTCAGCGGCACCAAACTCATCTTGGGCTCAAAATCGTTGGTCTCAGCCGAGGACTGCCAAAGATAGGCCGGCGCAGAACGTCCCTCGTACCACACCTTTTCCCACAAAGAAGACCAGGAAATCTCGGGGTACTCATTTACCACCTTGTAGACCAGCAGATTATTCGATCCTTCTTCCTGCCACATGGCACCATCTCCACGAGGCGACAGGGTGACCAGTGCTGGTACACCCGACATGACCTTCTTCCGCAGCAGGGTGCGGTGGGCGGTGGCATGGTAAAGGCCCAGTTGACCAGATCCATCCATCGCTATGAATCCCTTCATGCGATGAGCGGGGATGATGCGCTGAACAGCGCCCGGCAAGGGTGCGAAGTCACGGATGTGGGTGAGTTGCTGGATATTATTCGCGCTACGTACCGGGAACCACTGGGCAAGGCTGCCATCGGTTCCGCCCACCAGCAGCGAAACACCGCCAAGTAGCAACTCAGCAGCACTCACCCCCACGCCGGACTGGGTAAGCTTACGTTGCTCACGCGCCATGCCCGCGCCATTTGGCGGTACGTCATAGACCACCACCCTGCCATCAAGGGCAATGGCGTAGAGTGATTTCTGGGCAGTGCTCAGTAACAGGTAGTCCGCGCCCTCATGCCCCTCTTGGGGTAGGGTAAAGGCCGTCCTGTTTACCTGGACATCGCCCATGAGGTTTTCTTCACGGCTAAAACCTACCCCCACCAAGCGCTGATCGGCGGTCGTGGCGACAAGTGTTGGATTCCCTTCTTCGACCCCGAGCGCAAGATGCTGCAACGCTTGGCCCTTTTCATCGACCACCAACGGCGCTTCCCCTAAGGGGTAAGCCAGGTTCGGCGTTATCGAATGATGCACCCGTGTGCCATCACCAGCAACCGGCGGGGCCGCACCCCCCGGATAACTTACCGCAAACTCAATAGTAAAAAAGAGGGCTGAACCATTCGACAGGCCGAGCGCAAAGTATCCCGACGGAGCGGACGCAACGCTGGTGACTGTGCTTCCGGTAGGCCAGGTTAGTTTCTGTTCGCCGGTCACGACACCATCGGCGACCCGGAAGAATACGACCCTGCCATCCTCTTTTACCCGTACAGCGATCTCGTTTTGCTCGTCTACGGTCAGGAACGAGGTCACCCCAACCCCACCAGGCATTGGGTACGTCCCTTGGGAGTGGATGCGTGCCGGGACAAAAAGGGGCAGCACAACATAGAAGAGGTAGAAGGCGATCAGCAGCACGGCAACGATGACACTGACGCCACCAATCCCGATCACGTAGCGAGCGAGAGTGTCTTTGGTGTGGCGCAGGCGCGTGTAACGCGCTGAGATAGAAGAACTAACGGCAGTAGAAGGGAGTGAGCTGTTCATAAGTGCGGACAGCCTAACGCCAAAACATGACAGTTTCGTGACATAAGGTCACGGACAGCCAGGGCATCCGCTAGGAGAGAGTACCCAATGTAGGTGAGGGTCAGATAGTAGTCCGTCGTCTTGGTGCAAAAAACCTGCTGCACGGAATGCCGCAAGGGAAGCGGCATTGCCGGGTTTGATATACGCATCCACCGCAAGCACGGGTGCTACTCGGAACAGTGCGGCACAACCCTCAATGATCAACAACCGCCCGAAGCCTTGTCCGCGCATCATCGGCGCGATGGTTACCCCAATCTCTGCCCGACCCTCCCGCACCAGGAAGCGCACCACCCCGACTGCCTGGGCCGTAGCGTCCACGCCAATCCAGGCGTGCCAGTTGGGGTCGAGCAGACGCACGTCGAACCATCGACAGTGTTCCTCCCAGGCGATCGGGGCGGATTGAAAGGATTGGGCGCGGGCCTCCGCATCGTTGGCCCAGAGCCACAAGCGCTCCCGATCCGTTTCTTCTACCGGACGTAGGCACAATCCCTCGCTGTGGGTCATGGCAGAATCATCCTACGATGACTACCGCTCTGGCAAAACACGCGAATCGGCTCATCACCACCGCCCCCCGCACGGAGTTGATTCCCCTGATCCTTTGTCGTGCAGCCATGACGTTAGTGGCTACGCGGCAGACGCGCCTTTGCAAAGGCATCGGCAAGCGAGCCTTGGAGAGGCGCTTCCACGACCGAAGCAGGGCGACTTGCGCCTCGCTCTCCCTTTTTTACGTCGCGCTTGTCGGAGCGTTGGTCGGGACTGCGTTTCTGCGAGTTGTCAGAAGATTCGGGGCGCACTGGGGTATCCAGACGCATACTGAGCGCAATGCGCTTGCGCGGGACATCTACCTCGAGAACCTTGACCTTGACCAGATCGCCGGCCTTCACTACCTCACGCGGATCCTTGATAAACTTGGTTGACATAGAAGAGATGTGGCAAAGACCATCCTGGTGCACCCCGACATCGATAAAGGCACCAAAATTGGTGACATTGGTGACAATACCCTCAAGCAACATGCCAGGCACCAGATCTTTGATCTCGTTCACCCCCTCCTTGAAGGTAGCGGCCTGAAAGGTGGGGCGCGGATCACGTCCTGGTTTCTCTAGCTCCTTCAGGATGTCGGTGACGGTCGGAACCCCAAAGCGCTCGTCGGTATATTCAACCGGATTGAGGGAACGCAAAAAGCCAACATCACCCATCAAGGTACGCACTGGCCTTCCCGTACGCGCCACGATGCGCTCGACCACCGGATAGGCCTCGGGATGAACCGCAGAGGCGTCTAGTGGGTTGCTCCCGACACTGATCCGCAGAAAGCCTGCTGCCTGCTCGAAGGTCTTTGCGCCTAGGCGCGGCACGGTGCGCAACTGCTCGCGGTGTTGGAACGGGCCACGGGTGTTACGCAGCTCGACAATATTGCGTGCAATCCCTGGCGAAAGCCCGGCAACCCGCGAAAGTAGGGGAACAGACGCCGTATTCACGTCTACCCCAACCGAGTTTACGCAGTCTTCGACCACTGCATCGAGTGTCTTAGCCAGGCGGGTCTGGGAGACATCGTGTTGGTACTGACCGACACCGATGGCCTTAGGGTCAATCTTTACGAGTTCTGCTAGGGGGTCTTGGAGACGACGCGCAATCGACACCGCCCCGCGCAGAGAGACATCCAGATCGGGCAACTCTTTGGCGGCAAACTCAGAGGCCGAATAGACCGAAGCGCCCGCCTCAGAGACGATAACCTTTTTTAGTTTTAGTTCGGGATGACGTTTCGCCAGATCATCCGCGAGGCGATCGGTTTCGCGGGAGGCGGTACCGTTACCAATACTAATGAGTTCTATCGTAAATTTCTGACACAGCAAGGCCAGGGTATGGAGGCTGCCATCCCAATCATTACGCGGGGCATGGGGATAAATAGTGCCTGTCGCGACAATCTTGCCGGTATTGTCCACAACCGCGACCTTAACACCGGTACGAAGCCCGGGGTCGAGTCCGAGGATGGTATGCGCACCAGCGGGTGCTGCCAAAAGCAGGTCGTGGAGGTTACTCGCAAATACGCGAATCGCTTCCTCTTCTGCTTGTTCACGGAGGCGGTTGGTTAATTCCAAGGCAAGATGGGGGTAGATCTTGACGCGCCAGGCCAGGCGTCCGCTTTCGAGTAGCCAGCGATCGGCAGGACGACCCGCCTCGCGCAAACCAAAGCGCACGTACACCATCCCCTCGCAGACCGGCCCAAATTCCTCGCCCTTTTGGTTGGCGAGACTGATATTCAGGCCAAGAATCCCCTCGTTGCGCCCACGCAACTGGGCCAATACCCGATGCGAAGGCAGTGCCTTTAGTGTCTCGCGGACATCAAAATAATCAGAGAATTTGGCCCCCTCCTGCTCCTTGCCTGCAACCACCTTAGATTCGAGGCAGCCCTGCTCCCAGACATGCTCGCGCAACCTGCCCAGCAATTCAGCATCTTCGGCAAACATCTCCATGAGGATATGACGGGCACCGTCTAGGGCCGCCGCAACATCAGGAACGCCCTTTTCGGAGTCGATAAAATTGGCAGCCAAGCGCTCAGGGTCTTGGGTTGGGTCAGCGAGCAGACCTTCCGCCAACGGTGCAAGGCCCGCCTCCCGCGCAATCTTTGCCTTAGAGCGGCGCTTGGGTTTGTAGGGCAGATAAAGGTCTTCGAGACGGGTTTTGGTATCTGCCGCATCGATCGCAGCCGCCAGTTCGTCGGTGAGTTTGCCCTGTTCAGCGATAGAGGCGAGGACAACAGCACGCCGCTCATCCAGCTCCCGCAGGTACAGCAGACGATCAGCGAGGTTACGCAGAACGGTATCGTCTAAACTGCCTGTAACCTCTTTACGATAGCGTGCGATAAAAGGGACGGTTGCCCCCTCATCCAACAGGCCGATCGCCGCAATACTCTGGTGTAGGTGGATCCCAAGATCCTCTGCGATGCGCTGTGCAATGCTCTGTGTCATGGTTTTTAGTAAAATCTTAAGTGTGAGAATGGCTTGCTGAACGAGGCGAGGTTATCCACTCCGCAACGCTGTGACTGCCGTGAAAAATGTTGATAATACCTCAGCGCGGACTCGAACGGGGGCGCACGATCTTCCTGAGCGGCGCATACTCACCCTTAACTTTAGGAGGAGAACCTTCGATGGATGTACGTCGGGTATTGATAGTGGATGATTCCAAGCTCGTCTGTTTTAAACTTGGCAAGATGCTGGAGGAGCGCGGTATTTCCTCGCAGGCGGTGCATTCCGGCGAAGAGGCGCTCGCTTACCTGCGAGCCAATCCTCCGCCAGATGTTGCCTTCATCGACATCATGATGCCGGGGATGGACGGTTTTCAGACCATTGCCGCCATTCGTGCCGAGCCTCCTCTTGCTGGTCTCCCGATCATTATCTGCTCGTCAAACGATACCGATGCGGATCGGGCCGAGGCCACGCGCCGTGGTGCCAACGGTTTTCTGCCAAAGCCTCCGGCATCCCAACAGTTGTTCCAGACCTTGGCGAGTTTATCACCCGCCGCAGTTGCGGCTGCTCCAGAAGCGCACAAGGCCGCAAGCGAGCAAGGCGCGGCCCGTCCCGCGAGTGACCATGCGACCCTAGAGGCCACTGGCCAGATGGTGCGGGATGCGATCGCAGTCGCAGAACAGGCGTTGCAGGCGCGCATCCAAGACCTCACCCACCGCATCGCCCTCGAAACCGAGGAAACCGCACGCCGGGTCACAACCACGCTTGCTACCGAGACCGCCCGCAAGGTCGCCGAACGGGTGGTGCACGATCTTGCGTCCCAAGCCCTGAACGAAAGGTTGCGCGAGGTAGTAGAGACCGCTGGGGAGGCAACCCGAAACCTGGCCCGGCAATTAGTCCCAGAGGCGCTGCGCGAGCAACTGCCCGCAATCATTGAGCAGGCCGCCCGCAACACAACCGAACGCCTTGCTTCGACAAATCTGCGGCCCGTTATCGAAGCCGCTGTCGGTACGGTTCTTGCCGAGGCTAAAACACGTTTGCACGAGAGTATGCAGGCCAACCTAGCGCGTGAGCTACCCACTCAGGTGGCCCACGCGGTTAGTACCCTCCTTGAAGGCGACAGATTCCGTCAGGCCATGACCCGCACCGTTTCGAGCATTGCCGAGGGGGTTGCTGTACAGTCGGCGCGCACCGCAGCCGAAGAGGTCGCCCGTAGCCAGATTGAAAAGGCGCAGCTACAAACGGCGGCCAGATCTCCCACCGATGAGCAAACCGCCAAAGGATCCGTGCATGAACTGGCTACGCAACTACGCCGCACCACGCTCGTCCTAGGAGGGGGGCTCGCATTGGTGATACTGTACCTGGTTGCCAGATTGTTTGTCTCCTGAGTAAGGCTCGCGATGATTATCTGGTTTGCCGATCGGGTTCTACTGGTGATTACAAGAGCGCTCGATACGGTTGATTAGACAAAAGTGGGTGGTGAACACTTGATAATTCATGGCGAAATCCAAGCGCACCAGGCTTTGGTTGCCAGCCGGATCGAGTCAGGGCAATCCGCAGTGGTATAGTCAGTAGATTGGACAATGTTCTTCCCAGGTATCGCGTAATTCTTTGGGAACGAAAATCCCATTATTGATGATGAGGATATATGGAATCAGAGGTTACTGTCGTTTATGCGGATAGAGAACCAATGCCTGGCGTCGTCTTGCCGGGAACCCATCAGTTATACCGCAACCCTCGACTAGCAATCGAGAAGAGAACCTTAAACCTCCTTCACTCCGATGATATCCGTGTTCAGATGTGTTATGCCGGAATTTGCGGCACCGATCTGCATATTGCGGAAAAAAATCCCGAGACTGGCTACGTCCGCTGCTCGGCCCCCGCACATATTCCAAAAGAGGGGCGGATTCTTGGGCACGAAGGTATTGGTAAGATTATCGCTAAGGGTGCCGATGTCCTTCATGTAGACATCGGTGATTATGTCTGCTTCGAGTCGATTATTGTCTGTCACCATTGCGATAGGTGTCGGAGCGGGAGATTCAACCAATGCCGCCATGCCAGACTGCTCGGATTAGAAAAAGACGGACTCTTTGGTACGGTGGTAGATGTGCCGGGCCGTGTTGCGCACAAGGTAACAACCGCCATACGTCACGAGGATGATGTAAAGGCGCTGGCTTGCGTTGAACCGGCGGGAGTTGCCTATGTCGCCTGTCAGAATGCGCACGTTTCGGCAGGGGATACGGTGGTTGTCTTTGGGGCGGGCCCCATAGGATTATTCTGCGCCCTGCTAAGCCTTACTGTCTTCGGTGCCTCACGGGTTTCTATCGTGGAACCAGTGCCATTCCGCAGACAGGTTGCCGCGAAATACTCAGACCATGTCTATTCTTTGCAAGAATTCTTTTCTTCCCCCCCGAGCGACATTGATGTTGTCATCGAAGCGTCAGGCAACCTTGAGAATGTCAGCAGCATATTTCGCAATCTGAATGCAAATGGGCGTGTTGTACTCTTGGCAAGGAGCGGTAGCCAACTTATGCTGAACGCCATCGATCATATGATTACCAATCAAATCACGATTGTCGGTTCTCGCGGCCATCTTGGTGGTGCCTTTAACGATATACTGAATCTCTATAGAAATGGAAGGATACAGCTTGATGCCGTCATTACCGAGGTTATCCACGGTAACGCAGAATTAGTCTCTACCCTTCGGGAAAACGAAAAGGTTCTTCATGACAATTGCAAAGTGCTCGTAGGTTTTTAGAATACTAAGGAACATTGCTAATGAATAGAATGAATATGGCGCAGCCCGTGGAGCGAGGTGCAGCATTATTCCCAGAACGTACTGCCATTTTCTTTGAGGATATCGCGCTCTCTTACCTCCAACTGAATACAGCAAACAACCGTCTTGCGAATAGCCTTGCTGAACTCGGCATCCGTCGTGGTGACTGCGTGGCACTTTTACTGCCCAATAATGTTGCGTTTATTATTACCTATCTTGGTTTGCAAAAACTCGGTGCCATTGTCGTCACGATTAATCCCGCACTAAAACCAAAAGAGGTCGAGTTCATACTGAACGACAGTCGTTCTAAACTCCTAGTGACCACCGCCTCATTGCATGAAAGCCTGGCGAGTGAAGCACTCTCAGCGCTTAGCGCTATTGTTCTGACCGATGGGGGAGACAGCAATGCCTTGTTCTTCGATGAACTCCTCAGTCAAGCATCGGCGGAATGCGCAAGCCTAGAGACAACGCAGAACGATCCCGCTGTGCTTATCTACACCTCGGGGACGACCGGATTTCCGAAAGGCGCTTTACTCTCGCAGGGGACAATGGTTGTTAGTGCGCGGATGGCCATTGCTACCTTTGGTATCATGCCAACGGATCGAATACTGACATGCCTCTCTCTTTGTCATAGCTTTACCCAGACCGGCGTACTCATGCCTTGTTTCGAGGCAGGCGCTACCCTCATTCTACTTCGCCAGTTTGAGGCTTGGTTGGTACTCTGTAAGATAAAAGAACATGCAGCCACTGTCTTTGGCGGTGTACCAATGATCTATAATGTGCTGTCCGAACAGGCCACACCAGAACAACTGCAATCGGTAAGGCTGTTTATTTCCGGTGGTGCGCCGCTCGCGGGGAGCATGGTGCGCAATTGGCATGAAAAATACCAGCGCGTCATCAACGAATGCTACGGCCTAACCGAGACTTGCCTCGGTAGTCTTAACCAGGATCCACTGGCCAAACCTGACTCCATAGGGCGTCCATTAACTGGCATTCAATTCCGTATCCTAGATAGCGCAGGGGAATCGGCCCGGCCCACCGAGATCGGTGAGATAGCCATTCATTCCGCAAGTGCGATGCTCGGTTATTGGGATCGCGAGGCGGAAACAGCCGCCGTATTTCGTGATGGTTGGTTTTATACTGGCGATATTGGCTGCATGGATAGTGATGGTTATTATTATATCGTTGATCGCGGAAAGGACATGATTAATGTCGGCGGACTTAAGGTCTATCCGTCTGAGGTAGAAAACGTCTTGCGCCAACATCCCTCCGTCAGCGAGGCCGTTGTTTATGGCATTCCTGAGGTTTTGCTGGGTGAGCAAGTGCTGGCAGCCATTGTTCTCAAACCCGACCAGACAGTTTCCCAAAAAGAATTGCTCGACCTTTGCGTCCGACAATTGGCCTCTTTTAAGGTGCCGAGCAGAATCGATTTCGTAGCGAGTATCCCGAAAAGCCCCTCCGGTAAGATCCTAAAACGAGTTCTCCGCGATCAGCAGAAGACCTTGCCAGCGCAGCCAGCAACCAGCAGCGCACCGCTACGCCATATACTGGCCGCCTTACCGATTAGTACCCGTAACGAATGCTTGATGGGGCATGTGCGAGAAGTAACAACCGAGTTGCTTGGTGCCACCCTAGTAGATGATGCGCCTTTTGCTGCCTTTGGTATGGATTCTTTGCGATCGATACAGCTTGCAAATCGACTGTCTACTCTGCTTGGAATTAACCTTGCCCCGACGCTTGCCTTTCGGTACGGCACAACCGCAAAATTAGCGAACTTTCTAGCCGAGACGCTAAACAGCGAGGGTGCAACCGGTGCAGAGGCAAACCCTGTTGATAATGCGCCGCCCCACACAGAACCAGGCGTTGCCTCTACGGACTGGTATCCTCAGCTCTATAATCAGCGCGAATGTTTTGTCTGGTACGAAGAGGTGGCCAACAAAATATTTCTGCATGTTCATCTGTCCGTCTATATTCGCTCGTTACTCAATGTACCCTGCTTGGAGCAAGCGCTAAACCTATTGGTAGAACGCCATGAAATACTGCGCACGGTCTACGCCAGGCGCGGAACAGAACTACTGCAGCGTACCTTAGATAAACAATCTGCTGATTTTGTTGTGATCAATCTGGCCGATCAGGGAACGAACCAGTCCTGGTTTTCGGAGGTAGACCGCATTTCGGCGGTGGTTCAACAACCTTTCGATCTTGGTTGTGAGCCGGTAATGCGTGTGCGGTTATTTAGTAAAGCGGCTGATGATCATCTGCTGGTGTTTGTCCACCACCACATTGCCTTCGACGCCACTGCATTTAGCGTTTTTATCAATGAACTATGGTCGATCTACGCAGCGTTACAAGAAGGCCGCGCACCGCAACTGCCCCCCATTACTACCACCTGGAAGGATTTTGTCCGCTGGCAAACCGAGACTTTGCAAGGCGCAGAGGGCGAACGATTGTGGCAGTTCTGGCAGACACAGATCCCTCGTAAACCACTGCGCCTCAACGTGCCGACCGATTATCCCCGCCCAGCACGAGATAGCCATCATGGTTGGCTCCATACCCTTGAGATCGATCAAACCGTAACCCAGCAATTGCGCCACCTCGCGCAAAGCGAAGGCAGCACACTTTATGGTGTGCTAATGACGGCCTTCCACATCCTGTTACACTGCTATACCCACCAGGATGAAATACGAATCGCAAGCCACGTCGCCAACCGGAACAGTGCCACCTTTGCTAACGTAGCGGGTTACCTCGCCGACACGCTTCCAATTTGCGTTCGCATTACGAAAGACCTTACCTTCAAGACCCTGTTGCAGGAGGTGCAGGCAACACTGCTTGCTGCACTTGAGCACCAAGGATTTCCCCTGCGTCTGTTAGCGGAACGTCTGGGGATCCAGGAAGACGCTACGCAAACAGCCATCTGTCAGGCTTGGTTCACCTTGCTGCCATTACGTGTCTTCCAGGAAAGCAAGTGTTTGTTTGAATTGGATGCTGCGCAGGTCCAATTTGGCCCCTTGACGCTTGAAGCAGCAGAACTTATTCCGGCCCATCATGGTGCCTGGTACGATCTGGATATGGTTCTGTCCGAGGGAGAGCAGTCGATCTTTGGCACATTCGTCTGTAAGAGTGAACTGTTTTCTGAAGATACCGCAATCAAGATTATCGCTGACTTCCAAAGATTGCTCAGAATGATCATCGCTAATCCAACACTGCCCGTGCAGATTAATTTGCTATCCCTGTGATAGATCAATGAAGCCCTTGGGAAACAGGCCCCCACATAAGGAACACAACCGACGCTTTGGGGCGCTATTCTGGCGGAAATATACCAATGTTGTCGCGCTACGAGGATTTCTCGATTCTCTGATCATGGCGATGCGGATGGGTATGATGCGTGCCTAAGACCCAGAAGGGCATGGTTCGAGAATACGCATTTGTCCTCTGCGCTACCGTAGAATAATGATCTCAGGGTTGAGTGCTAAACCCCCGAACAGAGCCAGTTTTTATGCCTAACCAAGGCAAAGCCCCTGCAAAGAACGGTAACCGCTATCTCACATGACAACAGCCTTGCTTGGGGAATGGTTCATCTTCAGGCAAGTTTCTGCGACTGCTTTCGGTGGTATAGTAGCCGGATCTCATTGTCAACCGATTTTCGTTTCCAATACAATTATCTGAAGAATCAATACGCTCATAAAAGATCTGGATGTGTCGTTTGCGATCAAGCGAGACCAGCACTGAGGCAGAGCCATGACAGACAGTCAGACAGCAGATTCCGTGAGCATTCAGGTTTTGCTCCAGGGTTTTACCGAACGATTTACGCAGCGTATGGCAGAGGGGCGTCCCATTGTGCTGGAGGATCTTGCCGATCGCACCAAAGGCGAATTGGCGGCAGAGGTAGATAGCATTCTCGTGCGCATGGGGCTGTCTCGCGTATGCGGGACGGATACCATTTGGAAGGTGCTGTATCTGATCGATCATCAGATCCCGAATGGGCGTGAACTTATCCCAGAATCCGTGCGTACATGGCTGCTCGGCCCACTATGGGAGGCGCTAGAGGCGCAGGAGCGTTCGGTGGTGAGCGGGCTTGGCAGTCTGTTGGTGGTGGTGCAGCAGGCTTGTCTCGCAGAACGCCAAGCCGCCCTGCCGGAGTCACCCGAGTCTCGCGCCCGCCTGATTGACCAAGGAAATCGCGCCCGCGCACAGATCTGTGCCTTTGTGCGTCGTTATCCGAGCTTGCTTACCTTCGGTGTGCAGGCGCGACTCATGGACGCTGATGATATCGACATCGCCCATGCTTTTGTGGAGTCGTTGCCGGGTACGCCCGATTTTGTCACCCAACAGGCCATCATTGCTACCCAAAATCGGTTGCGTGCGCAGGGTGTCCTTGGCCCTTTGCGGGCGTTGGCTCAGGCGGGTATGCACGCTGCCAATATTCTCAGCGAAGGCATGAGTGCTGTCATGGAGACGGTGAATAATGAGATTCGTGGCAACCTGAATGCTGGTGTCCAGCAGGGGCAACGCATTGAGGCCCAGGTTGTCACCCTACAAACCGAATTAAATACTGGGCCGCGTACCGCCATCAACCAACTGCGTGGGGTGATTGAGCAGGAGATCGAGGCCAATCGACCGGCCCTGTACCTTGCCCTCATGCGCACCGGGCCACTTGCGCCCTACATGGGCGGGGAGATTGTTACCGCTGAAACCCGTCTTGACCGTGAGATTGTTCTCCTGGTGCAGCAATTGGTCGTGCGTCGTGATCAGGCAGAGTCAGCGCGCACTATGGTTCTGCAAAGCCTCCACGAGATCTTCGATCAACTCAAAGAGAGTCAGGAGCGAGAATTACACCGTATTGAGGCCGATGTACAGCGCAATCGCACCGGCTGGGAGAAAGACCCGCACCGAGAGGAGCACTATGCGGCGGAGATCAAGCGCTTGCAGGCAGTACTGCTCGCGCAGCGCACCCTTTATGATCAACAGGCAGCGCTCCGCAACAATGTTGAGGGCCGACTCAATAAACTTACCTCAGTTCCGCTGTCTTTGCTCGATCGCATCATCAGCCAGATACGATCCCTTCACACTCGGGTGAGAACCCACTCGCACGAGGTATTTCAGCATGTGGTGAAGACCCCCCTTGCCTCGGAGAAGCAGGTTGCAATTGTGGAATTTGGCGATCGCGTCCTGACCCTCGGGCTCATTGCCAATCTTCGCGATAAGCTGTCCTACGACACCCAAGTCCTCATCGCTGTCAGTGGTGACACGGGACTGCACTCGGCACTGGTTACCACGCTCGGTGACGCATTGGTTACTGCCGCACGTCGCCATATCAGCCCGGAGTTGTTGGTTTCGTCCTTCGACGAAACCACGCTGGTGGCGGGATTGCACGTTTAACTAAAGGGTTCTTCTAAAAACCGGCCAAGTCGCCAATTGTGTGAGAATAACTGGTTGATTTCCTAGTACTAGAAAGGCAATTTCGAGATTTTTAGCAGTGCCCTAAAGACAATATCCCCGAGCTTCTGAACCGCGCTGACGATGATTCAAGCAGCGCAAGATGATGAGCAGCAAAGTCAGGTACCAGCGATCTGGCAGAACCTATCTCGGAATCGTCCGGCGTTGCAACGGTTTGGATGCTGCAAGCGACGATAGCCTTTGTTCTGTGTGGTTTGTCTTACGCTGATACAAGATTTTGTGGTACACTGTGCGCAAAGCGGGGCTCTGTTTTTAGTGAATCGCTATGCAATGAGGTCGAGCGGCTGCCTGTGTCTGATCGTTATTTCTAACAAGAACCATCTACATACATGACGAACACCGCATTTGCCGTCAAAGCCGCCTCAATGCATTCCGGCGCAAGCGGTTTGCCGTACCGAAGACCACGCCCTTTCTGGAGTAAGTAATATGTTGCCAGCTCTCCTTGTTTTTGGCAGCATCGCCTATTCGGGGGTGCGTGCCTTGTGGCAGCAGCGGCAACCGCCAGCGCCCGCATTGCTGCCTGTAGCCGAGTCAGAACCCCCTGCAGCAATCGCGGACGGTGTGGATGTGCCCGCCACCACCGATGTCTCCGCCAAGCCCACCGAAAACACAGATAGGCCAAGCCTGATCATACCTGAGCCCGCTATTGACCATTACCTGCGTGTGCTCGGTGTTGCGACCGCGACCTCGGTCGCTGCAATATTTTTCCCGCCGGTCAGGATCATCGCGGTCGGCATGTTGAGTTACACCATAACTCCCCTCCTGGAGGACGCTTTCAGGAGCACGTTTATTGATCGCAAATTCCGCGCAAGCCAGGTGGATTCGCTGGTCGTCACCATCAGCTTGCTAAACGGCTATTACCTCCTCACCTCGGTAGGTTCGATCATTTACTTTTCGAGCCTGAAGCTCATCCACCGAACGCGAGCACGATCGAAAAGTCGGTTAGGTAATCTATTCGGCGAAAATCCTCGCCATATCTGGCTTTCCTGCGACAATACCGAGGTCGAAGTGCCGTTCGAGTCGCTACAGCTCGGCAATATTATTGTCCTCCAGGCAGGCGAGTTTATCCCCATTGATGGCACTATCGTCAGCGGAATTGCCACCATTGATCAGCGCACCCTTACTGGCGAATCCCATCCCGTCGAGAAGACCATTGGGGATACGGTATTTGCATCTACGACGCTCGTTGCTGGAAAACTTTTCGTTCGCGTGGACAAAACCGGTGCCCAAACCACTGCGTCCAGCATTCAACGCATCCTCGATAATACCGAGAATTATACCAACACAGTGGAGCAAGAGGCCATTCGCTTCTCCAATAGCCTAGCTGGGCCGACTCTGCTCGCTGGTGGCGTCGGCACATTGTTCCTAACCCATGCTAGCACGATAGCACTGGTCGGTTGTAATTTGTCTGATCTCAATCGTGTCAGCGGCCCAATCGGGATATTGAATTATCTCGATCTCACGGCTGAGCGTGGCATCCTGGTAAAGGATGGCAGGAGCCTAGAATTGCTGCAAAGTGTCGATACCGTTGTCTTTGACAAAACCGGCACCCTAACCCTAGACCAGCCTGAATTGGGTCAGATACACGAGCTAGGCAGTCTATCGGAGCTTGATCTACTGCAAATCGCGGCAACTGCGGAGGCGCGCCAGTCACACCCAATCGCCAACGCAATACTTGCCGCTGCGAGTGCCCGTGGCATTGTCCCAGCCCAAATGGATAACGCCCGCTACGAGATTGGTTATGGTCTAAAGGTTGAGGTCGAAGGACGGGTGATACATCTCGGTAGCGCCCGTTTTATGCAGAACGAAGGGGTGATAATTGTTGACCCGGCTAAAGTAGAATCCATCCAGTTTTACTGTGATCGCCACGGATTCTCCCTCATTTATGTAGCCTACGATCACACGCTGGTTGGTGCCATCGAAATGCACAGCGCAATTCGACCAGAAGCCCGTGCGGTTATCGCACAACTGCGGGCCCGTGGGCTAGACCTATATATCGTTTCAGGCGATCATGACGAGCCGACCAAACGCCTCGCGGGTCAATTAGATATTCCCCACTATTTCGCCAATGTCCTACCAGACCAAAAGGCCAAGATCATTCAGGATCTGCGCACCGGAGGAAAATCAATCTGCTTTGTCGGTGACGGCATCAACGACGCCGTAGCCCTCAAGACCGCGAACGTAGGCGTGTCCATCCATGGCGCGTCCGACGCGGCCCTGGATACCGCCGGTATCATTCTTATGGATCGTACGCTGAATCAATTGGGTAATCTCTTCGACTTTTCCGACGAGTTAGCACGCAATCGCAAGCATTGCTACTACGCGACGATGATACCCAGCGCACTTGGCGCATGCGCTGTAGTAACCCTTGGGCTAGGATTGTCGGCGGCATTGGTATTATATATCGTTGGTGCTGGAGCTTCACTCACCACAGCAAATATGCCGAGGATTATGCGAAAGACGGAAAAATACAAAAAGCAGACAAAGGTTCTTAATGAGCCACGGATTCCGCCGCAATCGGGAAATTATGACTGAACTACCAGCATTTCCGGAGTTCTCTAGGCTTACCATTGATCACTATTTAACCGTTCAGAAATATACCGAACAATTCCCCCTGTATTCCGACTTTGCCTTTTCTACCTTATGGTGCTGGGGTGGGGAGGGTTGTCATTTATCAGATTTAAATGGTAATTTAGTAATCCGTCTGCCGGACTATACCAGCCCAGATCTATTTACATCTTTCATCGGGCGTCAGAAGGTTAATGATACGGTAGCAACGCTTCTTGCAGCGATGAGGGAATCTGATCATCTCCTGCCTTACTTGCAAGCGGTTCCTGAAGATAATCTACTCAATCTAGTGCCCGATGCGTCTTATCAACTCACCGAGGACAGAAATAACTACGACTATATATGTGATCTATCTTTGTTGGCAAAGATGACTGGGGATAACTATAAGCACTTCCGCAACAAGATCAACCGCTTCATTAAGGACTACAACTGGCAAGTAAGACAGATCGATTTACAGAAGGAAGAAATTTGGCAAGAAATAGAAAAGGTCTTTGTAACCTGGAGCGGAAGAACACAGAAGGAAACAACAGCAATCTACAATGCCCTGGCTAGACTAAAAGCGCTAACAGGTAGCGTAGGGTTTGTGGCCGTTGGGCTTTATGTGGCGGATGGTTTGGTTGGTTTTATGATCAACGAGCCCAATCCATCTGGTTATGTCAATGGCGTATTTTTTCATATTGATACCACCTATGTGGGAGCTTCCGCCTTTCTATACCAACAGGCAGCAATCATCCTATCGGACAAAGGTTACCGATATCTGAATATCCAGCCTGATATGGGATTGGAAGGACTACGCAGATCCAAACAGTCGTTCCATCCGGTATTTTACTTAAGAAAGTGGCGTATCGACAGAACATGAAAAAAGACTCCGTTTCTCATCAACAATTCGACACCCGTAATAACCAATGAATATTACCGAATTCAACAAAGAACGCATTCCCTTCCCACTCTCTGAGTACCTCGCTCGTATACAGCGGGTACGGCACATGATGTCCGAGGGTGGGATTGATTTGTTATTCATTACTGGGCCAGAGGGTATATGTTACCTCCACGGGCACCAGGCAAATTGGTATCAGGGGAACTCACCAAGAGAATGGCCCGCTCTTTCTGGGACAGCCGTGCATGTCAATTATGATACGCCCATCCATTTTGATATTATTGACGAGCAGAATCTTCTCCAGCAATCCTCCGTCCTGCAAGATATTCGGATCTACCCAACCCTATCTATAGACTCCATTGCATTCTTGATCAATGAACTCTCTGCGGCGGGTTGGTTGGGCGGAACCGTCGGCTTGGAATTGTCAAATTATCGACCCAATCGTTCCATCAGCGAACGCCTAGAGTACGCCTTTGTTGCGGCAGGAAATCGTGTTGTCGATGGAGGCTCTATTATGCGCAAGGTGCGGCGCATAAAATCGCCGCTTGAGATTGCCATCATTGAGCAGGCCTATCGTATTGTCGAGAAAGGGCATGACGCCTTACGCAACAATCTTAGGGCTGGCGTCACCGAATTAGAACTGGCTGCTGAGGTCAACTATGCGATGATGAAGGCGGGTGGCGAACAGGCCGCGCTCATGCTTTCTTTGCAGTCCGGGCCTTTGTCATCATTTCACGGGCTACCTTCAAGGCGTATTATCTGCCCGGGCGATCTCGTGGTCATGGATCCTTGTGGCGTAGTCAACCGCTATCATGCGAACAAGGCGCGTGCCTATTACCTCGGCGAACCTGATGCAAAACTGGTTTCATTATATGATGCCGCTGGCGGGGCATTTTCCGTATTACAAAGACATGTAAAAGCAGGGACGACGGTTGCAGAAGCAAACAAGGTATTGCGTGAATACTATAAGGACATGGGTATTTGGGCATTACGAGAGTGGGTGGGTGGTTATGAATTAGGCATTAGCTTCCCGCCCGACTGGGTAGGAGACTTTGTGTTTACTGTAGACGAAGAAGACCCTGAAGGCTATTTCCGGAGCGGAATGGTTACGAATTTCGAGAGCATCTTCGGAACCTTTCTCATCGATACGGTTATCTACGAAGAACACCAGGCCAGGGTATTAGCAGAAGACATCCTGCAACTCATCGTGATTGACTAGATTGCAGGGAGGCTGCCAGTGCCCCTGCATAAGTCTTTTGGTTTATGGTTGTTTACTATCGCTACCTTGGCTCTCCTGATACCTTCATGGTCAAACCTCCTTCAGCCCACACCACCACAACTGATAACTATCTGATTCGCCTTGCGCGTACAGATGACCTGCCGCATCTCTTCGATATTGAGCGAGCAGCCACGCTGTTATTTAAAGAAACGGCACACTACGCCCTCGCCGATTACATCCCCAATGATCAGGAAAAATATCGGAGATTTCTTGCTACGGGAGCCGTCTACGTGGCGAGTGACCGTGGTGAAAACTTGGTTGGCTTTGTCCTTGCAGAAGAGATTGGTCATCAGGGGTTTCTGACCGAGCTATATGTGTATCCTGAGCACGGTAGACGTGGTATTGGCCGCCAACTCATCGATGCCGTCAAGCGATGGTGTATTGAGCACGGTTACACCGAGCTTAGGCTCAGCACTTTCATTGATGTCGAGTGGAATGCCCCCTACTATGCTCGTCTTGGTTTCCGGCCCATCAAAGAAACTGATCTCACCCCCGATCTGCTCGCGGTGCGGGTCGCAGAATCGGTATGGGGGTTTGATGTCGCCAAAACGGTGTTTATGACGCTCAGCCTTAATCGTTCTGCTGGCGGTGGGTGATTTGCGGAGCGGTGGCATCGATATTGTATTGGAAACTAAGCGGTGGTCTGCAAACCTCTCGGCCTGGTTATTCCGCAACCACCTGGAAACCGCCTTTTTATATCGGATACTCCCACACAATCGTTGGATCGCAACAACCTTTTTGTGGTCATCCTGCGCAACAGAAAGCGTCTGTCATTTGGCTGAGGCACTGGTCTAGTTTGATTCGGTTTGTAACTTGTTGATTCTTCCTGGTGCATTAGATGTTTTTCTGGAGCATTAGAATCTGTTCCCAAGAGAAGCCATTTTCTATAACACCTAAGGCAACTGCGGGGATTTGTTTTATT
>CAIRSR010000012.1 GCA_903881315.1 uncultured Thiotrichales bacterium | reverse complement strand
GGAGATGGCCTCCGACCCCTATGGCAGCGAGTATTCGGCCACCCACGCGGAAGAAGCCGCGTCAGCAGTCGTTGAAATGCACCTGCCCGAAGAGCGCCTTCGTATTGGCGATCTGCTCAAAGTCTTTCCACAGCAGCGCGAAACCAAAGCACAGAAGCTGCTCGATGGCCTTGGTATCTTGTGGCGGCAGAACCCAAACGAGAAGATCGTGATATTCGCCACCTACCTCGGCACGGTGGATTTGATCGCTCGGGAGATCGAACAAACCTTCCCTGGACAAGGCGTGGTGGTTCTGCGGGGCGGCGATCACGGGGCCAAGGTGGCGGCCGAGCGCCGCTTCCGTCTGAAGGATGGGCCTCGCGTACTGGTTTGCACCGCAGCCGGTCGGGAGGGCATCAACCTCCAGTTTGCGCGAATCCTGTTCAATTTTGATTTGCCGTGGAACCCGATGGACATCGAGCAGCGTATAGGTCGCATCCATCGCTACGGCCAGAACCACACGGCGCAGGTATACAACCTCGTGCTGTCCGACACCATCGAGGGCCGCATCTTCCTGATGCTGGACGAGAAGCTGGTGGAAATCGCCAAGACGGTCGGCAAGGTCGATGACCAAGGTAATGTCGCCGAAGACCTTCGTGCGCAAATTCTTGGACAATTGTCCGAGCGACTCAACTACGACCGTTTGTACCAAGAGGCACTGTCCGACCCCGAACTGAAGCGCACCCAGGTGGAGCTTGAGGCAGCCCTGTCTAATTCGCGCGAAGCGCGACAGGTGGTATTCGACTTATTTCAAGACCTCAATGGCTTTAGCCTCGACGACTACAAACCATTCTCAGACGTCTCGTCGGGCTTGAATCGGCTAGTGCAATTCATGTCGACTGCGGTGGCAGATCGGCAGCAACGTCTAGTCAAATTGGACGACGAGACCTACGACCTCGTGACAGTTGATGGCGCTCGTCGGGCACGGTTTACATTGAACCGTGACACGGCCACGAGCCGTGACGACGTGGATTTGATGGGATTGGATCATCCCCTGATACAGGAAGAGCTTGGCCGGTGGCGCAGCGTGCCGCCAGAGGAACTCGGGATTGCCGTTGCTGGTGATGTCGAGGAAACTGTTCTGCTGTCGTTCTGGATGGTGGAGGCGTCTGCCGGAAACGGTGAGCGCCGCGTGGTGGTGCAGCCAATAGCGGTCAAACAGGATGGCATGCGGGTGCCAGCCGTGGAGCGCCAATGCGAACGCTACCTGCAAGCGCCAACCACGACGCCGAAGTTTTCGTCCGAGCAACGGCTGGAACTATTTTCACGCGCCGTAGAGCCGACGTTGCAACGGGAGCTCAAGCACAAAGGGGCTGCGAATGGTGATGGCAGCTATTCCGCAGAGCTGATCGGCTATGTGGAAATCGTAGCGTAGGAGCTTGATGTGGCGACAACAATAAATCAGAGCTTTCAGCAGCTGAAAGCCAATCTTGAAATCACCGGGCTTCAGCAGCAGACGGTTTCTACTCGCCAACAGAACGTCCGTGATGCCGTTACTGCAGATCTCACCGTGCTGGATACATTCCTGACGGGGTCGTACCGGCGTAGCACGATGATTGCTCCGCTCAAAGACACAGATATTGATGTATTCGTCGTGCTTGACCCGTCCCTATTCAAACAGGATGGTCAAGCGTGGCTGCTCGACAAGGTGAAAACCGCGCTCAAGAAGACCTATCCGACCACGCCGAAAATTAGCCGAAACGGACAGGCGGTCACCATCACGTTTACCGACTTCACCTATCTAATAAGGATGACCCATGCCATGTCTTACGCAGTGCTGGATTAGACCCCGCTGCGACCAGGATTGCGTTTGCGATATCGGGCGCTGCTATTGTGGTCACGCTAAACAACACAGACTTTATCCCTGGTGGTTGAGGACTAACGCTCGCGCTTGTTACCGAGGGTACGTCTAGAACGGATACCGTGAAACTGGCCATAAGTAACCCTCTAGGATGGATCGTAGACTACATCAGCATCCCACAAGAATTGCCCTACGGGCACCGATTCCAAAATAACGAAAGCACTCCCTCTCACAATATGCAGCGAGGGAGGTTGGGGCGCTATTGTCACCATAATGGAGGGACTGGGCGCATCAATCAAGGTAGTCGTTCGCTCAGTCATACCTCACCCCTTGCGGAAACAGAGGACGCCCTCAGAGAGAGGCATCAGGCTGTAGGTATTTCCCGCTATGGTTGTCTCATCTAGCGCAACAATCCCCGAGTCTTGATTACAAGGGAGCATGTAGAGGTCAATAATCTTGCCAAAATAGACAGCCCAATTATCTTGGTCGCCCGTAGTACAATAGACCGGTTGCACATAGAACAGTTGAGTCTCGGCTATATTCCCCGGTGCGTGTAATGATACCCCGTTCGGTTCGAACATGATGATTTTCCCAGGATTAGAGATAGAATCCCCAGGAAGCCATTCTCCATTCCTACCACTATTCTTCCAGCGAGTGTTTTGCAGGCGATTGTCGCTACATGTCATCATGCAAGTGACAGGCTTTGCATTCGCTGCCTGATAGTAATCGCTGATGACCGTTGATCGGTCGATCTCAACAATACCGAATCTGCCTTGCCACCCACCGCTTTGATACAGGAACATGAATATATAACGGGGCGTTGCCCAAACATAGATGAACGCGACTGAGGTGATATTGGCGAACCCAACACTACCGTGGTAAGCGGTGACACTCCCCGCATGGGTGCCTGTGTTCCATCCCTCGAACAATTTCGCAGTCAGATTATTCGCGCTAGTGGTTGTATCCAGGGACACATATTTTGTCAGAACCGCGTCTTTATCAAGGCATGAGATGGCGAATTGGCCGGTTCCAGGATTGGAATCCGCGCTTGTCCAGCCTGCTGCAACTGTGCTAGTGATAGTAGTGTTCCCCTTGTCGCAGGAGTTCCCGAAATTGCTCGGATCGGTTGTTCCCGTGAGGGCTAATTTTATATCCGCCAAGACTTCATTCATTACAAAGGTTGCATTGGTTCTGTAGGCCATGTACATGGGGATGTCTCCGCTTAGGTAATCTGAACTGTAAGGTTGGTAACGCCAATACTTGCCAGATCGATTGTCAGGTAATCTCCGGCGGATACAGAGATTGAAAGTCCGCTCGAGTTTGCGCTGGTTTGGCCACTGGCAATGGTGAGCGTTATGATGGCGGAACCGTTCTTGTTGATTGTCACCGTGGTGGTGCCAGCTACGGATTGGGGAATCCAGGCGAAGGCTGATTTGATCGTTGCTGTGGCAGAGAAATATCTGCGCACCGTGCCGGTGACATTGGTGCACAATCCGGAAAAGAACCCATTGATATTGATGGCACCTGAAGAAACCCCAAGGGCGCTCAATGCTGCTGCCTGCGACGTGGTATTGATGAGACTCTGACCTAGCGTGGTGATTCCGGCAGCGGATAGTGCGCCCGCCTGGGTAGTTGCCGTTACGATGTCCTGGCCGATGGTTGAGATACCAACGGCGCTCATGGCTGCTGCTTGGTTTGTCGCGGTTGCGATATTCGCGCCGATGGTTGTCAGCCCAGCAGCGGTGAGCACCGCGCTCTGCGCGGTGGCACTGATCAGGCTTTGGCCGAGTTCGGTGACGCCGAGGGCGCTGAGTGAGGCGGTGGTGAGCGTGTTCGCGGAGGCCGTGGCCTGGACGACGCTCTTCCCGTAGGTTGTGACTCCAGCAGCGGTCAGCACCGCGTCTTGCGAGGTGCTGGTGATGAGACTCGCGCCGAGTGCGGTGACGCCGAGATCAGTGAGTGCAGACGCCACCGAGGTAGTGGTGATGAGGTCTTGGATTCGCTGAGAAATCCCGAGTGCTTCCAGAGCGGACGCCTGACTTGTAGAGAGCAGGAGACCTTTTCCAACAGCAGTGACCCCGAGCACGTCGAGCTGGTCGGTTGGAAGTTCTGCGGCGATCAACAGTTTGCCCTGTTCGGATACTCCAAGCGCACTCTGGATTTCTCGAGCCGTTGGCGCGGTGACGACTTCCACGCCCTGTTGTGTGATCCCCAGGGTATCGAGTTTTGTGCCGAATCTGGACGGCGGCAGTGTTGTCATTTCTGTTTCCCTATTTGACCAGAACGAGCAAGACCTCTACTTCGCTCACTGGTGTCACTTCATGAATTCGATATTGCACGCCCTTATAAACCACGCTATCCCCACGGGCAGGGGGTATCTCTAAGTCGGCCAACATTAGATCCAGTGTCGTGACCAATGAGTAGATCCCGATTAGCCGGGCACCGAGAGCCTCGGTCTGCGATCCGACAAACGGTATCGCGATGGCCGGATAGGTTCCCGAATAGGCCGTCCTGGCTTCTGCAGGAATGTAGGTGATCGGCGTGCCGAAGGTGTCTCGACACGCCTTATCCAGGGCTGCGACCGAATCGTCAAAGTTCACTGTTTCTTGACCGGAGGTGGTGATTCTTGGAACCCGATCCGGCGGTGCTCCTCCATCTGCCGAATCAGACGCGGCTCGATTCCGGCCAGATTGACCACATCGCCGTGTCGGTATTTCCTGCCAGCGAGGGTCATCTCACACAGCGCTACGTAGGCCATGTCACGCCACCGCCGAGCCGAAGAAGAAGCCCAGATCCGCCGAGACGAGTTTCTGATCGAAATTGGTCTCGATCTCGACCCGTTGCGCCTTCAATTCGTCCATGCGGAATTGACGAACCACCTGACCGGTATAGCCGAGATTATTCCAGGCAAAGGTATAACCCGCCGATGGACTCATGAGGCCTGGTGCTAGGGCGGAATAGGCGAGTAGCGCGGATTTTCCGGAAATGAAACTGTGATTCGCGCTGGCCCCCTCGGCGGCGGTATTCTCAATCCCCGCCATCACCTCGACCCGCTCCACCTCGAATAATTGCGCGAGGAGATTGGCATTGATGAGTGACGGCTGGCCGGTAACGGTCGAATACTTGATGCGGTCGAGAATCGCGACATTATCAAGCAGCGCGTCATAGACGCGCTTGCCCAATACCAGGACGTTTGGTGCGAAGCCGGTGCTCTCCAGGATGGTCGTAGCAGCAGCGCGGATGGTCTTGATCGGATCGGACGAGTTGTCGTTCCATTGCAGGAATTGGCTGCTATTCGGCGCGGAATTCACCCCCGCGAGCCCATTAGCCCACACGCCATTCTTGAAATAGGAACTGGCCCAATTCTTCTCGCGCCGCAGGAGTGCTTTGAGGGTTAGGTACAGCACACTTTCGCGTAATGGGTCGAGCATCACGTCGGCATTGGCCATGACCTGATCGGGAATATCGCGGTGGAGGGCGAATTCACGACAGAAATAGGTCGGCGTGTTGTCGATGCGGAAACCAGATCCGGCGCTTTCGGTGCTGGGCGCACGCTCCTGCATATCGTCGCGGTTCCAGTCGCCTCGATCGTAGGCGTAATAGCGGTCGGATTGTTTGTTCACCGGAACGACCGGGAATACCCGATCCGCAACAAAGCGACTCTGGTCTTGCAGGTAGGCAATGCTGATGTTGGTCAGCGGTTGATCGACATGGACATCACTCGGTGTTGGTTTCATTTCTCATTTCCTGAATTAGGGGGCTCTCTTCGGATTCGCCGCTTAGAGGCTGGTTGGGATAACCCGGTAATTGACCTTGACCTTGAGCGGACTATTACCCGTCGCAATCTCACCCGAGGCAAGATTGATGACGAGCGGGGCATTGTCGGTTGGGGTAATTGCGGCGGTCGTGGTCGCTTTCACAAAGCGCACCGCGTTTGCACCAGAATCCAAGAATCCGGTCGTCTCAATCGTGGCGAAGAGCTGCCCCGAGCCGTTGGTGTGACGGATTTCCAAGTCCTCCGCGCCCGCAATCCCGTCATACGCGGCGCTGTTGAACGCCAGGAACAGAATGGCGCTCTCCAAGACCACAGAATTGCCCACCCCAGGTGCGGCGACCAGCGTTTTCGGCGTTGCGTGGAGCGCTAACAATTCCGCGCTGGAAATGGTAATGGTGGCTGATTGTAATAGTGTCGGATCGGTGCTGGTAATCAATACCGAGCCCGCGTCGGTCTTCGGGTTGAGGAGAATGGTGCAGATCGTATTGGCAGACGCGCCGATAATCACCTCGCCAAGGATTGCCTGACCATTGCTCGCGACAACCGCCCGCCCTGCGGAATCGGTCGCGACCATATCACCTGGCGCAACCGTGCCACCAGCGACGACCTTGATGACATCGCCATAGGCGACGGTCGCGGCTTGACCAAGTTTCGGATTATTTTGCAGGACGCCGAGCGCTGATTCTCCGGCAGCGTTGCAGACGGTAACGGTTCCATCATTCGCCTGTTTCACGAAGCGGTACTGGCCGCTACTGCTGAGATCAGCACCGGCAATGCGAGTCAGTGACTCAATCTCGTAATCAACGGCCATTGGAGGCTCCTTTTTCCGCGAGGTAGGCGGCGTAGAGTTGGGGTTGTTCTGCGAGCAGCGCACTTTCGGCCTGCGCGGCATTCATTTTCGGGTGTATGGACTTGAAGGCCGCCAAGGCCGCTGCATAGGCGCTTTCCGCAACCGCCTGGCCCTGATTCGGGCTTGCGAGCGGGGTTGCCGTAGCACCCAAGGCCGCGAGTAGCTGGGCGTTGACGTCCGTCATCGCAAGACCATTCGCCTCGCATTCGGTTTGCAGGGCGGTGAGGTCGTAGCCTTTCCGCACCCACGGGGCGAAAGCGGCTCGGATATCGGAAAGGCGTTGGCGCTCGGCCTTCAGGGATGCGCTGACAATGGCGGAGATTTCCTCATCACTGCGCCCTGTGACCACGACCGTTTCGGTAGCAGCGATGGCTGGTGCGGGAGTGGCGGCGGTAGCAGTAACCGGCGGAGTATTGGGTGGAATTTCCGCTGCCTGAGTGGCAGCGATTGCAGCATTGTTCGGCGTTGTAACCGGCATGGGTGTTTCCTCGGGCTTGTTGAAATAGGTCGCGAATGCGGCGGGGATGCGGGTGAAACTGTTCTTGATCTGTTCCGGCGCTGCAGAGGGCAGAACGGAATTCTGCACAATCGAATCGGCAAGACCGGCACCTACCGCCTCTTCAGCGGTATACCAAGTCTCCTCATCCATGGCTTTGGATACGGCGTCATGGCCAATCTTCATTCGTTTATCGTAAGAGCCCACCATGCCACTTTTGATCTTGTCCAAAACGTCGGCGGTTTTGCGGAGACTCGCGGCGTCACCATTCGCGAATAATACAGGGTTGTGGATCATCAGCATGGCGCGTTCGCCAATGAGGACGGTATCGCCCGACATGACAATCAGACTCGCGGCGGATAATGCCCAGCCGTCAATAATCACGTTGATGGTTGCGGGATGGCGCTCTAGCGCCGCCGATATGGCGTTGGCGTCCATGACGCTCCCGCCTGGGCTGTTGATAAACAGATCAATCTCAGAAGCTTTAATCTTGGCGAGATCCGCGACGAATTGCTTGGCTGTGGTCGTTTCCTGAAAGAACGATTCGCCAATCGGGCCGTCGATCCGAATCTCGGATTTCGTGGGGCCCCGTGCCGTGATGGTGTAGTAAGCGGTCATTGATCGTCGTCCGTCTGCGTTACGGGTGGTTTATCGTCGGTATTTCCTGGATTCGCGGGCGGATCCTTTGGCGTTTGTGCAGGCAATACCGGCGCGGTGCCGAGATCGGGCGGAATCCCAAGCGCAATACAGGAGTCGCGCCACACTTTAATCAGGTTTAGCACCTCGGTGGGATTGCCGCCGAGTTTGCGGATCGCCTGTTGCGGGCTAATCAGGCCATTGCCCAATTGAATGGCGAGCGCGGTGGCCTCTTTTACCGGATCGACCCACGGGATTGGCGGGGGCTGGAATTCCGCGTGGTCAACGGTGAGCAGATCCACATCGTTGGGAACGGTTAAAACCCCCGACCGGATCGCCGCTTCGACAAAGGTCTGCCAGGTGGGCCGGATAAACTGGTTGATAAAGATCCGAGACAGCGACTCATAATGGCCCGCGCCCTCGACCAATTCCTGCCGTTGTGCGGAATAGGTGCCGTTATAATCACGGGCCAAGCTGCTATAACTCGTCCCAAGCCCGGCAGCGACGGCGCGTAATTGGCTGGCGCGAAATGGCTCTAAGAGCGCGGACGGGCGATTGCTCGCAACAATATCTAGCGATTCGCCCGGGCGGAGATTATCGAGAATCGTCCCGGGTTTCATGACCAGATCTCGGTCTTGATTCACCTCTCCGGCGCTGACCGGATCGGGGTATTCGGTCTTGAGGCTGCCGGTGTAGCTCGCGGCCATTCTTGCGGCGATGCGCTCGGAGGTCTCGTATTCATAGACATCGTTAAGACGCGCCAGCACACTCGCAAATACCGAAACGCCGCGCACCTGACCAATACGATCGGTGAGTTTCAGGTGCAGAATCTTCTCGGCGGGAACAGACTTTGCGGTAAAGTCGCCAGGAACCATTCCGCCCGGGTGGAGTTTGTAGAGCCAATAGGTGGTCGGGCGATTCCAGGCGTTGCGCTGCACCCCATTAACGATATTCTTGGCCGGGTCGTTGAGATTAAACGGGATAAGGTCGGCCTCTAACAATTCCAGAGAAAACGGCACCCGTGATCCGTGTTGAATCGCCGGGCCGGTACCGACCACCAATTGGGCAAGGCATTCGCCATCGCGCAGCCAAGAGCGGCACATTAGGCGTTGCGTCGCGATCCAATCCTGCTCCCAGGTGACCTCGGGGAAATGGCACCACTCGCGCCAGGCGGTGCGGAGTTGGTGTTGGAATTCGGTGTGGATCTCACCTGTCACGTTCTTCGGCACTGGTTCGATCGCAATGCCGGACGGCCCAACGATAAACTGCACCAGGCGGTCGAGTGCGCCCTTGGCGATGTCGTGGTTCTGTTCGAGGTGGCGGGCGTAGCGGCGGATGCGTTCGCCAGCGGCGTAGACCTCCATCGTGCCATCGCGGTTATCTGCGTAGCTGCGGTGGGGCTTTAGCTCGTAGAGCGAGACCGGTTGGGTGGTGGTGAGCTGGCCTCTGCGGTGGTGGCGCGAGGTCTGGCCTGCGACTGGCGCGGCTTCGATGAGGTTCTTTTTCTTAGCCACCGGGGAATACTCCCTGGCGCGAGCGGAACTTGCCTTGCTGGGATGTGCCGACGGAGTTCAGGGCTGCCAGCTCCCACTTCAGATCGCGGAGGTAATCACGCATCTCTTTGAGGTGCTGGAAAATGAGAATCTTCGTGCCAGCGGGGCCGGTCACCTCAACGCGCAACTGGCCCGTGGCAGCGACTGCCTCCAGTTGTGCGATTTGTTGGGTGAGTTCGGCGGCGGTGGCCATGGGTGCCCCATCTCGGTGGATGAGATGAGGTTACGTCGGGGGGGTGTCTAGAAAGTAGGGGAAAATTAGACACTCTACGATTTTTTTACGGGAAAATTGACTGGGATCAGGTGCGCTGGGATCAGGTGTTGTACCGCTGTAGCCCATGAGCTACAATACCGCCATGAAAACGATCTTTACCACCGCTGTTTTCGATGACTGGTTTGCGTGCATGAAGGATCGTCAGGCAAAGCGACGGATTCAGGCTCGCATTGACCGGATCGAGGACGGGCATTTCGGTGATTGCAAGCCGGTCGGAGAGGGGGTGTCTGAGATACGCATCCACGCTGGGCCAGGCTATCGCGTCTACTTTACTCAACGAGCGTTTGAGATCGTAATACTGCTGGCTGGTGGCGATAAGTCGAGCCAAGAACAAGATATCAGCACCGCGATTCATCTTGCTCGCGAGCTTTAGGGGGAAAAATGGGAACCGTACAACTGCGTAAGTGGGACTCCGCCGAACACCTCAAGACCGAAGAAGATATGGCAGAGTATCTGGATGCGTGCTTGGAGGAATTCAGCGATGATCCAGCCTTTATCGCCAAGGCACTGGGGACGATCGCTCGTGCGTATGGCATGGCGCAAGTGGCGCGAGATACCGGACTTTCTCGGGAAAGTTTGTATCGTGCGCTATCTGCCGAAGGAAACCCAGAATTCGGTACCGTCCTAAAGGTTGCCAAGGCGTTGGGTATTAGGCTGCGGGCAGTGGTCGTCTGAACCTTTCCAGGAGCGAGACGAGAGCGCACTGCCATATCTCGCAAAGATGCTACCCGCCAGGATTAAGCTGTGGTCTCTACCCAGAGCCCACAAGGCCGACATGGGTATAGGGAATTCCCATTTCTGAGCTGCCTGTGCGGCAGTGAACTCTTTGAGTGCTTGCCTTTTTTTCCTCATGTTTTTCTGAGCTGCCTGTGCGGCAGTGAACATCTCCCACTCGACGTTTCAGCGAGTGTTCGCTTTCTGAGCTGCCTGTGCGGCAGTGAACAACTTTCGACACCTGCTTCTTGCATTGCAAGCTTTCTGAGCTGCCTGTGCGGCAGTGAACTACGATGAACAAGCGAACCCTTGCCTTTTGTTTTTCTGAGCTGCCTGTGCGGCAGTGAACCATACGATACTTCGACTCCTGATCTGGCGGAATTTCTGAGCTGCCTGTGCGGCAGTGAACATTGCTATAGCATCCGCGTATGAGATAGTCACTTTCTGAGCTGCCTGTGCGGCAGTGAACATATTAACAGTGCAAATCTAGGTTTTTCCTCTTTTCTGAGCTGCCTGTGCGGCAGTGAACTTAGTCTGTCGAGTAGATCAACTAGCTCTGGCTTTCTGAGCTGCCTGTGCGGCAGTGAACCACGCCCAATCAGATCGATGCGCTCTACTTCGTTTCTGAGCTGCCTGTGCGGCAGTGAACGATCAGCTCCAAGCGCTAGACGCTGAGCAATTTTTCTGAGCTGCCTGTGCGGCAGTGAACGGTTGATGTGCGGGACGCTGCGAACGCAAGTATTTCTGAGCTGCCTGTGCGGCAGTGAACTTAGCCTACCAAGTAGATCAACTAGCTCCTGCTTTCTGAGCTGCCTGTGCGGCAGTGAACGACAATTACAACATAAAGCCACACTTCGGTGTTTTCTGAGCTGCCTGTGCGGCAGTGAACTGCCCGACGGCGAGCGCCCACACTTGCGCATCTTTCTGAGCTGCCTGTGCGGCAGTGAACTGTGGATTAGCTAAGGGGGCGTAGGCCTAATTTTTCTGAGCTGCCTGTGCGGCAGTGAACGTTAAGAAGATTCGGTCGATCATCCTCCGGTATTTCTGAGCTGCCTGTGCGGCAGTGAACCTGATTTGACTGGTGATTGTTCTGGTTTGACTTTTCTGAGCTGCCTGTGCGGCAGTGAACTCACCAACCGATGGATCTGGCTTGTGCTTTTCTTTCTGAGCTGCCTGTGCGGCAGTGAACCATCGCGACTTCGTTAGCTGTGTACCCCGTTATTTCTGAGCTGCCTGTGCGGCAGTGAACCTAGATCCAAACAAGGTCGGGCTGCTGTTGTCTTTCTGAGCTGCCTGTGCGGCAGTGAACGTATAGGGGGGGTAGGTGGGGTCATTCCCCCCTTTTCTGAGCTGCCTGTGCGGCAGTGAACTGGGTGAGGCCGAAGAATTTGGTGAGGCGCAGTTTCTGAGCTGCCTGTGCGGCAGTGAACTTCAGCTAGATCAATAAGGGACCAGTGGGTGATTTCTGAGCTGCCTGTGCGGCAGTGAACTTGACACGCTCACACAGATCGGGTTGGAGCACTTTCTGAGCTGCCTGTGCGGCAGTGAACAAGGTGGACCTGGGCCTGAACCGAGGATC
>CAIRSR010000011.1 GCA_903881315.1 uncultured Thiotrichales bacterium | reverse complement strand
TCGCCATAATACGCGCCTGTGATATCGGCCCAAACGACATCAGGAGCATCTTGGCACCGATATGGGTACGCGGGGCACGGGTGCTTTACAACCGTGGCAGATCCTATCTGCTCGCAGCATTCCAGTTTGGTCTTGTTCGGGAACATGACGTTGCTCGTCAATCCGACAAGTCATACGGACTGATCACGAATCCCGTTGCGGCACACCCTCGCCATGCCGAGGTAGAGATTGCCAGAGAGCGTGCGCTTTCCGAGGTGGAGTTGCGTCTCTTCTACCGTCGAATTGAAGATACCCCTGGCGTTGGATTATTGGTGGCCTCATTCCTCCGTTTTTGCATAGCAATCGGCGGGCAGCGACCAGCCCAGATACTAGACGCATCCTGGTCTGCGTATAATCTCAGTGAAAGGACGTTACGAATTGAGGACAGAAAAGGGCGCACAGGTCTTCGTGTACACCTTGTGCCACTTCCAGAGCGCGCTGTGAATCTACTCGGAATAGTACGCCCTATCACAGGTGAATACTCGCACCCTTGGACAAGCACTGGAAGATATCCTATCACGCTAGCAACTCTATCGCACGCCATAGGGCGTTTCCTCGATTCTGAATACGGGAAAATTGACGGAATACAAATCCAACAATTCACCGCCAAGGATCTGCGCCGCACCTGCAAACAGATGATGATGCGTGCAAAGATACCCGATAACCTCGCCGATGTACTCCAGAACCACGCGCAAGGAGGCTTGGTTGGTAGGCATTATCGAAACGATCCGACAGCCAAACTACCAATTCTCAGGGAAGCAATGCTGGCGTGGGATACGGAATTGGAACGCATCGTTGCTTAACCGATCCGTTCCATAATTCTCTATCTCAGTGAAGAATTCCTGAACGACGTTATCGATACTTGCCCCCTGCCTTGCTCTGTGACCCTCGGCTCAGGGGATGCGGGTGGTGCGTGAATATCGTGCACACGACACGAAGCAATTGCTGACAACGCATGGTTTAGCGTAGGTCATACCAAACACCACGACCGCTGCCATGCTGGTTCAACGTGCCGCGTTCAACCAGTGCACGAAAGTGCTGCTTAAGCGTGTTACGACTGGCCCCCGTCAGCTTGATAGCTTCGCCGATGGTGATACGGCCATGCTCCCGGGCGAACTCGACGATTTTCAGTGAAAGTTCGGGCAAGCACGCGAGCACGATCTTCTCACGCTCGACTTTCACCTCTAGTCGACGAACCTGCTCAGCCAGTGAGCGGAGAAAAAAAACGAGCCAAGGTTGCCAATTAGGCGTCCCTGTGCGGATTGTCCCCTGCGTTTGTCGTAGCGCCAGGTAGTAAGCCTCTTTGTTCTGTTCGACCACGCTCTCCAGAGAGCTATACGGCACGTAGGCATAACCGACTTGCAGAAGCAGAAGCGTCGTCAGAACTCGACTCAGCCGACCATTACCGTCTTGGAAGGGATGGATCTCCAAAAAAACTACGATACAGAGCGCGACGATCAGCAGCGGATGTAGGTGGGCCAATTTGCGCTCTTGATTCATCCATGCCACCAGTTCCGTCATAAGGCTAGGTGTCTCAAAAGGTGAGGCTGTCTGAAACACGATGCCGATTTGCGCTCCGTTCTCGTCGAAGGCAGCAACACTGTTCGGATTGATCTTGTAGTTCCCTCGATGCCAACTGTCCTTCTCACTGTAGCGCAGTAAGATCTGATGCATTTGCTTAATGTGGTTTTCGGTAAACGATATGTCGTACCAAGATGAAAACACCAAGTCCATCAGCTCGGCATAGCCAGCCACTTCCTGTTCGTCGCGTGTGGTAAATGACTTGATCTCGAGGTTGGACAGTAACTGCTCGACTTCTCGATCCGACAGTCTACTACCCTCAATGCGGGTGGAGGAGCCAATGCTCTCGATGGTTGCTACCCGCCGCAAAGCCAGCAAGCGATCGGGCGCAAGCGTACCCAGGGCACGCCATACGCCTTTGAATTCATCAATCCGAGCGATGAGGCTCAGAATCTCCGTAGTGATATGTATGGTATCGGTTCGCAACATGAACCAATATTACACCCAATTACGCCCATTACCGAGCATTTCCATGCAACCCACAAAACACGAACCACATTTTTGCGCGCAGCATAACCCAATCAGAACCGTCCCTTCTCAATGCGGAAGACGTTAGGCTTGGTCGGGTTGGCAATGTAGGAAAACCGAAGAATCGCCTTTTTAAACTCAATAGGCTTGTCCTTCCCTGCCTTCTTTTCATCAGCAGGATCGATGATCGGCGCGAGCAACAACACGACCATCCGCCCCTTCGCATCGGATCCACGAAACACCAGGACGGTTCCATCCGACCGGCCCTGGTTCACGGCAAGACCATCCTTGGCGTAGCTACCCTTGCAGAGGAAATCACCTGTGACGGCGGGTAGACGGACGTTCAGGGTTCCCTGTGCGCTGCCCAGAATTCTGCCGGTGTGCGAATGGGGTAGCGGTCGCGCAGTGCCAACAGTGCCTTGTCGCCGGTGATCAGCATTGCTGCCTGGCCGCTGCGCTGTGCGGCGATCAGGGTGCCCAGCACGGGCTGATCAGCAGCATCGGTCAACCACGGATCGGCGATGACGTCTGGTTCGACAAGTGCAGCTTGAATCGACAGCGCGTCGATCAGGTCGTCGATGTCGCTCGTATCGAGCTGGCACTACACCCAGGGTCTCCATAGTCAGTGCCCGGTGCGAACTTTAGCCACCGATGCATCAATCTCGGCCAGGCCTTCTGCTTCGGGTAGCGGGGCATACCCGACCTGAATGTGTTGGCAGAGGACATCGAAACGGGCTTGCATGCGGCGAATGCGCTCAAACAGGTGGATATCGACCAACGCAGCCACAGGCTTCCCATCCTGTTTGATGAGGATACTGCCGTGATGGTGTTGCACTTGGTTGAGCATTTCACCCAGGTTCTGCCGGAATGTGACGGCGTTGGTTTCGGTGATCATAGCAACTCCAATCTGCGCCCCGCACGGGGAGTGATGCAAGCGGGGCGATACGCACCCCAGCTTATCAAATCTGGGGCGACTTTCCTCCCCACTTCCCAATCGCCGGAGCCTGCGCCAGCAGTTCAGTCTGCCTTGCCTGACCCGCCGAACTGCCGAAGTAGTACGAGATTACGCTAATCCAGGCTGTCCCGAGCGCCCCAACCATCGCGACCACAACCTCTCGACTGCCTGCCGGTGGCTCGACGAACAACAGAGCCGTCAGCAGCCCAAAGAACCCAATCGTAGTTCCGGCAGCCAAAACCATAGGCGTCCAGTCTTTGACCGCCATCTCGCGTTGCCTCGCGCTGTTGCGGTCGGCTGCCTCGGTTGCCGCCAGAAGCTCCTGATGGGCCAGGTTTAGCTTTTCTAGGTCAATTCCCTGCTGCGCCATGGCCTCAGCGTGTTTCTGATCTGCGGCGTACATGGCCGCCACGACCTCCGGCGTCATGGTGCCAGATTGCACCGCCTGTACGATGGCTTCTGGCCCCGAGCCTGCCTGCAGGCCAAACGCCCCCTCGAGGGCTGATACGGCGGTGCCGGCAAATGGGCCGCCCAGCATGGTGGCGATGGTTGGCGCGATGGTTGCGACGAGTGACTTCAGATCGGCGCTCACGCAGCTACTCCCGTGGTGAATCTCTGGTAGGCGACACTCAAGCGCCCGTCGTAGTTGTTCTCGGCGTAACCCGCGCCGTTGTAGCCCTTCGCGAACGCTGCCCAGTCCCTCGCCCGTAGTGCTACGTCCAGCCTCTTGCCACGGATGGACGCGACGAAGGCGTCCAAATGCTGGCCTTCCCCTTGGAACATCGCGGCCACGAAGTCATCAACCGATGGGAATCCGCAGGCGAGATAATTCGACCCCATAATCTGGAACATCCCCCACGAGGCCGAGGAGAGCGCCGCCGTGCGGTCAAGCGCCATGGCTTCCCCCAGGCGGTCGTATTCGCTCTCACCACCCCGGTAGAGTTTCCGATTCCAAACACGGCTCGAGATATTCGGATGCGGGTCATCGTATTGGTGCCGGGTCAAAGCCGAAAAGCGGTGCGCCTCGAAGAGAATCTTCGGTCGTCCCGATTCCAGGAAACCACTCCCTTGGGATTCGACCTCGGTGACCGCCTTTACGCAAGCGATCTCGCAGCTCAGTAAGGACGCCGCCCTCACAAAGTCGCCCTCGCTAAGTCGCAAAGGGCTGTGTGGCGCTGGTAACGCGGTTGTCATTACGATGGACATGCTCAACCTCCTGATTATGTTATGGAGTAGGAATACCCATATCAAGGGTAGAGAAACGCCTACACCTGATAAACCTCACTTGGCTTTCTGGCGATGCTCACCATGCCGCCGGTAATCAGTACTTTGTCGCCCACTGCGGGCTGATTTCCGATATACCGGTAGGGAATCGCCCCGTTTTGTGTCGCAACAAAACAGATTCCGTTGCCTGGCACCGACAACACCACCCCTGCGGTGGGTTGCCCCCCAATGATCAGCTCGCGCAGTTCGATCAGTGGGTGCCTCATGCAAGCCGCTCCAGCGAGAGCCGCTGCGAGGCATCCCCGCCCTTGATGGTGATCTCGATGCCTGTGACCCGGGCGTTGTAGGGGAGGTTGCTCGACGGGTCGGAGACCTCGACAAGGTCGCGTAGGTCAATCGCAGCAGAAAGCCTGGTCTCCAGTTGCACCGAGACAATCGGGTAGGCATTTTTGTTCAGCTCGTGACGACCGCGCTCGACCAACACGGTATCGGCCAAGAGGGTCGAGTTCACGTCCGGCCCCCGCTTGTCGCCTAATCCGCGCTCGACCGCGATCGTCCTCATGTGACAGCACCGGTGATGAGGACGAGGATCGAGTAGTCAGTGAGGCCATTCAGCGTCGCGGGCGAGGACAGCACGTAAGCCTGCGCGGGGCAGTTCAGCGTAACGCGACAGACCGCCACCCCGCTCGAACCGGCTTTGATGTTCCCCGCGTCCGTCTGGGTCAACTGGCCAAGGTCTGCGCCCATCCAGGTCTGCGACACGATGGATGAGGCGGGGAAAGACAAAGAGGCCGTGTCGGTATTCTGGAACTGGATGTCCTCGTTTTTTTGTACAGTAACCCTACCGGCGGGGCTCACCGTCCCTGCCGAGGCTACGATCGAGGCGACCTGCACGTTGCTCGACATGTACACCAAAAAATAAACGCTATCCCCGGGCAAGAAAGAGGTCTTCCCTGCATTCAGTCCGTCACTGCGCGAATCGATCTCGGCGGTCATGGTCGCGTTGGCCGCCGATGCGGCGGCGGCAGATGCCCCGAACGTGACCTGGATCGTTGTGCTGGCGGTTGCCATAATTACCTCCCTACATCAAGATGAATTGGATTGTCTCAGCCGTTTCGTCACTGACCAACCACTGATAGGCCTGTACCGAGTATTTGATCGAGAGCAGGCTGTATCCGCCGGTAATTGCCGAGACGTTTTTCCCATCAAAGGCAATCTCGCCGAGGTCGGTGTGTTGCCATTGTTTCTCGAGGATGGCGGTAATCGGGTAGCGGGTGGTCGCGGCACCGTTCACGAACTCGATCAATTCCGTTTCGGTGCGTGTGACCAAACCCATTGGGGAAATGGTCGTGGATTCGTTTCCGCTATGGACGAGGGTCGGCACCCGCCCGTCCCACGGGTAACCGAATACCATCCCGCGCAAAGGAGAATTCGCTACGTATTCCACCACATCCGCGCCTTGGGTGCTCGACGTGTAGGCGTTGTCATTACTGATCACGAAGTAGTTATAGATCGGGGCAGGGGCAGCGGTTTCTTGCACCGAGTAGATGTCGCTATCCAGTAGCACAATGTCTGGTGTTGTTCTCTGATATGCGCCGAGGTCAACCGCGAATTCCGGCACGCAATAGACGCTCCCATCTCGGTTGGACAAGATGACGCCGCCAATCGCTGCGACCACTTGGCTCGCAATCTTGAGCGGCGTCATGTCCTGGAATCCTGCCGCAATTGCTGGCACCCACCAGTCCGGCATGTCCCACGAAACTTCACCGAGCATATCTGCCACAATCTGCGAGGCGAGTGCGCCTTTTTCGTAATAGGCCGACTGGGTTGGGCAGAAGGGCGCGTCGAATAGGGCAAGCGGGGATTTTGCGCTAATCGATAATTGGTAATCCGAGGGCGATGACCGAGATAAGGTCTTGCCATCGATCACCATCACAAAGGTATCGTCTCCGACGATCACCGAAACAGCATCCCCGATATCGAGCACGGCGTAGTCCGCAATAGAGGCCAATTCGAGCTTTCCAACCCAGAACGAACTGCCAATATCGCAGGACAATTGCACACCGACCAGGGCAATCTGCTGATCACCGGCCAGCAGATAGGTGGTTGGTACGCGCAGGTGGTTGGTCTCACCACTCAACAGGGAATATCGGAAGATCATCGCTGCCGGATCTCCTTGTTCTGCTGGATTTCCAAGGCAAAAAGCTGGCGCTTCCCCACTGTGGTGAGCAGGTGATACGGCGCGGTCAGGCTGGACACCTGCTGGCCGGTCTCTCCGTAGAGCGAGAGGAGCGTGGCGGTGATGCCCGGCATGTCCCCATAGCGTGACCCTAGATCGCTACCTACCCGTGGGCAGTCCCCGTACTGGATCGAGGCCCTACAGGTGACGCTGGGCATGTCCCCGTAGGGAGCGGATTGTTGTGCCTGGATGCGAGGCATGTCCCCGCTCGGGAGAGTCCGGAGGCTCACCACCGAGTCGCCGTAGCGGATGGTCTGCTGAGTCGCAAATTCGATCCGGTAATCCAGTTGCAGGCTGCCACCAAGAACGGTGGTGGGGGACTCATCTTCCCCGTCATCCCAGTCGAATGTGTAATGGGAGGTTAGTGGGTAACGGTACTGATCGATCACGTCCCACTTGAATCCCATTTGGGTTCTTAGTGGGGTATTGACGACTAGGTCGAGCCTGCACTTGAGGACGCTGCGCAATAGCCCACCAGATCCAACGCCGACTGTCTCGCCAGACACCCCCACCGACCCGAATGGTAGGATGCTGTCGTTTGGCGAGATGTTGGTGGAGAACGATCGCACTGGATTAGGTCTCGACCGTCAGGCCACCCGAGGGGATGGGCCAGAACTGCCCTGGGAACCTAAGCGCGACCTCCCCCGCCACCTGGCCGTAGCTCTCCCCCAACGAGTCGTAATAGGCGAGGCATGCGCCGAACAGGTCTCCATCAGCCCAGTTACCCATCCCATAGTAGGCGTGCTCGACCTGGCCTAGAATCGCCGGATACAGGAATGCCGAAGAGCTATTGAACGGATACATCGGCAGCAATTGATTGGCGATGGTCTGTCCGACCGCAGTCGGCGGGCGCATGTGGTTATCCCTGTGCCCTGCTGTTCCGTCCCATGGCGTGAACAATTGGCACTCTAGCGGCTGAATGGTGTCGCCGGAATCGCCAGGTGACCGCCCCCAGACCGATTTAAATCCCCAGTCGCCCCCGCCCATATTCAGCACGCCGTACCTCGCCACAATGTCCGTACCGAGATCCGACAGCGAGCGGGTCAGTGTCGTCAGCATTGCGGTCGCCTGGCGGTGCTTCAAGGCGTTGCTGTCAATGTAGTCTATTGCGAACCAGACCACCCCCGTGGCCCCGTTGGCGTAGAACCGGAACGTGATCGCGTTCGTCGCACTGAGGGCTAGAATGTCGGCCCCGAGCAGCTCGGTAACCGTGAACGTAATATCGCCAACCTCTGGCACACCAAGGGCCGTCTTCATGTCCACCCCGTCCCAGGCGACGAGCATGATCCAGCCCGACCCAGAGCGATCATCGACCAGGCCCCATTTTGGTCGATCAGCGGCAATGGTTGGCTCCCATTTCGGCATTATGGAATACCCGCTCGCGCCGGTAGTCTCCATCCAGGGGCAGTCGATGTCCGTTACTTCCTCCACATCAAATCCCGCCGCCTCTAAATAGCTCACGCAGAGCGCGTATAGCGCGGTCATCGCGGTGTTATCGAGCGCCCCGATGGCATAGCTCTTAGTGAACCCAACCGCCTTCAGCGTTGCCGCACTCACGCCGTTTCTCCCAGCACCGCAATCGAGCAGTAGTCGTTCGAGAGGCTGCCCGTCGCTGCCGGAACAATCTGCGTGACCCACAACGGGATCGCGGCTGGCGTTGTCGAGAACGTCACGGTGTCGCCCTGCGCCCAGGTTCCCGAGAATAGCGAGGAGGGTAAGGAGAGAAGGGTCTTGGTCGCGCCACCCACGGTCGCGGTTGCGGTCAAGGTGGCCGAGGTGTTGCCCGTCCAGTTGCTGCTCACCCCGTCGATGATGGCGTTCAGGGTGTAGGCGGTGGTTGTGGTGAAGGTAAGAGTCCAAGCCGCGTTCGGGGTGCCTGCGTGCGACAGGCCTAGGGTGTTGGCGAACACACCCGCCGAGCTGGTCGTGACCGGTGTGGTATTGAGTGGGGTGATGGTGTCGATCATGTAGACGCTGCTGACGCAGGTGGTCTCGGTCGGGTAGGAGTGCGCGAGCGCGGTGGTGAGCGCGATCGAGGTCGTGTTCTGCCCATAGGTCACCGTATCGATGACCTTGTATTCCTCGTTACCGTCGCTACCCATCACGTCCCGGTTGGCAATGCGCACGGTATCGCCCGAGCGGAACGGTGTCAGCGAGGTGTATCCGGCAGCGTTCTCGCAACGGACGACGACCGTGGTGTCGGAGGCACTCGCGGCAGTATTGAGGATCGCAATTCCATACGGGCGGCTCATTGCTGCATCGCTCTCTTTATCAACGAACGTGCCCGTCTTCAGGAGTACGTAATCATCGCCAGGCGTTACCTTGTCGATAAATACCTTGACGTTGAGTAAGTCGGTATTCACTGTGGGCGCGACGTGGACAAACGCCTTCCTGTTGCGCGTGACCCCGTTGGTGCGCTCGGTTTGCGATACATTCGGGAGCAGGTTGTTTTTCGTATCGTTGGCGATAACGGCGGCGCGATTCATTCCACCACCGTTATTCGCGGCAGTATTGGAATTTAGAAGCGCTGGGTGCCAGATAATGTCGGTGCTGTTCATTGTTGTTTCCTATACGGTCATGAGTCGGAGCTTGATGATGTAATAGTCATTCGCGCCTGGCGAATCCTCTGGCGGGAAGACAGGTGTGGCCTCAATCGGTGAGCCACCGTCATAGCGAAATGACACGTTGTAACTCGCCCCGCGAATGGTTAGGACGTAGACAGAATCAATCTGCAAAGCAAGTTGCTTGATATTGTCGAGAAGGGTTCTCGTTGCCCAACCCCCATCCTGGAGAGACTCTAAGGTAATTGCAACACCCTTTGATAGCGGCGCGGATAAAATATCCAGCGACCCCTCAAGCGTCCTTTTTGCGGTCTGCTGGATACTTTGGAGGTTGTATTCGTCGCTCCACTGGAGGCCGGAGGGGAGAGTAAGATTGTCGAGGGTAATCATTGCTTCGCTATCCCGACGTTGAAGATGCTGGCGTAAACGGTTGGCGTGTCTACCGCGTCGCCGACGATATTGGTGGTGGCCTGGATGTAGACGTTATTCAGGAGCGCATCGAATCCTGGCTGGGTTTCAGTCCAGCGCATCGTTGCCTTATTGGTTCCGCTCATGTCCCAGGCGGGGATTCCGTCACCCAGCCCTTCAGGGTCGGTTGGCAATATCCAAACCACCGGAGCCATTCCGTTATCCGGATCCGGCATAGCCACATCCGCGCAAGTCGATTCAAGAGTGATCGGCACTTGCAAAAATGGGGCAGGGATGCTCTGCAACCAAGGGATGAATGTGCCTGGTGAGTTTGCCCCATTCTGCGCAATCCATGCGATAAAGTATTGCCCTAAACAGACCCGCTCCTGCCAGGTATTGATTGGCTCATTGACCAATCCCTGCGCCTGGAATATGGCGTATTGGTTCTGCACCATCGCATCGAAGAGGTCGTAGAGGGTAACGGTCACGCCGGTAACTGGGGATTTCACCGCCGAGACATAGAGCTTAGTCCCGACCCGATACCAGTCGGTCGGTATCACCGCACCCTTCACTGTGATTTCGGAGTAGACGCTCCCGTCCCAGGCATAGGTCGTTTTGTCATCGACAAGGAAGTTGAGGTTCACCGTGGCCCCGTTGACTAGGGCATGAAAGCTCTCGTTGTCGTTATATCTAATGGTGATGGGGTATTGCTTGATGACATCTGCGGGGAGGCCATAATTATGCACGATGGTGTTTCGATACCACGGATTGTTACAGACCCAATGCCCGCTCACAGTGCCCGAGTTTGGTAGCGGGAATGAGTGGTAATCTAAACCTTCCAGGATGACATCAACCAGGATATCCAAGGAGAAGGAATCTTCCTGGACAGTGTGGGTCTCAATATCATTGCCATCTTTGTCCTTACCATACCAGTCGACCCTGATGCGCGGGTAGGTGAATTCCGAGAAATCATTATCCTGCCCTGGGACACCCGAGAGGGCTTCCCAAATGTCGTAGGAGGTAATCGGATTAAGGTGAAAAAGGGACGTGAGTGCAATTCCGAAATAGGGCAAGAAACAAGTAGGTACGCAGGTGGTCATGATCTCGCAGGATTCGCCGTCCTGGAGGTACGCGGAAGAATAGAAGGTATGGAATCTTGGATCCTGGTTGACGTTCTGAGGAATCGGAAGCGGACGCGTCTCAGAATGGATCGGGAGTTCCGGTTGTTCTCCATCTGTTCCTAAGAATCCAGGAAGCAGTCTGTCGGATAGCCAATAATACTGGCCGTGGTTGCGTATCTCATAACTCCGACCAGGGTCTGCCATCTCCGTCACATAGAATGGCCGTCCCGTGTTGTTGGTGTACTTGGTGATGTAGACGAGGCCCGCGTGCGGATAGTAAACAACCCTGGTAACACCCGCAGAGCTAATATCCGACAAAAGCACACAATCGACTGCCATCTCGAGAGCAAGGCCGTTGACATATTGAACGGCGAGATATCCCTTGCCAAAGTTCCAGGCGACGTTCTGGTTGATCGGGAAATTGACTGCGGTTGCGCTGAATGTCGAGAACGAGAGGGTCTCCTTGATCACCGCTGCGCCGTCCCAATCCACCTGGAGGTCTTCAACGGTGTGGTTGATCGACGGAGCAAGAAAGACGCGGACGATATTGCGCCGCGTTGCCTGCGGAAGGGTCACGCGAAACCCGCCCACCTGGTAGATCATTTCCCCCGAGTCGGCGGCCCCAACCAGCACCCCGCGTGAGTCGTCTGGGAGGTTATGCGCTACGCCGTTGATTGCTGCCGACGCGATGGAGGCGTCTAGGCATAGCGTGTACCCGACGCCGTCATAGGCGGAATACCGACCTAGGAAGGTGCATTTCTGCGGGTCGATCGTGACGCTGTAATTGGGAGGCGGCCAGATTAGCTTACCTTTCACCCCGCCTGGTGCGCCCTCCATGGTGATTTCCGTCACCACATAGGCTTTCTTCATTGCAAAGGAGATGGCGGGAAAATTCATAAACGAGGTCTGGTCGTAACCATCCATGATGAGAAATGGGCCGTCATTCTCCGTGCAGCCGAGCTTGCCGTCGAACCAAGGGACAAAGTCCGTGACGGAATACCCAGCCGAGTTCCTGGGCGCGGACACGCCCTGGTGGTTGACGCTTTGGCCCTGCGGGATGTACGCCGAGAAGCGCTTAGTCGAATTGTCGATCAACCCATTCGGGTATCCGGCAAATAGGCCGTGGGTGACGTAGGCACCGGTTGCAAACATCCGCACGTCCACATCGGCGCAACGATAGGTGGTGGAGGAATGGGTCTCGGTCTTGGTCGTGCCGTTGCCGAATGGCACCGAGAAGGTGGTCGATGGCCCTGTCCTGGTCGTGCTGCCACCGGAAGACCGGCTAGTGCTGGAGGTTCCGCCCTTGGTGGCGACCGTGACGGTAATGGTGTTCGATTTTGTAGCAGTGGCTTTCGTTGGCTTTGTTCCGGCCAGGCAGGCGGCGTAGGCCTCCGCCACGGCTTCGTCCAGGGTTAGCGTCCTGGTCGAGCTGTTGCTACTGCTCCCGCCACCATTCGCGCCACCGAAGATGTTGAGTGGCGGCGGCGTCCAACTCCCCCAGTTATTGCAGTCGTCATTGAGGGCGCTCGTGATCACCGTCGTAGCGGTCGCTCGCTGCGCAATGACCTGCTGGCGGATGGTCTCTAGGTTGCACCCGACCCCGAAGAAGACTGACGCCGTTGGTTGCGTCCGGTTCATAGCGCCCTCGACAATTCGCGTAAAGACTCTGCGAGAGCCATTGCGGTTTGGCGGTTCGATGCAACCTGGTGCGATTTCTGGCCAATCCTGAGATCAATGGTTACCGTGTCGTGCGACCCTTGTGCCGCTGCATTGGCATTACCCGCGACCAGCCCTCCGGCGGCGTATTGGGGAATAGAGATCGAAGGGAGGATTCCGGCATTGATGGCGTGCATGAAATCCGCGCCCCATTTCCGCACCGCAGCGGCGCGTACCACGAACTCCCCCCGCGACAACATTGCTGGAATGCTGTCTGAGGTCTCATCGCCCGGGCCGTGCACCATTCCTGCCGCTTGCTTGGCGCTTCCCCAATTGGGTGCGCCACCTCCCGCTAATCTGGCCCCAATGAGGCCGCCCAGCGCGTTGGTCTGTACCTGCTGGACGTAAATCGTGTGGGTGCTATAGGTATTGGAATTGCGGAGCCGATTGAGCGCCTCATCCACCTCAGTGGTGTTGGGGTTGACAATATGGTTGCTATCGGTAACGGTATTTTTTAGTCTGGTTAGATCTTTATCAACGGGCGCAGTATCTGCCTTAATCTCCAGGGGTGTCGCATCTTTCTTTAGAACATCTATCTGTTTCTTGATTCCAGACAATTGCCACTCCATATAACCCGTATCCGACTGCAACTTCCACTCATCGATGAACCTTTTGAGCTTGTCGTACTGCTCCTTTAGTTCATCTAGCGAAGACTTGGCGCTTGTCGTATCAGCCTTGATATTCAGCGTTGTATCTTCTTGCTTGAAGTCATCAATTCTCTGTTTAATTGATGCAATGTCTTGAACAAGCTGGCTATTGTCAATTAAGGGCTCAAGCTTCTGCATATCAAGCAAATGTTTGAGTTGGAGATATTCTGCGATCAATTGTTCAAGCGTCCAGGGCCCCTGTAAGATCTGGAGCCCCATAGACATAGGTGCTTCCGTATCCGTTCGTAGGTTCTTGACGGATCTCGACGCTACAGATATCGACTCCTGGGCGGGCGCAGTATCTGCCTTAATCTCCAGGCTTGTGCCCGCTCGTAGATCCTCGGCGCTCTTGGACACTTCTGATATTGATTTCTGTGCGGGCGCTACGTCGGCATTTATTGTCACAATAGACGGCATTTTTTCAATATCAGCATCAATCTCGTCGGTGTCTTTCTTTACCTTGTTTGCATCTATGGTTACTGGAATGGTGGTAAGGCGGCCAGACTCGGCATTGCGAAAAGTTACGAGTTGCTTTTCGGCGCTGATGGTATCCACCTTGATTGGTATTTGGTTGAAGCCATTAGACTTCTCTGAGTTAATAAATTTGTCGATTTCGGCCTTGAACGGACTGGTGTCAGCCGTAACTGGTACTTTCTTCTCAACTTTGACATCTTTATCGATAGTTTTTATAGCCTCCTCGGCAGGTTTGATGTTTGCGGTTACCTCGATACTAACCCCCTGTGCATCACGCGCTTTCTTCATCGCCGCATCATAGGGGGAAAGGTCGGCCTTAACAGGAACGACAACGACTTCCTTTTTTGCATTGTCTATTTCCTTATGTAGGGTATCGATCGCTGGTTTTGCGTCAATGTCCACCTTCAGCTTGTTCTCATAGATGATCTTCTCGATCTTCTCCCAGGCTCTTGTCGCGGACTCCACATCATAGACATATGGAAAATCGATTTTGATTTCACTGATTCTGCGCATGACCACTTCTATACCTTCGAGCGCAGTTTTCACATTCGTGATCTGCAGAGAAAGCCCTTTCATGGCTTCCTTTTCCTTGGTTACACTATCCTGTAGTGCTGCGGATGACTGCGCCAGTGCAGCATCCATGAGTTGCATTGACGCCTTGTCTGCCTTGTCCTTCTTGATGATGGCGTCGGTGCCGTCTTTCCCCATGGATTCGATCTGTTGGGCAACGCCCTTAGCAGAATTGAAAAGCTCCTGCTGTTTCTTAATGACAGAATCATCCGCCTCATTTCCCTTAATGGCCGCTTCTGCTTTGACCTTTGCCATCTCCGTGACCAGTTGCGCTCCCTTCTGAACAAGCGCGTTGTACTTCTCGGCATCACCCATATTACTGAGCTTGATGTCGAACTTGAAGTCTGCAACCGTCTTGGCGTTATCCGCAATTTGTTTTTCTAAAGATGCGACCCTAGTCGCGTGCGTATCTAATTCTTGCTCGTAGGCATGTAGGCTCGACTGGAGGTTCTTGACCATCAGTTCGTTTGCTTTTCCGATACTCTCAACACCGTTACTTACTGCTTTTTGCAAATCCGCATAGTAATCTTGGAGTTTCGTGTTCCCATCAATTGCACGAGATAGCTTCCCGACAAATGTCTGATAATAGCTTAGCTGTTCGTTGTATAAGTCGGCATCTTTTGTAATTAAATAGTTGGCTCTTGCAACCCTGACCCCTATCTCTTTGTTAAGTTGTTGCTCAGAACTAGCAATGATTGCCGCCGCCGCATCGCTTTCGTACTTTGCTCGGGCCTCCGCCTCTTTTCTCGCCAACTCGCTGGTCTTAGCGCTATTATCCGCAAGTATTTTGTAACGCGCCGAAGCATCTTTGTCTGTTTCAGCAACTAACATTCGCTCAAGTTCTACAATCGCATCTTTGGTGTCTTCTTTCTTTTTCTTCAGGTCGTGTTCTTGCTTAGTAATTTCGAGCACGGATTTCTTATGGTCGAGACTCCTCCGTTCGCTCGCCTCCTTCCAGGCTTGTTGGCTTTCATGTGAGGCGGTTTTCTCAAGCTTTAGCATATCCGCTGTCAGCTTATTGACCGCTGTTGAATAACTTCCGGCTGTCTTTATCCTGGTGTTTGCATTATCCACCGCCAGGGCAGCAATCTCCGCCATGACTACCTTTTCATTGGAGAGAACAGCCAGTCCGGCAAGTCTAGACGCACCGACATGAGCCGTCTCGCGCTTGATGGATTCTCCTGAAAACCCGTCTTGGAGGGCGTTCTTCTCGAAGGACAGTTTCTTCAGTTTTTCGTCAAGTTCTTGCTCATCGGTCAGTAATTTCTGATTAAGTTGTGCGGCTTTCTTGCCCCGTTCAGTCGATGCGTTTACGAAAGACGCCTGAGCTTCCTTGTCGGCGGCAACCACGGCTCGCATAGTCGTTTGATAACCAACTGTCATTGAATCTATGCTGTGCTTGAAAACCTTTTCAATTTCGTCGGCGATCTTTGTGAAATCCGTGTGACCAATCGAATCCAACTCTGTCTTTAGTTTTTCAGCAGGGGAATCGGCTGCGGTAAGGCTCGTGACGAGTTCGTGGATTCCATAAACTAGGCTCGCGATCGCGGCCCCCCAGCCTGCCGCCAAAAAGAACGGGAGCGCTCTGATCGCGACACCTGCCACGCCGATGGCTGTGGCGAGGGCGTAAAAAGCCACCGAAGCCTCACCAACCGCAATCACAAGTCCGCCAAATTTATAGACACCAATCGCCGCGAACGCCCCGATGATCTCTTCGTGCCATTTTGCGATAAACTTCGCTGCATCAACAAAGGAATCGACGACGGAGATAATCGCGTCGGAGACCTCCTTTGCATATCGCTTCATCGACCCATCTTCCACCATGGCATTGATTGTCGCATTCATTTCCTTGAACTTCGCAATCAAGGCATCAAAAAGCCCAGAATGAGTTACCGATATTTCAAAATCAGTTAGAGTATTCTCAAAGAGATGAAACTGCGCACGTAATGTATTGGTGACGCCTGGGAGCGCATCCTCTGCCATTTGGTGAATTCCCGCCGCGAGTTTTGGCAGGTTGTCGACGGTAAGTACCTGGCCCGCCGAGATCATCTTTTCCATTTCGAGGGTGGTCATACCCATGGCGCGGGCGAACATTGGGACGGCACCAGGCAGTGAGTTACCCAATTGCTCCTTCAGTTCTTGCATCTGGATAGTGCCTTTCGACACCATCTGGGTCAGGGCCAACATAATCCTTTCTATGTCCTGCAACGGTAGGTGCATGGCTGCCGCCGCCTCAGCGACAGACGTGAATATCTCGTGCGTCTTTTGGCCCTCAAGAGCAGTGCCTTTAGTGGAAGCTGCGAAATCAGCAAACGACTTTCCAAGCGTCATCACCTCAAGGCCAAGGGAGTTAGCCGTCTTCTTTAGGTATTCCCACTCCTTCGCAGCACCATCGGATGATCCGGTGACTACCTTGAGTTTCATTTCCAGTGCTTCAAAATTTAGTCCTGTCTCGACGGTCTTTTTGAACCCATCTACTACAGAGTGCAGCGCCTCAAATGCCGCACCGAATGCGACCATGCTGGCAATCGCCCCGCCAAAATTCATCCTCTCGGCAGATACGCCGCGAATCTCGGCGGCTAATTCACCCATCTTGACGCGCATCGCCTCTTCGGCGCGGGTGACCTCAGCAGCGGTTGCGGTGGCTCTGGTGGAAATGGAATGGAACGCCTCTTTGACCGAGGCGATTTCGGCGGTGATTGATGTGAGCGATCGGATGTTGAGGGTGGAAAATGGGTCGCCAAATTTAATCGCCGCGATACCTGCCGCCTCCTCGGCCAATTTCGCGAGCGATGCCTCCATTGCCGCTGATGCGCGGGTAACGTCGCCGGCGGTGGCATTTGAGCCTTGGGAAATCGTCTGGAATGCCTCGCGCACCTTGGCGGATTGTGCCTCGATCTGTTCTAACGATCGAATACCGAGGGACGAAAATGCCCCGTCGAGCTTGACACTAGCCATGTCGCGCATCTCATTGCCGAGTTTTGCAAGACGCGACTGCATCGCTTCCGCTGCCCGAGAAACATCCCCAGCAGTAACCCCGGCACTTTCGGAGATGGTAGCAAACGCCCCCTTGACCTTGGCGGCCTCGGCCTCAAGTTGCTCGAATGGTTTAATCTTCAGGGTAGAGAATGCTGATTCCAGATTGACGCTCGCGACATCCTTGGCCTCACTGCCAAGCTTCGCCAACTGCTCCTGCATGGCCTTAGCGGCTCGATTCACGTCCTCAGCGCTGACCTCGGCGCTTTTGGCGATGAATTGGAAGGCCTCTTTGACCTTTTCCGATTCGTCCTGGATCTTCGCAAGCGATCGGATATCGAGCCTGGCGAAGGCAGCCGCCAATTGCGACCCGGCCTTATCCGCATCAGACGCAATCAGCCCGAGCGCCTGTTTGAAGATCGACTGCGCCTGGCGGATAGCCGCCTCGAACGCGGTGGTATCCAGTCCAATTGCAACTGCTAGGGCCTCGTCTGCCATTATCCCATCGCTCGAATTGTTTTATCGAAACCGTCGCCGCCAACCTCTGCCGCCCGTAGCAACACCAGCCAGCGTTTGTTCTGGCGGCGCTCCTCTTCTAGCACGGCGTCCACCAATTGCCTGACCTGTGATAGCGACAGGTCAAGCACCTCGGTCAAGTGAATACCCTTTGACGCTAAGAGGGCGATGATGCTGGGCCAACTGGCGAGAGGCTTGCCGTCAGTTCTTTTAGCGCGGGCATCATCTTGTGGACGAAAAAATCCATATTCACCTGGATGAGGGGGGTGAGGATGCGCAGCATCTCTTCTGCGTCCAATTCCCCGATCCAATCCGGCGGCAGATCGCAGACGAGCGCGATCAACTCGATGATCTGGTCTGGGTAATTCACCAGAGACGACAAGCCCCCAGTCGAGAGGTCAGCAGCGATTGGGGAGACCAGTCGCGCCGCTTTTGCGAGGTGCTTGACCTTGATTGGTTTGACCGAGATGTCGCGATCGCGGACAGTGACTGTGATAGGTTCTTGGACAAAGTTTTCCACGTCGATTCTCCGGTTATGCCTCAACCATGCCGATGGTTAAGAATTGGCTAATGCCTGCACCGGTCTTGGTATCATCCTTGAGTACCTGCGCGGTTATCTGCAGGCTTGCGAAGTCTTCACCGATAAGACTAATGTCCTTGGGTGGGGAAAATTTGCAGCGAAAGAGATCAACGACCATCGGGCTGTCTGCATTGGCGAAGTTTGTGCCTGAGTAGATGACACGCCATTCCTGCGACGCAGTGACCATGGCCTGGATGATCTGACCCGCAGTCTTGGTATACGATACGGTAACGGGGGTTCCCGCTGCCGTAATCTTCGTTGCTGTCGCGGGGATAAATACACCAGCACTTTCGAGCGTATATTCCGAAGCGGCGAGCACCATGGTTCCCATATCTGTCCAGGTGACGGTGCCATCGGTGGTATCCGTTCCATCCGTTTTCCAGGTTGGCTCAGAGACGCCTGCGGTTCCCGCTGTCTTGCATTGGTAGAAATGGGTACCGGAGGGGGGGTGGATAATCTGCCCGCCGGTATATGCAGTAATGGTCGTCCACCCTAGCGCTGGTGCTACGGTAACGGTTACCGATTTCGGCGCAATGCCAAGCAGCGGAAGTAACGATCCGGCATATGCCGTATGCGCCTCGCTCGACACTGCCGCAGAGGTCAGCGCTGAGCTGGATCCACGCAAGGCCAACGCAAGATTGCTGGCGGAGATGGACAAGAAATCGAATGTCGCCTCGACCTTGGATATTCTGGAGACCTGGGCGGCCAAGCCGCCTCCGCCCTGGTAGTTTGCCATCTCCTTGGTCGTTTCGGTGACGGCAAGCTTCATGTCCTTGACCTGCCCCACCTCACGATTAGGGCCTCCTGCATAAGGAGCAATGTAGATCTTGGCTTCGCCGATGAAGTTTTGTTGGGTAGTCGTGGTCATCTGTTTTCTCTCGGTTATCTTTCGGTGAATACAAAGCTCGCGGTGAGCGAGATGGGGAAATAGTAGAAACCGCCCTTTGAATTCTCAGGGTTGAAGTTTGATTTGATTCTCTTCAGCGGTCGAACTCCTGCCACAGATGGTCGCCAACCGGACAAGGCCTTAATGACGTTCGAGACTATCGTGCCAATGGCCGTGTCGTTATCCTTGACGACCACGATACATACCCAGGTCTGGTCGACATTCTGGTCGGGGGAGCTTCCTGCGTAGGTGCCTGGGATATCCTCCTCCAGCGTAACAATCACCGCAGGGGTGGTTATGTCCGCCTCTTGGTTGTTTGGCCAACGCATCGAGAACTCTACCGAATAGGTCGGTAGGGCTTCCTTGATTCGTTCGGCAATGAGTTGGCCGATGAATAGATAGTCGTTCATTTCATCCCCACCGGAATGGACTATTCGTTTGCCTCGTGCTGAGGTCACGCTACCGAACGGCGTAACCGCAACCGAGAGACCTTGGGATACCGCCACTACACCGCTGCAACTCGCGCTGGCTAGGG
>CAIRSR010000010.1 GCA_903881315.1 uncultured Thiotrichales bacterium | reverse complement strand
CTGTGCATCGATGAGGCACAGGCAATGCCAATTGTGAGCATGGAAGCACTCCGCTTGCTCACCAACCTAGAAACGGAAAAGAACAAACTCCTGCAGGTAGTACTATTCGGTCAGCCGGAACTTGATGAGAAACTAGCTCAAGATTCTGTCCGACAATTATTACAACGCATTATCTTTCAGTACCACCTCCGACCACTTGCCTACGATGAAATTGGGCACTACCTCGCCCACCGTCTTAGTGTGGCAGGTTACCAAGGCGAACCGTTATTTCCGCCGCAAGTAGTACAGATCCTGCACCGCACCACAAAGGGTATTCCGCGACTCGTCAATATTGTCGCACACAAATCACTGCTGGTAGCACAACGCGAAAACAGCCACCAAGTAAAGAAGCGCCACCTATTGGCTGCCGTTATCGATACCCCTGCCGCCAAACAACCCTTCCTGCAAATAGCAACCGTCATACGTTACACCTTGCGTGACTGGGATATTGCCACCATGCGTTTGGTGAAACAGGGATTGGTAGCAATCTCTCTGTTGATTACCGTCATTACTGCAGTTACGTTGGGCACGAATAAACCGAGTGAGGTAACCGCTATCCCACCCAGCATGGTTCAGAAACAACACATCGCCGCGCCACCACCCCTGGCCTCACCGCAATTGGCACCATCAGTTCCGCCCGTGGTGCAAGCCAATACCAGCGCAGCAACGCCGATTACACCACCACCTGCCCAACCACAATTAGCACCTCCTGCCCCACCTGTGGCCATAGCCAATACCAGTACGATAACACCAGTTGTACCATCGGCTCCTCTGCAATTAGCGCCATCCGTTCTGCCCGTGGTGCAAGCCAATACCAGCACATCAACACCGGTTACACCACCATCTGCCCAACCGCAATTGTCTCCTTCTGTCTCATCTGTGGCCACGACCAATACCCGTACGATAACACCAATTGTACCGTCGGCTCCGCCGAAATTAGCGCCACCCGTTCCGCCCGTGGTGCGAGCCAATACCAGTGCGGCAACGCCTCTCGCGCCCCCCCGAATCCCACTAGGGAAGAAAACTACCCAGAAAGAGAACAGCAAACCGAACGAAGCGGAAAACCATAAGAAGCCGACCGTTACGGCGACGGAAAGCAGACCGCATGCGCCGCAACCCATAGTAGCCCATGCGCCTAACGCCAGCAAACCGCAACACCAAACGGCAACCGCACCAGGCGAACCAGAAAATACGGAGCCGCTTTCCGACACCAGGGCTGGCACATTTTCTAAATCCCTTGCGATGCCACGCCATGCGAACGACGAATACGCCACAGCGCTAACCGCCCTACAACAGGGGCGATTTGAGGAGGCAAAAGAAAGCCTCGCACAAGTAGTAGCGTCCAACCCATTTCATCGCAATGCACGACTTGCCCTTGCGAATCTCGCATTAGAGCGTGGTGACGAAACTGGGTCAGAACAGATTTTACGCGAGGGATTACAACTCGACCCAAAGAGTGCGACGCTGGCCTTTCCCTTGGCTCGTATCGTGGTCGCACAGGGTAATACCCGCGATGGGCTCGAGATTTTACGTGGGGCATTACCAAGCGCAGGCGATGATCCCCATTACCACGCCTTTGTCGGTGCCCTAGAACAGAGAACCGGCAACCACAACGGTGCCATTCTGCAATACCACGCAGCACTCCGCAAACACCCAAACAACGCGGTCTGGCTGATGGGACTGGGTATTTCACTCGCGGCTGAACACAAAGACGACGAGGCGCGCCAGGTCTTTCGTATTGCACTAGATAGCCACAACCTGAGCGCAGAACTGCACGCCTACGTCGAACAACAACTCCGAACACTCGCGCACAATACTACGCCGAAGGACACGAACAACAATCGCGCTCACCCAGACGAGGCGAATAACAATAACACTCACGCAGATGAGGGAAACGATAACCAGCTCCCCTCTGCCGAGTAACCTCCTTTAGCTACGTCACTTTAGTTACGTCGAGATCCTATCTTCTCCCGTAACTTCATTAGTAAGAACATGAGCCCCCCTGGTTTCGATGGTTGTGTCGCGCTAGACGCTGCCCCTGATGCTTCCTCGTTTTGCCGTGAGGAATCATATTTCTCGGCAGAATGTGCGCGTTTGGCATTCTCGCGATCAAGTGCCGCAACGCAGCGCGAGATCTCGCGCTGGTCACTACGGGAAATGTCGATAAAACGCGCCCCCATCGACATACCCCCCGAACTACGATTTGCGAAGCATACCTTCAGGCCACAGTAGATTGCTTTCCCGTTGGGCAAAGCGACGCTCGCATTGTTTATCTGCAAACCCTTCTCAATAAGCTGTGTCCAGTTTGAGAAGGTTACTCCCAACCCTCCCAATGATATATCGCGTATCCGACCACGCATTACGGTAACACCAGGTATGGAAAAAGATACGGTAGCACGCTGCGAAGTACTTAATGAGGCGCGATAACTCGCACGGCGCTGATATACACGCAGGGATCGTGGCGGTGAGGCCTGATAATAAAAAAGCCCCTCTGCATCACTGCCGAATTCGGTAACCTCGGTCTGGAACTTTATGGTGACACCATCTAGTCTCGCCTCTATTCCACACTTCCGCTCTTTGAGCAATGAACGGTTGGCTTCATCAGACGGCAATTCATCAAACTGCCAGGTGCGTTTTTCCATATCCACTGCAATAATAGCACTACTCGATGGACTACCCTTGTTTGATACCCGTATGTGTATCAAACTACGATGCGCACGAATGCGATCGAGCATACGCAGGATAGCTCCCTCACCAATGATTTCTTGATAATTATCTGCCATGCTTTCGCAACCCCGTTTACCCTAGGAAGGAGTATGGAATGTCGATATTCAAAAAGGCCGGTCGTTTTCTCGTACGCCTACTCTACGGCTACCGCACTTACAACGAAACCATACTACAGACACCCGGGCCAATCCTCCTTGTCCCAAATCATGTATCGTGGTTCGACTGGTTGTTCATCGCCCTCTGTGTCGATGACGACTGGCGCTTCGTGACCTCTAGCACCACCGCCCAAAAATCGTTCTTGCATCGCTGGATTATGATCAACCGTCACACCTTTCCCATCGATACCGCCTCGCCATATTCCCTAAAACACATGGCGGATTTCCTCAAGAACAACGGTCGGTTGGTGCTCTTTCCTGAGGGGCGACTCTCGCGCACCGGCAGTCTCATGAAGATTCCCAATGGTGCTGGTTTTCTCCTGCACGAAACACACGCACGGGTCATTACGGCGTACCTGCGCGGCGCAAATCGGCTGCCCCTTTGTCCGCACCCCGGGTGGCGACGATGGTTCCCACACGTCACGGTACACTTTAGCCATGTCCACACCCCACCAAAACCAGATTACCATAGCACCGCCAAAGTGCGCGAGTACCTTACCCAATGGCTACGCCAGGAGATGGTGAAGCAGCAGTTTGAAACCGAGATGCAGTACGCTCCCACCACGCTCCATGCAGCGATCACAGCGGAGGCGCACAACCAACCCACTAAGGTTATTCTGCAAGACTTCACTGAACAGCCCGTTACCTACCGCCGCCTGATGATTGGCAGTGCGCTACTCGCCAATCTCTGGGAAACAGAACTCAAGAAAACGCCATCGAGCAATCGTATTGGGATGCTATTACCCAACACCAATGCCTTCCCCGTAGTACTGATGAGCCTCTGGCAGACTGGCTTTGTCCCAGCCATTCTCAATTATTCGATTGGGCCAACCACGATCTTGCGTTGTGTACAACTTGCCGGATTGCAACAGGTTATCACCTCCCGCACATTCCTGGAAAAGGCAAAACTAAACCTCGGTTTATTTGCTGACGCTGGGGTTCAGTTGATTTATCTAGAAGATATCCGGACACATATCTCGTCGGTGACTAAACTTATCACCAGCGTACGTTTCTTATTCGGAATAAATAAGGTTCAACCTGGGCCACTTGCCACCGATACTGCCGTCATACTTTTCACGAGCGGGTCTGAGGGAATACCAAAGGGTGTAGAACTTACCCATACTAACATCCTATCGAATATCCGCCAAATCCGAGTCAGTTGTGATATAGACGATACCGATCGGGTGTTTAACGCATTACCGATGTTCCACAGCTTTGGGCTAACCGTAGGATTATTTCTCCCACTGGCCAATGGGGTTTACACCTACCTATACCCGTCTCCGTTGCACTATCGTATTGTTCCAACAGCAGTCTATGGACACGACTGCACTGTGATGTTTGGGACAAACACATTCCTCAACGGTTACGGACAAGGTGCGCATCCCTACGATTTCCGGCAGATTCGTTACCTATTTGCCGGTGCCGAGAAATTACAAGAAGCAACCTTCAATCTCTATGCGCGGAAATTTGGAATTAGTATCCTCGAAGGATATGGCGCAACGGAATGCTCTCCGGTCTTGTCAGTAAACCTGCCAATGACGCGCCGCTTTGGTTCAGCGGGTCAATTCTTGCCTGGCATCGAGTGGCGTCTAGAACCCGTCGAGGGTATCACCGAAGGGGGTCGCCTGTTTGTGCGCGGCCCCAATATCATGAAGGGTTATTTGAACTGGGACGCAAACGAAGGATTCCAAGGTCTCGGCGGTTGGTACGATACCGGTGATATTGTAAAGGTCGATGAACAAGGGTTTGTCCATATTCTTGGCCGCCTGAAACGATTTGCCAAGGTGAGCGGCGAAATGGTGAGCCTCACCGCTGTCGAAGAAGCACTGGCTGGGGCGTTCCCACAATATGGCCTGCGTTTCCAGATGGCCGTGATCAGTCAGCCGGATGCGCAAAAAGGTGAAAGCCTAGTCGCAGTTGCGAACAACCCACTCATCCAACTACAAGAGATCCGCGCCGTGCTCAAAGCAAAGGGATTTAGCAACCTGTGCATCCCGCGTGATATTCGCATCGTCAAGGAAATCCCAAAACTCGGCACCGGCAAGATCAATCATCGCGAACTCGTCAAGTTGGTTCCATTACCAGAACCCTCAGAGCACACAACCTCCGAAGACCAGTAATCCCACGCCTCCGCATTGGCGCACCACCGCCAAGAACAATCCACACTTGCGCTGCCATCAAGCCCCCTCGCCTAGGGGGCGTTGTATACCAACAGCAATCGTCGCACGAGATCTCCCGCCGCACATAACCACCACCAACCCAAAAAAACCAGAGAACGCATTAGGGCACCTCTAAAAATTGCAGAATTGATTTTCTAGTATCAGTGAAATCAAGTGGTTATGTCCACAGAATTGGCGATTTTGCCAATTTTTAGAGGCGCCCATTAGTCACAAAAACAACTCTTTCGAAGGGTTGCGTTACCGTTAGCCCTGCTTACCAGAATCCGAATCCAGTCGTCTGTGCCGCCAAGACCAATGTCTCCCACAAAAAAGACATTCGCGCCAGTCGTCAGCAAAGAACCGTCCGCAGACGACCCTGAGCAAAGATGCCACGTACCGTGTTTATGGGTAAACGTGGTCAAGACCATCGGTGTAGGTAAGGATAAGTGGGGCTGAACCCGTTGCCATCCCTGTGGTGCCTGAACCGCAAAAGTGTGCCCAGTTCAATGTGGGGTGTTGCCCCCCCCGCTGGTTCCTTGCTGTCAACGATTCTTGGCGGACGTAATCGAACCACCAGACATGAAAAAGCCCGCTGTGACGCGGGCTTGTGTACTACGTTGGATTGCCTCGGATGTTCGATTGGTGGTGGAGTTTAGCACTCGGGCCAACTACCCTCCAGCAGTCCTGCGCCCGAGGGCGGAACCAAGGGGCGTTCCGCGCGAGACGGGGTAAGAAATCCGTCACCCGCGCTGTTCCCACCATCCCCCGGCACTCATTCAGCTAGACCCGCCTCTAGCTCGCGCCGCCCTTCGATGCAAACCGTGGGGGCAACACGGGGCTGCGAGGAACCCCTTTTCGCCAAACGGATGTTCGATCACGCTCTTTATAGAACTGCGGACTCGTCATTCCTGCCTTGCCGATGATGTTGTGGAACTCGCGATTGGTCAGATCAGCCCGGTGAGGGTTGGGCAGCTTGACCTTCTCGCCATTGTCGATCCGGTAGAAGCTGTGATCGCTGTGGTGATCCTGAACCCCGGCGAGGTATCGCTTTATGAAGTCATTGTTGACCTCGGCACTGGTCTAGTTTGATTCGGTTTGTAACTTGTTGATTCTTCCTGGTGCATTAGATGTTTTTCTGGAGCATTAGAAT
>CAIRSR010000009.1 GCA_903881315.1 uncultured Thiotrichales bacterium | reverse complement strand
GAATACTATTCAAGGGGAGCTGGAGCAAGCCTTGAAAGAGAAGGCGGCAGCACTGCAAGAAAAGGATACTGCACTGCAAGAAAAGGATACTGCACTGCAAGAAAAAGATTCCGCGCTGGCCGAGATTAAACGCCTCAAGGCCCTTCTAGCCGATAGGCCACCGATCCAATAGCCAGGCCAGCAAACGCCACGGCGGTCGGCGGTACTGTCGGACTGCAGAACGGCCGCCACGCATACCAATTGCGTGATGAGGACGAACAGCAGCGCTGGCTGCAGTTCTTTAAGAAAGCCGACCAACTCGACGATGACACGCTACCCGATTGGATGAATACCCCCGAAATGAGGCAGGCCATGAGCACACTACGCAGGTTCTCCGATAAAGAACGCGACTACCACGCATACCAGGCGCGCCAGAATTACCTACGCGAACAGAATACTATTCAAGGGGAGCTGGAGCAAGCCTTGAAAGAGAAGGCGGCAGCACTGCAAGAAAAGGATACTGCACTGCAAGAAAAAGATTCCGCGCTGGCCGAGATTAAACGCCTCAAGGCCCTTCTAGCCGATAAGGCCCAGGTATCACCATTGCAATCCTGTTAGGAGCACCGATGAATCCTCTTGAGTTATTATTTCGGGTAGGCCCCGCCATTAAGACAGTTTTTGAGTTAGGCTATGAGCCTAAGGAAGAACTGTTTTACGAACTAACCGCCGATCAGTATGAACAATTGGAAAGGAGCGGGCAGGATACCTCCAAACGATGGTTCACCATCATTCCGACGAACCAGAAACATGACGTTCCAGAGGTACTCATCATTGATGCTGATGGCGCAAAAGCACTCCTTGATGCAGCCAGATACATCAATCATATCTGTACCGAGGCAGAACCGCCCCGTCAATTTTCGTCATTTGATGACAAGTTAAAGTATGCAGCAACCCAGCTCCCGAGCGTGTTTAGTCAGTCATCAAAATATCCAAGTAAAGAAGCGCCTATTCTGAAAATAGTAAAGTAACCCCGCACGACGAAGACGCTCTGATGCGGTGTTCCGTCCCGACACGCAGCATTAGAGCGTCTGTTCGATGCGATGTCTTGCCCTTAGGCGCAACAGGGTGCGGTGTGATCACGCAGCTCGGCCATCGAAATACGATAATTTAATTGCTATTTATCGTCCATACCGTTGCTGATTAATTATTCTATTAGTCCAATACATGTTGGTGCGGTACATCTGTTCTTGTTGTTGTTTTATCTGACTCTGCCTTTCTCTTTCGCTTTCTGCATCGAAGTCATAGCCACGGGACGCACTCTGTAACGAATCAAGATACCATAGTGCCTTCGCACAGCCGTGGCTGATGGCCCGCCGATACCATTTCGCCGCCTCTTGATAGTTCATGGCGACACCATTACCATCTCGGTACAAACCTCCGATATTAGCTTCAGCGATACCATTCCCTTGCTTGGCCGCTTTCTGATACCATCTCATTGCCTCAGCATAATCCTGACTAACCCCGTGGCCATTGGCATACAGAACACCAATGTTGAATTGCGCAACAGCATTCCCCTGCTTGGCCGCTTTCTGAAACCATCTCATTGCCTCAGCATAATCCTGACTAACCCCGTGGCCATTGGCATACAGATCACCAATGTTGAATTGCCCATCAGCATCCCCCTGTGCGGCGGCCAATCGATACCATCTCATTGCCTCAGCATAATCCTGACTAACGCCTTGGCCATTTTCATACAGAACACCAATGCTGGATTGCGCATCAGCATCCCCCTGTGCGGCGGCCAATCGATACCATCTCATTGCCTCAGCATAATCCTGACTAACCCCTCGGCCACTGACATACAGACCACCAATGTTGAATTGCGCATTAGCACCCCCCTGTGCAGCGGCCAATCGATACCATCTCATTGCCTCAGCATAATCCTTGTCCTTGTCATAGGCACGCCCGAGCCAGGTCATAAAGCGGGTGCTATCTGGATAGGCACTGGTCGCCTTTAGGCAGGCGGCAATGGCCCTGCTGGGGTTGATCTTGTCAAGGGCGACGCCGGGCCAGGCCATGCCGCTCATCTTCTTGCCGACCAGGTCATCACAGCTATTGCGTGGCGGCTCGTTGTCTTGTTCCGCAAGGCATTGCGAAACCGGTAAGCAGGGGCTTGCGACGAGCGCGAGGATTGCGATCAGACCGTGCGGTTCATAGTCACCCCATAGATGGTTTGCTAAGTGAAAAGGTCGAGATTCTCCTACTGGTGGGTCTCGCCGTTGAAGGGTAGCGCATTCCCTGCGGGTCATCGGCAGCGCACCCACCCGCGCCCCACTGCCGAACACCACAAGCGACGAGCACACCCTTGCTCGCAGTATACTATCTCCTACGCGCCGCAACATAGTGATTATGCGCCTGGTCATCACATTTTCGCTCAGGGGGCACACACCATAATAAAATGATTGCCTGGTTTCCCGTGTAAATCACTCCCCGATGAGTTGGGGAGGGGGTCTGGTTTTGACTGTTGCGGATTTGACTAATCCTCATTTTATCTGGCTTGTTGCTATACACTCCTCCCTCGGGCGAGGCCCACCAGCCTTGCTTACGGCGCAGAGCGTGGGAAGTGGTTGCACCACTGAATCAGCGCAGCGGATAATGGCTCGGGTGAGGGTGCGCGGGCACGGCCTGCCGAGCGCACCAACCTACCTCTCCGCCGAGGCAACGCGGCGAGAAGAGCAACCATCGCCAAAAGGCAGACAGTATTCCATGCGCACCCCGCTATCCACACGCAACGAATCCATCGATCTCTTACGCTTTATTGGCATTGCCATGATCATCCTGGCGCACGTTTCACCACCTGAGGCACTCTTTCAGATCCGAAACTTTGATGTGCCCCTGATGGTGGTTGTTGCTGGGCTTTCCTTTCGCCTGTCGTTTCGCGGCGAGGACTATGGTCAGTACCTGCTAAAACGGGTCAAGCGCCTCGTCTTACCCGTTTGGCTATTTCTCACCGCCTCTTTTCTCTTAGATTTCTTGGTCGGGCACCCGGGTGCAGTGCCGAGCTTACAAACCGTATTGTTAAACTATTCTCTTTTGGATGGGGCTGGGTACGTCTGGATCATTCGGGTATTTCTTATGGTCGCGATGCTTGCGCCATTTATCCTGTCGTATAGCAAAAGCGAGCCCTCTCATGCGCGTTTCTTTGCCCTGGTGGCTGGCATTTATCTGGCGTATGAACTGACGTTTCTCTTTTATTCCCCACCAAAGAGATTTGACCAGAGCCAGGTACTCACCAGCACGGTGAATAGCACCCTCCTCTATCTCATCCCCTACGCGGCGATCTTTGCGCTTGGACTGCGCATCCCTGACCTCAACAAAAGGCAGATCGCCATCCTCGCCGCCAGCGCAGGAATGGTATTTGTTGCTTGGGTCTTCTTCTACGAGAACACTAGCGGAACCTTTATCTACACCCAGGGCTTTAAATATCCGCCGAGGAGTTATTATCTCTCTTACGCATTATTGGTTACCACCTTGCTTTGGTTGGCCGCACCAAGAATAACGGCCTTCTTGAGCAACCAACAACCGCGCGCAATGGCGGTCATCCTGTTTATCGGACAAAATAGCATCTGGGTCTATCTGTGGCACGAGCCCTTTATCCAGAATATATCCCTGCCCTATCTAACAAAATACCTCGTGGTATTCTCTCTCGCCGTGCTTGTTACCTATCTGCAAGTGACTCTCGTTTCCCGCTACCTCTTGGCGAAGATCCATCGCCAGAAAACAAAAACCAACCTTCGTTTGATCCTGACTGGCTAGTAGCGGCGACTAGGATACCTAGGCCAGAGAAGATTGCGCCCCCTCAACGCACCAGAACCTCGGCGCGTCACCTGTCTACTGGGCCGCGCCCGCTCCCTAGTGTGGTAGCATCGTACTGATCCGTCAGGCGTTTCGGCCTAAAACCCGCTCCGACCCAGCAAGGCGGGAACGAAGCAAAGAAACCAGGCACACCTTTTACAATTTTTTGCGATATCTCTCACCGATCTCTCACAGAGACCTTGTTATTAAAGTCATTAGGGTTTACCCTTAGTTGTCGGGTATCGACAAGGCAGCCCAGATACCTTGCTATCGAAGACACCAGGACTTACCCTTGGTTAGCCGGTATCGGCAAGGCAGCCCAGATACCGAGACATCGCAATCGGCACCTGCCCCAAGGCAGCGTGCCACCGTATCGTGACAGACAGAGGTGTATCGACAACCCGTTACCGATGCCCATCATCCGGGTCATCCCCTATTAGGAGTACGCTGCTATGGTGGCTGTTACTTCTTCTCACCACCACGTCACCGACTACAATGCCTGGATCGACGAGCTGGCCAGGACGCGGCCAGGTGCCGATTTCGCTCCGCTGCATAAGGCATGCCGCCAGGCAGAACAATTTTATGGCGTTACCCGTCGCCCCAGTGGGGAATCCTACCTTGAGCACGCGCTTGAGGTGGCCACCATCCTCTCGACCCTCCACGCAGACGTACAGACCTTGGCAGCGGCAGTACTCCACGATGTGCCCGAGTTCGCAAAAGCAGCCAACCTGACGCAGCAACTCGGGCAAGAGGTCGCCCGTCTCGTGGAAGGGGTACGCCGCATCGACGCCATCATGCAGCGACGCGGCACCCAGGATAGCGCAGCAGACCACGAAGGCTTGCGCAAGCTGCTGTTATCCATCAATGACGATATCCGGGTATTCCTGATTAAACTCGCCGAACGCACCCACGACCTGCGTTGCATCAAAACCCTCCCCGTATCCGAGCGGCAGCAGGTAGCCCGTGAGACCATGGATCTCTACGCACCCTTGGCCAATCGCCTGGGCATGGGGCGCATCAAGTGGGAACTAGAAGACCTCTCGTTTCGTTACCTAGAACCCGAGATCTACTCGCGCATCGCCGCCCTTTTGGATGAGCGCCGCCTTGACCGCGAGCAGTACCTCCAACAGGTCATGGCACACCTGCGCGAGCAGCTCGGCACAGCAGGACTCGAACCCACCGTGAGTGGCCGCGCCAAACACATCTATAGTATCTGGCGCAAGATGAGACGCAAGGATGTTGACTTTGAGCACATCTATGACATGCGTGCGGTTCGGGTCTTGGTTCACACCAAGAACGACTGTTACACCGCCCTCGGCGTGGTGCATAGCCTGTGGTTGCCGATATCCGGCGAGTTCGACGACTACATCGCCAAGCCCAAAAACAATCTCTATCAATCCCTCCACACCGCCGTCATCGGGCCTGAGGACAAAACCCTAGAGATCCAGATCCGAACCCACGATATGCACCGCCATGCTGAACTCGGCGTGGCCGCCCACTGGCGTTACAAAGAGGGTAGTCATCGTGGCGACGAGGCCTATGACCAGCGCATCCAACACCTGCACCAGATCCTAGAGTTTAGCGAGGGTGCCGAGACCGGCGAATTTGCGGATCGCATCAGCAAGACCCTCCAGAGCCAATACATCCATGTCTTCACCCCCAAGGGAAAGGTGGTTGACCTGCCACGCGGCGCGACCCCGCTCGACTTTGCCTACTACATCCATTCCGATGTGGGCCACCGTTGCCGAGGCGCTAAAGTGGACGGTCGCATCGTCCCCTTAAGCTACGCCTTGGGTAACGGCGAACAGGTCGAGATCCTGACCTCTAAGCAAGGGGGGCCGAGTCGCGAGTGGCTGCATCCCTCCACCAACTACCTGCATACCACTCGCGCCCTCTCGGCGGTACGCCAGTGGTTTAATCGGGAGGCACCCGCCGAGACCGCAGAACAAGCCGATGTCTTTTTGGCAAGACGAACCATAAAAAAGGAAAACCCAGCAGAAGACGCAGCACCAGCAAGCACCCAGCGCAACAAGACAACGGTCTCGCTGCAACCAAAACGATCCCAGCTCGCAAAGAGCGTCGCAATACCAACCCACATCCGGGTACAGGGGATCAATAACCTCGTTACCCGTATTGCGAAGTGCTGTCATCCCGACCCGGGCGACCCCATCATCGCCTATGTCACCCACGACCAGGGCATGAGCATCCACCGCGCCAACTGTAGCAACGTCCTGCGCCGCACCAAAGAAGCCCACGCCAAGTGCCTAGAGGCCACCTGGACGACCGAGACCACCGATGTCTGGCCAGCACACATCCAGGTTGTCGCCCGCGACCGTCCTGGCCTACTGCGTGACGTGACCGGACTTGTCGCCGAGGACGGCCTCAACATCCTTGCCGTGGATACGCAAACCGACAAGAAACGTCAGACAGCGGATATGCACCTCATCATTGAGATCAATCAAGCAAACCAGATCTCGCGCATCCTGCATCGGCTCAATCGATTAGAAGGGGTTATCAAGATCCGTCGGCATTCCGTAGCCTAGCTGTCCGTCACGGGGGGCTGATCTCGCAGTCCGCCATACTACCCAAGGCAATCCTAGGGGTAGTAATCGCTGATGGGGTATATATATAGGAAGCCCATCGAGGACAGTGCGCCTCAATGGCCAGTATCGTGAATCTGATCCAGCCCACGAGAGGTGGCCATCCCGGCCATTCCCCCCACGACCGCCATGCCGCAGCCCATCAGTGAGGAGCCAATCACATAGAGCACCTCTCCCAATGGCGAGGCAACACTCGCGATCGTAATGCTGGAGAGTGGCGCAAAACTCACCATCGCACCCGCCGAGGCCCCGGCGATACAACCGATCACCAAAGAATCGCTAGTAACGAAATTATCACCGCGCCGGATGAGTAGCACCGTTTCCTGGACTGCCTCGCTAATCGGGCCCAAAAGAAGCAACGCCTCAATCTCGGCACGGGCGTTGGTGGTTACGGTCAGTAAGCCAGTGGCTAGGAGTGCAATGATCGCGCGTCGTAACGCCATGGGTTAGTTCCTGGTTGTAACCGCAACTCAATCGTGAGACGGAAGCAACATAGCGGTGATGACAGCAACGATACCGCTTGCTGCACCGACACTACACCCCATCCAGGTCAGATAGTTTAACCGCGAAAGACTCGCAACGAGTCCAGCACCGGTACGAGCAACACCGACCAGGGACGGCACACTCGCCAAGGCCCCGGCGGCAGCACCGGCAGTACAACCGATGATCACGGTATCCACGCTGATAAAATAATCATCACGTCTGGGCGGAGAGGCAGGTTCTGTTGTCGCGTTGCGCATTTGCTCGGAGGTGGAGCCAACCGTCGCAGCAGCAAGCGTTCCTACCCAACCGGCCACAATAGCACTGAGGATTATGAGGATTACGGGTCGCAACAGCATGTTTCTTTAGTTCCTCACGCGCGGGCCGTAGACATCCCACACGTATTCATTCGCCACATAGACTGCCGCATCGATCACAAATGCGGCAACCACGAAACTCGCAGAGGGTAGCAAGGCCCCCGAAAAGGCGTAGCCTAACGCAAGATTACGCACGCCCGTTATCGCCTGATAGATTGCCGTCTTTTCTGCAACCGTCGCGGCGGTTGTCGCCTCTGGTGGCGGGCCATAGGCATTCCAAGCAAGCTCGTACGGAAAATAGACCGCCACTGCCGAAACCGTATTCACTGCCAAAAACGCAATACTGGTTTGTGTGCTCGCCCCAACCAGGGCACCAAAAACAATTGTGTCCGAGAGATTCGCTGCCGTTTGAAAAGAGATCGTTTTTAGCGTTGCCCGCCCGGTAGACGACAGACCGCTTGTGTTTTCTGCTACAGTCGTCCCAACAGCGGGTTCGTTCTCTCCTACCCCCTTTGCGGCAACCATCCCAGGAAAGACCAGCACCCCCAGAATCATCACCACCAAGAAAGCGTCTCTGTAATCCCAAAGATACTTAGGTTCTATGAGGAGACTCAATGTACGCGACACAACCAACGAACGCCCCCGTGGTAAAACATTTGCGCTAAGCACACCTACCCGTACTCCACGCTATCTATGCTGAGGGTTCGCTCCGCCCCTGTTCGCTACAGTAGCCGTATAATTGGCGAAGGTTACCATACTGTCATCCACCTGCAAAGTATAACCACGCTAACGTGACCGAATCTACCCACTTACGGCAGGCGCTGCATAAAATAATGATCAGTCAAAAGCAAAACCCCTCGCGCCAACCCCTCGCCAACTCATCGGGAAAGGATTTGCCCAGAAAACCAGACAATCCTTTTACCGTGCCTTTGCGATAGCGCCTTTTTATCTCACAGAATCCGTCTCTCACCAACAATCTAATCCATCGTTCGGACAAAAGGCCGAGCCATATCGGGGAAGCAAAGTTTACAATTTCACTCTGATACTTTCGTCGTAAAACAAATCCCCTGCACAAAAAAACGACCCCCAGAGTTTCCTCTGAGGGTCGTTATCACGCGACTGGGGCTACACTACCCCAACCATCGCATCAGCCGATCAACGGGACGATCAACAGAGCAACAATGTTGATGATCTTGATGAGCGGGTTGATAGCAGGGCCTGCGGTATCTTTGTAGGGATCGCCTACGGTATCGCCGGTCACCGCTGCCTTGTGGGCCTCCGAACCCTTGCCGCCGAAGTGGCCATCCTCAATGTACTTCTTGGCATTGTCCCATGCGCCACCACCGGTGGTCATGGAGATAGCGACGAAGAGCCCAGTGACAATGGTTCCCACCAATACGCCACCCAATGCCTTGGCACCAGAATCACCACCCATCATCCAGCCGATCACCACCAGAACGGCAACCGGCACGACCACTGGCAGTAACGAAGGCACCATCATCTCCTTGATGGCGGCGCGGGTCATCATGTCAACGGCACGAGAATAGTCAGGCTTGCCCGTCCCTTCCATGATGCCGGGGATCTCGCGGAATTGACGACGCACCTCAACCACCACCGAGCCAGCCGCACGACCAACCGCTTCCATCGCCATCGCGCCGAATAGGTAAGGCACCAGTCCGCCGATGAACAGGCCGATGATGACCGCCGGATCAGAGAGTGAGAAGACGATATTTTTGCCAACATCACTCAACGCATGGGTATAATCAGCAAACAACACCAGGGCCGCCAAGCCAGCAGAAGCAATGGCGTAGCCTTTGGTGACCGCCTTGGTGGTATTGCCCACAGCATCCAGCGGATCAGTAATGTTGCGAACTTCCTTGGGTAGTTGCGCCATCTCAGCGATACCACCAGCATTGTCGGTGATAGGGCCAAAGGCATCCAGGGCGACGACCATGCCCGCCATGGAGAGCATTGCCGTTGCCGCAATGGCGATACCATAAAGACCAGCCAACGAATTTGCGCCCCAGATGCTCAAGCACACAGCAAGCACCGGAAGAGCAGTGGACTTCATGGAGACACCAAGACCCGCAATGATGTTCGTCCCATGCCCCGTGGTAGAGGCCTCAGCGATGTGACGCACCGGCGAAAACTCAGTGGCGGTGTAGTACTCGGTAATGACGACGATGACTGCAGTCAAAACCAAGCCAATCAGACCAGCACCGTAGATACTGAGCCAAGTATAACCCGCCACGTTCCCCATCATCACATAAGTGACTGGCAAGAAGGTAATGGCAGCAATCACCCCAGACACAATCACGCCTTTGTATAGCGCGGTCATGATCTTCGTCCCTTCGACATGCTTGACGAAGAAGGTACCGATCACGGAGGCAATAATGGAAAGACCGCCTAAAACGAGCGGATAGACAACCGCCGTATCACTTTTCAGCATCAGGGCACCGAGGAACATGGTGGCAATGATGGTGACTGCATAGGTCTCGAACAGGTCAGCAGCCATGCCAGCACAATCGCCCACGTTATCACCCACATTGTCGGCAATAACGGCAGGATTACGTGGATCATCCTCGGGGATACCCGCTTCTACCTTGCCGACCAGGTCTGCACCTACGTCAGCACCCTTCGTGAAGATACCGCCACCCAGACGAGCAAAGATGGAGATAAGCGATCCACCAAAGCCGAGACCCACCAGTGCGTGGACAGCGTTCATCGTGGTCAGGCCAAGCAGGTTTACCAACACGGCGTAATAACCCGCAACACCCAACAAACCGAGGCCCACCACCAAGAGACCGGTGATGGCACCACCACGGAAGGCAACCTGCAGGGCAGCGTCGATCCCATTCCGAGCAGCCTCAGCGGTGCGAACATTGGCTCGTACCGAGATGTTCATCCCGATAAAGCCCGTGAGACCAGACAGGATGGCCCCAATGGCAAAGCCAACAGCAGGCGCTACGCCAATCATAAAGAAGATGAGAGCAAACAGCACAACGCCAGCCATGGCGATGGTGGTGTATTGCCGCTTCAGATAGGCCTGCGCCCCTTCTTGGATCGCAGCCGCGATTTCCTGCATCCGTTCATTGCCAGCCGGCAAGGACAGGATCCACTGTCGCGAATAGAGCCCATAACCGATGGCGACCAGGGCACAAAGTAACGCAAAGACCAAACTCATTAGTCAAACCCCCCATTGAGAAGATTGCATCTAACCGATTACCGATGACGAGCCCCGTTGTTCAAGAGGCCCACTCGAGCCTACCCTACAACTACACACAGCATAACATCATTTCATGTGGAAAACCGGCAGTTTCTTAGGGACAGCCACATTCGCGAGACGCACGTACAAGGGCATCCCATTCTCGTAGGGCGGATAATCCTCACCTAAGATGAGCGGCTGCAGGTAGCGCCGACAGGCCTCGGTAATACCAAAACCATCCGGCGTAATAAACTCACTCGGCATCTTCTTCTCGACATTGGCGACCTCGGAGAGCGGTGCCATGCCTACCTCCCAGCGATAGGGGGCATCAGAGAGCCGCACCACCGAGGGCATCACAGCATTGTGACCCGCCACGGCAAACTCTACCGCCGCCTTACCTACCGCATAGGCCTGTTCGACATCCGAACGGGAGGCCAGATGACGAGCGGCGCGTTGCAGATAGTCGGCAACCGCCCAGTGGTACTTATGCCCCAAGCGTTCCTTGATGAGAGACGCAATCACCGGCCCTACCCCGCCCAGTTGGGCATGACCGAAGGCATCCTTCCCGCCAGCCTCGGCCAAGAACTTGCCCTCGGCATTGCGTACCCCCTCAGATACCACAACGGTGCAATAGCCGTAGGCCGCGACCTTTTCCTGCACCAAGGCGAGGAAGCGGGCCTCATCGAAGGGAACCTCGGGGAAGAGGATGACGATGGGAATCTCGGTGTCGGGGGAGGAGGCAAGCCCACCTGCCGCCGCGATCCAACCCGCATGACGCCCCATCACCTCGACGACAAAGATCTTGGTTGAGGTCTTGGCCATCGACGCTACATCAAAGGAAGCCTCGCGGGTGGACACCGCGATGTACTTCGCAACCGAACCAAAGCCCGGGCAGTTGTCGGTAATGGGCAGGTCGTTGTCCACCGTCTTCGGGACATGGATGGCCTGGATGGGAAAATTCATCCTCTCGGAGAGCTGCGAAACCTTATGACAGGTATCCGCTGAATCCCCACCGCCGTTATAGAAGAAATACCCAATATCGTGCGCACGGAACACCTCCATCAGGCGGTCGTACTCGGCCTTACTCTGCTCTAGGCCTTTCAACTTATAGCGACAAGAACCAAAGGCACCCGACGGGGTATGGCGTAGCGCCGCAATCGTCGCATCAGATTCCATACTCGTATCAATGAGTTCCTCGAGTAAGGCACCGATGATACCGTTGCGTCCCGCATAGACCTTACCAATCTTGTCGGGGTAGCGACGGGCGGTCTCGATAACACCACAAGCCGACGCATTGATAACCGCAGTCACCCCGCCGGATTGGGCATAAAAGGCATTTTTAGGCATTCGGATAACTCTCCTGGGTAAAATGTTTTACGATGAGAACAAGCACGAGGGTATCGCGGCACGGGTAGCAAAGGCGTTACGCAGAGACCGCCTCTCCACCCATCGACTCGTGGTCGGCCTGAACCTGCAAGAGGTGATTCACGCAGGTCTTGAGGTCGTTGTACTCCGGAACACCCGTGGTGTACTGGGTACGCGCCCGATAGAAAAACAGGCTACGGAACCGCCCTTCACCGGTCTTCAGGACGATAAAGCTCGCATGCCGCCCTTCCCAGTACAGGCCCGCGCAGTCAACCAACTCGCGGTCTTCTGGGTACAGGCGGATCTCGGTGGTTACTTGCTGGATCTCGGTCGACTCGCCGAAACGCCGATCGACGAGTTCCTGGACAAGTGCTAACTCCGTATCACTAAAATCGAGTATTTTTGTCATGTAAGGAGGGATTAAACCAAGGTGGGGTCACAATAGAGGGCGGTAATCTACTCTCTTTTGCTCTACTTTGGCAGAGGCCTTAGCGAACGGTTTGGCTACCCTTGATATCGCGTGGCGGGCGCGGTCGCTCTTGCAGGGTCGCATCGAGGTGCAGCTTGAGCGCCTCATAGCCGATCTTTAGGTTGTCCCGTTCGCGGGTGAGGAGGGCCTCAGCGTCTTCCATCTCACGCAACCTCTGCTGAAGATCGTAGAGTTGGGACTGACTTAACTGGTAGCGCGTGACCAACTCATCCAGGTGAGCGCGATCGCCGCTGCAACGCTGCATCTCGGTGCGCATCAGGCCAGCGTCCTCGTGCGCCATGTCGGCTGCGTCTTGGAGACCTTGGGTGTGATGTTGCAAAATCCCGACCTGGCGCTCAGCAGTGGCCAGGCTTTTCTCGAGGGCAGTCACTCGCTCTTTGGCAGCGGCAAGCTCCTGACGCACCTGTTCTAACTCAGTCATGTTCGGTGACAACACCAGCGAAGGCGGTGCCTGCGGTGGCGACACCAGCATGGACGTTACCTGAGACTGCGACACCTCCGAAGGAGGCGATTGCAGCGTTGACGGCACCTCTGAGGGTGGCGTTTGCGATGGCAACCCCTGCGAAGACTGCGCCTGGGGTGGCAACTCCGACGAGGGCGGCAGTTGCGGCGTTGGCGACACCTCCGAGGACTGTGCCTGCGGTAGCGACACGGGCGGGAACGACACCTCCGCCGGTGGCGTTTGCGGTGGCAACACCTGCGGGGACTGCGCCTTTGGTGGCGACATCGGCACCGGCGGCGACACCTGCGCGGACATCGGCTCAGCGACAATCGCCTTCACACGGGCCAGATCGTCAGTCACTCGCCCAGACCAGGCGTAAAACGCAATCACCAGCAACGCGAGCAACACCAAACCACTCTTCATCATCGACATTCTCTATCCCCGCGTCTTCGGCTCTGTCCGCACAGCACACCCCGCGCCCGTGTCATCGCGTTGCGACCGCGACAAACGGCACACCCCAACCTGCCAACACGAAACACGGCAAATCCTTAAAAGCACCGCCTTAGAGAGTCGGTTGGCGTCGCTACCATCGTAGCCTACCCACAAGACGCTGGGATTATACCAATCGCCCACTGCAATGGAACACTGACTTATCGCAACGCTGCCCTTAGCAACAAGTCCCGCCGCGCTTAGCGTTGCCGCTTCATGGGTTTTGGTTATCACCTCACCCAAGACCCACACCGAATAACCAGAACGCCCACCGAGAGGCGTTAGAATAGTCAATCTTTTCTGCCAAGACCTCCGCCCCTTATGTCATGCGCAAGGGCTTTGTGCGGCGCGGCAGCGGTCTCTGCCAATTCGGGAGTACACCATGCACACTGAGCATTCCGCCGTCATTGGGGCAATCCTTGGCACAGCAGTCGGCGACGCCATTGGCCTTCCCTACGAGGGACTGTCGAAACAGCGCGGCGCACGACGGTTTGGCGAGCCCGACCGCCATCATTTCTTCTTGGGTGGCGGTATGGTCTCGGATGATACCGAGCATACCTGCCTGGTGGCACAGGCGCTCATCACCTCCGGCGGCGACACCAACCAATTTTCCCGCCACTTGGGGGCGCGTCTGCGCTGGTGGTTGCTTGGCCTGCCCGCCGGCATTGGCTCCGCTACCCTAAAGGCAATACTAAAACTCTGGTGCGGGTTTTCTCCCCGCCATAGCGGCGTCTATTCGGCGGGCAATGGCCCAGCGATGCGCAGTGCAATCCTCGGCGCAGCGGTCGATTCTCTCTCTGAAGTAAAATCCCTCGTCATCGCCTCGACCCGCATCACCCACAACGACCCTAAGGCCGAATACGGCGCTCTCGCCATCGCACTCGCTGCACACCTCGCCCGACAATCCACCCCCATCAGCGGCGATCAATACCTCGCAAAACTCCGCTCTTTCTTGGCGGGTGAAAGCGCGGAGGAATTTTTAGACCTCATCGAGCGAGCGGTACAGAGCGCCGCGAGCCATGAGTCAACGCCATCCTTTGCTGAATCGCAAGGATGGGTGTCGGGCGTTTCTGGTTATGTCTATCAGACGGTTCCGGTGGTTATCCAGGCGTGGCTGCAAAATCAGCAAGACCTGCAAGCTGGCGTGATGACCGTTATTCGTTGCGGTGGCGACACCGACACCACCGGCGCAATCGTTGGTGGCATCATTGGGGCCCACGTCGGCAAAGCGGGGATTCCCGCCACCTGGTTACGCGGCCTGCACGAGTGGCCAAGATCCGTGAGCTGGATGGAACGGCTCGGCCAACGCCTGACCGACACCCTCAGGGATGGTAAACCAGGACGACGCGCTTTGCGTCTGTCTATCGTCGGCTTATTCTGCCGCAATCTCCTGTTCTTCGTGATTGTCCTGGTGCATGGCTTTAGGAGACTGCTGCCACCCTATTAAAGGTTATCATCCATGATGAAACATTGGGTATAACAGCATACCAATCGCCGCAGCCCCCAGTATCACGAAGGGTTCTTGCAGTTGTTTAAACTTCCACAAGAGCGCAGTGGCAGTAATGGCCAACAATGCTGTCGGCACATCGACAATCGAACGAAGAGCAATGATCACGACCGATCCCGTAATCGCGCCCACCGCAGCAGCAGTAATCCCATCGACAAAGGCAACAATGCCGGGCAGCTTGCCGTATTTCTTAAAATATGGCGCGGGGATGATCGTAAATAGGTAACACGGCAGAAACGTCGCCAAGGCCGCGACACAAGCACCAGGCAACCCGGCCACCAGGTAGCCAATAAAGCCAACGGTAATGACCACCGGCCCGGGGGTAATCATCGCAACCGCCACCGCATCAACAAATTGTTTTTCGTTGAGCCAATGGTACTCTGACACAACCCCGCTATAGAGAAATGGAACAATAGCAAGACCAGAACCAAAGACAAAGGCACCGGCTTTTGCAAAAAACATACCTATCTGGGTGAGCAGCGCCGGATCAAAAGACATCGCAAGCCCCGTGGTGTGCGGGAGTTGTAGCGGCAGCGCAACAGCAGCCATACCGCCATTACCAAACCACCGCTTGGGTGGGGCACGCCACAACCAAACAACAATACCCGCAGCGATAAACAACCAGGCTATCTCGGATTCGGTGATAATCGTAACCCCACCCAGGGTGAGATAGATTGCCCACAGGAGTTTGTCCTTACCAACACTCTTTTTGGTTAGCTTAAAAGCGCTGATGGCGATAATACCAATCACTGCGGCACCCACACCATAGAATACTGCCTGCATCCACTGCAAACCACCATACGCAACATAGGCTGCACCCAAGGCCACGACCATCAGAAAAGAAGGTATCACAAAGGCAATACCGACCAGCGTTGCACCAAGAATATGGTAGTGGACATAACCAAGATAGATAGCAAGCTGTGCCGCCAATGGGCCCGGTGCCATCTGCGCTAAGGCAAGCCCCTCTTTGTAGTCCGCGTCACTAATCCAACCTCGCTGTTCTACCAGATCGCGGTACATATACCCGACCAAGGCCACTGGCCCACCAAAACCAACGGCACCAAGACGTAGCATATAAAGAACGATCTGCCAGCGGGTATACCCTGGCTGTGAGGTATTGGTGTTAATAAGGGAATCTCCCGTGAGAGGTTAGACAAAGGCCTCAGCCGCTCTCACCTGACTGAAAGAAAACATAGAGTGAATCGAGCACTGTGCTCATCTCCTCTAACAGACGATCATCATCGGCATGACGTTTCCGCGCACCACCCAGTACCGCCTCAAAACCGCGCCCCTCGGGGGTAGCGCCATCCTCGAGGTCTAGGGCGTGAACCATGGCACCGAGACGTAGCAACCCAGCATCCGCATCAAGCCCAAAACTCGCGAGTAGGGTCTCAAACGTCACCCGATTCTCGACATGGGTGAAGGCTGCACCGTTAAAATCAAAACCAACGGCATCGACCGGACAGGCATTGACATCAGTCAGCCAGAGAAAGGTTGCGCTCCGATCGATGAAGCGACGAATCAGCCACGCCGAGGCAACACGGTCTACCCAGAGTCGCGCCCGCGTTGCCCACAGTCGGCCTTGGTATTCGCGCACTTCGAGCCGTGGCAGCAAACCCGTGATGGGTTTCGGCTCATCGGGGGAATATTGCCCAATAAGACGCCGCTCAACATCCGCGAGCGCCTGACGTGCGTTATCGAGTGGGTCGGTCGGGAAGAAATCTGTCGCTGCAATCACGGTAAGCTCCTTACGCGCTTGGCGCATCAGACGACGCGCCTCCGTTTCAGCCATTTGTGGGAACGAGCCCGCTAGCGCCACCAAGCCAGCCCGCCATTCGCGGTACGCTTCGCTTCTGTCAAAAAAACCACGCCACGCTTGCTCAGTTTCTGCGGTTTGCGGCGGAATATCCAACAGCCAGGCACTGCCCTCTGCCGCAAGCAATTCATCCGCTAACGCAACCAGGTGCGGGCGCAAACCCTCTCGGTGTGGCAAGAGATAGACACCATCGCGCAGGTTGGCCGCACCGAGACCTTTTAACTGCCGCCACAACCGCAAGCGCAAGGTACCTGCCTGGCCTGGGAGTGTCGTGATGAGGAGCAACCATTCCATAGATGTAACACACGATTCGTATTGTGAATCACATATTACATAATTACAGAAAGACGCGCAACAACGCACCGATTGATCGGCACAACAAAGCCGACACCTCGCGAACGGAAGTAGATGGCTGTTCTACGCGGGGGTATTTGTAACAAGCACCCTTACAACGCCGAGCGCTAACAACGGCTCACGACGGGAGTGCACTCGCCGCAGTCTGCCCATCTGGTTCTTCCAACAGCGCGGGGGGACACGCCTCGCGGTGCCCAAGGAACCAATCAAGGGATCGTGCGGCCCTCGGAACCGTAGTGCTACCCTGCCAGGGTAACCAGCCCTGTGTTGGCGAGAACAGATGGATAGCTGGCGAGTCGGGGTCTTTGGCGGCAACGACCACCCAGCCGTTACCCACCAATTCTTGCAGTGCGGGGGCGCGTTGGTAGACAGCAGTAATAATCTCGCACTTTTGTTCAATCACGACGAGCAGACGCATCGCCTCGTGGATCTCGATCATCTGGCGCGGCAGGCCCGTGCGCAGATCCGAGTTGGCCCCCTCCATGACGGCCATGAGGCCCGTTACATTGTGCGTGACCTTGGTGCCACAGCCGTAGCGTTGGTTATCTACGGTCGAGAAGTAATACTCCAAGCTGATCCCAGCGCCCACCGCGCCATTGTTCAAGAGGTGGCGCTCTAACCAAACCCCCTCGGGGTCTTGGCCGGGGTCGTAGGAGATGAGAAAGGCGCGCCTGTCAAAAAACGCCCCGCGACTCATCGAGCGCCGCCCGAAGAAGGCACAGGCGTTGGTCACATGACCGAGTTCTGGGCGGGGCTGACCGAAATCCGCCGCCCGATTCTGGACATGGCGCAAGGCCTGTGGCGCAGAAAGACCAGCGGGCGCTGAGGCAAAACGCCGACAACGCTCGCGGGCATGTTCGCAACACGCCCGCTCTACATCCGCACGTAAGGTCGCAAACGCGGGGCGGAGCCGCTCGGGGAGGTCTTCGGTATCGAACCAGGTGATGCTTTCGTCACAGGTATCATGCTCCGCCCCCAAGAACCAGGTATCTTGTGGGATGATGATGCCCTCCTCCGCCAAAGCAACACGCACCGAAGGATGGTTTGCCATGGCGGCGACCAGCCGCGCATTCGGCCCGGAGTGGCGACCAGAACAGGCACCGCAGTTATAAGCCGCCGCGTGGGGATTGTTCTGGTTACGCGAGGCGTGCCCTATCACCACCACCAACGGGGCAAAACCATAGGTAAGGCCACTGCTGCGGAGAAACCTGCGCACCCGCTCGACCTGTTCCACCTCGGTGAACCCGAGCAGGAGGGCTGACATACGTGGCTGTTTTGGCCCGCCACCCCCGGCGCTCTTTGCAGCCACTGCATTGACCTGGATCGCCGTACTGACCGGAACATCCAAGACAGCGACCATTCGCCGCAAGAAGCGACGCCACGCGGCGGGGGCAAGCGTCTTACCGAGCAGACCCAGCGCGACCGGCAGGGCAGCAACGCTCGAGCGTAGGCTTGGGCCTAAAAGACCACTGCGGGTTCCCTGATAAAAACCCTCGGCGATGCGGCGCAGACGCCGGTGATAGCGGATATGCCGATTGCCCGCTTCAGCACAGCGCACATGCTCGTGCACCTCATGCGCGACAGGCTCTGGCTTTGGGATGACAGGGGTTAGATCCTCGAGCTCGGTCGCGTTCAAACCAAACCAGCGATGAAAGACATTAAAGTGGGCAGCCGCACCGAGGGTCTCGATGCGAGGGTTGATCTCTTCTAGGTGGCGACGCAGACCCTCCTCGCGATCATCCATGCAGAAGATACATTGGGCCTCGGGGGCTGTACTGCGATCCGCCCACGCACCGCGCCCATGATTGGCGGCAACGGCAGCAAAGATCTGTTCTCGGTAGTGGCGCTCGTAGGCATTGAGCCAGATAAACCCACGCACCTGTTCGTCTAGCTCACCCAACACAGCAAGTATCTGTTCCGCACCCGCTCGCCCCAAACGGGTCAGCGACTCTACCCCCACGTCCAAGTGTCGCGCTAGGGAAAACAACGGCCAAGCGCGACTCCCCAGTGCGCTCGTCACGATCGGCGACTGTGGCAACTCAAACCTCACCCCAGACAGGGTTGAGAGGTGTGCTACCACTCCCCAGCGGCGACGACACAGGGCATCAGCATAAAAGCGCTCAAGCACCAGGCGCACCGCGAGATAGTCCACTATATTCACCACCGCCGTCCGCTGTGAATCATTCGGATGGTCTTGGCTCCACAGGCACATGCCCGACCAGCCGGGCAATTCCAGCGCGAGGCGTTCAAGGTAGGTGCACCAGCGCTCCTCGGGCAGTTCGAGGCGGGTCAGTTCGGCGTAGATGGCCTCGATAGCGGAATCGGGCAGATCGGCGCTCCACTGATGTAACGACTCGGCCTTATTGGGATGCACCAATCCGGCAAGTGTCCAGGATAGATCGGTATAGGCGCTCTCACGCCAGGCAAGATAAAAGCCCTGATCACGACTCGGGTTATGCCAAGACGCAAGCCCGTGATCGAGGTGTGCCGCCAGGTGACGGATCAGGTGGGGGCGAAGATAATCAAAGATATCCTCGCCGCTTAGGTGCTGTAACAATTGGCGCAATGTCCAATCGCGCCCAAGACGATCGGCCAATTCCGGCCAAGAGGCCACCACGGGGTCGTCGGGCGGAATATCCGTGACACAATAAGACTCTTCAGAGAGACCAAGAACATCCAGGCAGGCCTGCCAAAGCCCCTTCGGCTCCTCTAACACCCCAAGCTCAACGGCACGCCAGCGCAATTGCGTTGGCGTCAACGCATCAAGTGGCGCGACAAAAGAGGCAAGCAAAACATCCAGGCGACGGAGTGGGGTCAAGTCGTGTGACTCCCCATCCGTAATAACACACGCGCCATCCACAAGGGGGGCAAGCACTGCGCCGCCTAATTGTTGCTGGAGAGACGCCACCAGATCATTGCGCGATATCCTGCCCTCAGCCAACAATTCCCGAAATCGCACCTCGGTGTGATAACCCCGCGCCCCAGTCAAACGCGAAGCCTCGGCCAAGGCTTCGGGAAAGGGCCGATTTTGAAAGCCATGGAGCGTATTGTGGTGGACAAAATCCTTAAGCGGCGGCTGGCTCGGCAAGACCTGCTCCAACATCTCATGGAGCCGCTTGAGGGAGAACCCTGCGCCATTTTGGTCTAATTGCTGTTGGGTATTGTTCACCGTTCGCTCACTTCATCGACTAAATCATCAATCTCAAAACATCCTGAAGGTATATGCGATATTGTAGACTTCACAATCCTCTGCCATTCAGCAACAATCAACCGAGTAGAAAAATAATCCGGCAGAGAACCCAAGCGCCGCCAATCCATGAGGCGATCGCAAGGCAGAAAGTGTCAAGGCAAACCCAGCCTTCTATTACAAGAAACAGCGACCCCTACCGCCCGACCGCATCATTCTCATGCAGCCCCGCAAAAAAGGCCCGCGCCTCTGTTATATCGGTTTGGATCTGCGCACACAGCTCATCAAAAGAACCAAAACGCCGCTCATCGCGCAGTTTCCGCAAGAAATCCACCTCAACGTAGCAGCCATAGATATCACCCGAGAAATCGAGTAAATGAACCTCGAGTAGGGCCTGATCGCCACCTACTGTCGGGCGTACCCCGATATTGGCCACACCCGGTTGCGGCTCTCCAGGCACACCAAACATCTCGACAACATAAACCCCAGACAACGGAGTAGCACGGCGGTGCAGAAACAGATTTGCCGTAGGCACACCAATCAAGCGCCCGCGTTTGTCACCATGCGCCACTCGCCCCACCATCCGATAAGGCCGCCCCAACAGTATCGATGCCCTACCCAGATCGCCCATGCTTAAGGCATCCCGCACACGGGTACTGCTCACCCGTGCGTCCTCCATACGAAAGGTATGCAGATTGACCACCGGAAAACCATGCGCTTTACCCGCCGCCTGTAACATCGCAAAATTACCACGCCTCTCATGGCCGAAATGAAAATCATCCCCAATCACCAGGTAGCGAATACCCAAGCGCTCAACCAGCAACCGCTCGATAAAGTCCTCTGCTGTCATGCTCGCCATTTCTGCATCAAACGGCAGACACAAAAGCCGCTCAACCGCATAACGACGCAGATCCTCGATCTTCTCGCGGAATCGAGTGAGGCGAGGCGGGGTACGGTCGGGGGCAAAGTATTCCTGCGGGTGCGGCTCAAAGGTAATCACCAGCGTCGGGACGCCATAGATCCCCGCCTGTATTGCCAATTGCCCCAATACCTGTTGGTGCCCGAGATGAACCCCATCAAAATTACCAATAGTGGCCACACAACCCCGATGGCGAGGCTGTAGATTGTGTATGCCGCGAATAATCTCCATGCCCTACCCCAGCCCTTTGTTTTTCTCAGAGGGGCCTTGATCACCCGAGGCACCCTCTGAAACACCACCTTCAGGCACCATATGGTGACGACCTACCAATATGGCACGCACCCGCACCCCACTCAGCGTGAGGGTGGCGAAATAAATCCCAATACCGACGACAATCCAGAATAACAAATGGAGCCCACGCACCCAAACGCTCCAGGCCATCCAGTCCCCTAGGTTTCCCGTTCCCCACCACAACACCGCCCCCATCGCAAGATTCGCGAGCGCAGCCCGCAGCAGATAATCGCGCCAACCCGGCAAAGGCACATAGACCCCCGCCCGCTGCAAACTGCGATACAGTAAGCCAGCATTCAGATAGGCCGAAAGGGTAGTCGCGAGCGCAAGCCCAGCATGGGCCAGAGGAAATACCAACAAGACATTAAGCACCATATTAGACAACATGGCGGTAATCCCAATACGCACCGGTGTCTTCGTATCTTGGCGCGAATAAAAACCAGGCACCAAAACCTTGATCAGGATAAAGGCCGGCAGCCCCACCGCAAAGGCCATTAGGCTCCGTGCCGCCATCTGGGTATCGTTGCTCGCAAATTCCCCATACTGGAATAGTGTTGTTAATAACGGGCCACCTAGCAACGCAAGCGCCAAACCCGCCGGCACACCAATCAACACCACCAGGCGTAGCGCCCAATCAAGGGTGCGGGTAAAACCCTCCGCATCACGTAGCGCATTGTCTGCGGAGAGTTTTGGTAAAATCACCGTCGCGATGGCAATACCGAATACGCCAAGCGGGAATTCTAAAAGTCTGTCCGAATAATACAACCACGAGACACTACCGGTAACCAAAAAGGACGCAATCAGCGTATCGAACAACAGATTCACCTGTGCCACCGAAGAACCAAACAAGGTGGGCACCATAAGCCGCAGAATCTTCCGAACTGTCACATCATTAGGATCAAACCTTGGCCATGTCAACAATCCTAGGCGATAGACCGATGGCAGTTGCACCATCAATTGCAGAGCCCCACCAAGCAATACACCCCAGGCAAGCCCGGTTACTGGGTGCTCGAGGTGCGGCGCCAATAAAAGGGCCCCCGCGATCATCGCAAGATTCAGAAACACCGGCGTAAAGGCAGGCACCCCAAACCGCCCATAGGTATTGAGGATACCACCCGCCAATGCCGCCAATGAGATAAAGGCAAGATACGGGAAGGTGATGTGCAGCATCTCGACCGTCAGGCCATAGCGAACTGGCTCGCTGGTAAAGCCAGGCGCAAACACCATCACCAAGAAAGGCGCTGCCAGAACCCCGAGGATCGTGATCCCAATCACCACCAGACCAAGCACACCCGCGACACGACCAATCAGGGCACACACCTCCTCATGCCCATAAAGCGTTTTGTGTTCAGCGAGCACCGGCACAAAGGCCTGAGAAAAAGACCCTTCAGCGAACATACGCCGCAAGAAATTCGGGATGCGGAACGCAACGAAAAAGGCGTCTGCGCCGTTACTTGCCCCAAAGTAACGCGCAACAATCATATCGCGAAGAAAGCCCATAATCCGCGAGATGAGCGTCATGCCGCCCACGGTAAAGGTAGAGCGCAACAGTCCCTTACTCATTAGTTGCTCTTTATACTTGCTGTCTGCACGCCATAAAAATTGGCTTCCAGTATGGAACTCAGCAACCCACGCGCCGCTGCATCAACAACATCCAGCACATACTCAAAACCATTTGCGCCACCATAGTAGGGATCCGGGACTTCATCCGTTGTAAGATGGGGGGCAAATTCTAAAAAGAGACGAACCTTGTTGGTATATTGCGGCGGCGCATCCTGCAACAGGTTACGATAATTCTCCTTGTCCATGGCAAGCAGGTAATCATAATACTCGTAGTCCTTGGCTACCACCCGTCGCGCACGTATCGAACTGAGATCGATACCGCGACGTAACGCACACGCCTGACTGCGTTGATCGGGTGGCTCACCCACATGGTAGGCATGGGTTCCCGCCGAGGCAATCTCAAATCTACCCCCAAGCTTTTGTTCCTGCACCAAGCGCGTGAATGCGCCTTGGGCGGTCGGGGAACGGCAGATATTCCCCATACAGACAAAGAGCACTTTAATCTTTTCTATTCTCATTAAGGAACCCACACACAAGACTAATTCATTGCAGTGATAAAGCCCGCTTCCGCCAACAGCTCTCTTGTGATGCCGCCCTCGGACTTTGGGTGGGCCGCTCGCTCCCCCAACAGCAGGCGCTCCAGATAACGCGCAATCACATCAACCTCGAGATTAATCTCGCGCCCTGGCCGATATTCATCAATAATGGTATTGCGTATCGTATGCGGCACAATATTAATCTCGAAAGACGCGCCATCGACTCGGTTGACGGTCAGACTCACGCCATCAATACAGATTGATCCTTTCTCGGCAATATAGCGTGCGAGTCCGCTCGGCGCTGCAATCGTAAAGCGCTCTGAGCGTGATTCTTTATTGCGCGACACAATCGTCCCGACACCATCGACGTGCCCACTCACCAAATGCCCACCAAGCCGGGTTGTGGGCGTCAGCGCCTTCTCGAGATTGACTCGGCTGCCACTTTGTAGGCGTTGCAGTGCGGTACGTGAGACCGTCTCAAGCGAAACATCCGCCCAGAACCCGTCGCCCGGCAATTGCACCGCCGTGAGACAAACGCCATTCACGGCAATACTGTCACCCAGCACGACATCCTTGAGATCAAGGGAACCCGTCGCAATACGCAAGCGCAGATCACCCCCCTCTGGTACCATTGCCGCCACCTTACCAACTGCCTGAATGATGCCTGTAAACATAGCGCCCTATTATCCAAATTCCGCCTCGCTAAGAGGCTCTGTAGAAGGTTCGTATTTGCCAACACAGCAAGAACTGGGCAAAACATAACCGCGCCTGATTCTTGCCTAGCATCCGTGCGGGGCTAGCCACCAACAATCCAGCAACACTGCCGCCCTCTTTTCCACAAAGAAATACAGCGCCGATTTATCCATCCACTCGGATGTATTTGTGCGCCTCATGCAAGAGATCCTTCCTTAGGTTCTCGTAGGGTGCCGTCCCAATCTCTTGGTACATCCGCTCTGCCACTTCTTCAAAACCGGCAAATATCGCCGGATCAAAATGCCGCCCATTATCGTGGCGCATGATCTGTAGGCTCTCCTCAAGGGAGCGCGGCTCCTTGTATGGGCGACGTGTGGTAAGGGCATCAAAGACATCGACAATGGCAAACAACCTCGCCTCTAGTGGAATAGACTCGCCCTTTATCCCGTTCGGATAGCCCGTGCCATCAAATTTCTCGTGATGACAACCGACAATACTAATCGCCTGCGAAACCCAACTAGAATTCCTCAGGATATCGACACCAATCGTTACATGGGACTTCATGACCTCGAATTCTTCTGCGGTAAGTTTCCCTGGCTTTAGTAGAATCGCATCACTGATGCCGATCTTACCGATATCATGAAGAAAGGAGCCAATCATGATCACGCGGATGATGTCATCATGCAGTTTTATGTGTTTCGCCAAGGTAAGCGCATAGAGTGTCACCCGGTAATTGTGGGTATCCGTATCCGAATCACGCTGCGCCACCGCGTTACCCAACACCTCAAGCAGCTCGAAGTTCCCCTCCAGAATGCGTTTCGCCTGGACAAGAATCATTCGTTGTAGCGCAATGATAATCGGAAATATGATCATCATCGTTAGTAATGTCGAGGTAATGGAGATTAATGCAGCCCCAACGCTATCCTCTTTCATCTCAGAGAGGGCACCATCCTTGACTACACAAATACCCTTCAGATAGCCGTTAATGTTACCCAGTGCATCCTTGATAGGTGCGGTAGCTATCGCTGTAACCCGATCAGCGTTGGTGATTTCTGTATACGGATAATCGGGTATCTGCATATCCTCGGCCTTATCCCACAGGTCTCGGGAGATAACAGCCGCACGCTCGCCTACCTCACGGATAATCTCTTTTTTGCTGCCACTATATATCTCCGCCGATACAAAATCGCTATCGTTGAGCAGCCGCTGCAATAAGATGTGGAGATCATCCAAATTTATTTCATTATGATAGTAACGCTCCAGGTCAGCATACTGTATTCGTTCCGCATCATGAACCGCGTCGCGCATCACACGCTCTTCAAAGCGCTCTACTTCGTAGTACCAGGCAACGGCACCCATCACGAATGACAACGGGATCCACACCACCAGCAGTCGATTGGCTGCGACACGCAACGCAGTCCCTGACCTAAATGACTCGGAAACCGTCTCGAAATACGCCAATATTTTCTTCATATCGCAACACGACAAGGGTCGGACTTCTCTGAGTAGGAAAAATCACCACCAAACCACGTTCTTTTTCTGGAGTGATGAACCTTATTGAATAAGGGACAGGAAAACGCACCTGGTTCCAGTCTAAAGAGAAGACAAAAACAAGTCAAAGACTGCCCATCATCCACAGGAGACGAGCAGATACCAGTTTTTCAGAAAGGCCCCATCATACCGTCCCATGCGACGAGGCCCTTGGAGGAGGGTTTGTTCAGTTCCCTTTATTTCACAACACAGGTACTTTTAACACCAATATATTGCGCGGTAGCGCAAACTTTGTTTGCCCTAAGAATCGCGGCGTTGCATCGTTGCCTCTATGCGCCAATCTCGGCCAACGGCACGAATCTCACGGATATCCAGCCGATAGGCGTCGGAAAGCTGTTGTAACGCCGGCAAATGAAATAGGCCACGCGCCCCATCACCCAACAAGATAGGTGCCATGTAGATCACCAACTCGTCCACCAGGCCCGCCTGCAGCATCGAACCACTTAAGATGGCACCCGTTTCGAGCAGCACCTCGTTGACCTCGGTCTTTCCCAGAAAATCAAGCAGGGCATTGAGATCCACCGTACCCGGCCCACCCGGCAAACACACCACCTCGACGCCTCGCTCACGCAACAAATCGATCTGCTCGGCATCGTCGCTCGCTGTGGCGATGAGGGTCTTGCCCGGGGCGGAAAGCATCCGTGCGTTTTCGGGGAGACTAAGATGAGGATCTACCACCACCCGTAGCGGCTGCCGGATGACCGCAGCCTCTGCCCCACCAGGGTAGTCGTCAGGCAGGGTTTCGCGCCGCACCGTATACAGGGGGTCATCGGCAAGCACTGTCCCGATGCCCATCATCACGACCGAACTACGCGCCCGCAGGCGCTGCACATCCGCCCGCGCCGGTTCCTCGGTGATCCAGCGACTGTCCCCCGAGGCCATCGCGGTGCGTCCATCCAGGCTCATCGCAAGCTTACAGCGCACAAACGGGCGCTTATGTCGCATCCTTTTGATAAACCCAGGATTCAGCGCCTGGGTCTCGGCAGCCATCAGTCCCACTGTAGTGCCGATACCGGCGGCCTCTAATTCCACCAAACCCTGGCCCCATACCAACGGGTTTGGGTCTTCCATGGCCGCAACCACGCGCTTTACCCCAGCCTTGATCAATGCCCGCACACAGGGCGGGGTTCGACCATGGTGACAGCAGGGCTCAAGCGTAACATAGCAGGTCGCGCCCCGTGCCCGCTCGCCCGCCTGTGCGAGTGCCCGCACCTCGGCATGGGCCTCACCGGCACGCTCGTGCCACCCCTCGCCCACAACAACCCCATCACGTACCAAGACACAACCGACCCGGGGATTCGGATCGGTGGTATACAACCCCCGAGCGGCCAGTTGCAGCGCCTGGGACATGAAGCGGTGATCATCGGGCGTGAAGATAGACATCTCTCGTCAATACCGTTTGGTTGGGGGCAGCCTACGGGGTATCGCTCTCGTACACCGGGAAGCGGGCACAGAGGGCAAGCACCTCTGACTTAATCCGTGACTGCAGGGCAGTATTCTTGCTGTCGTCTAATAGATCGGCGATCCAATTGGCAAGGATACGCGCCTCACCTTCACCAAAACCGCGCGTGGTGATAGCCGGCGTACCGATGCGAATGCCGCTGGTCACGAAAGGCGACTGCGGATCATTCGGCACCGCGTTCTTATTCACCGTAATATAGGCACCCGCGAGTGCCGCATCAGCGGCCTTACCGGTAAGCCCCTTATTGATGAGATCCACCAGGAACAAATGATTCTCGGTGCCACCAGAAACAATCCGATAGCCTCGGTCGATCAACGCCCCGGCCATCGCCTTGGCATTCGCCATCACTTGGGCCTGGTAGTCGTGGAATTCTCCGGACAACGCCTCTTTGAGTGCTACCGCCTTGGCCGCAATCACATGCATGAGCGGCCCACCTTGTATCCCAGGAAACACCAGCGAAGAAAGCCGTTTCTCGATCTCGGGATTAGAGCGCGCCAGGATCATGCCGCCCCTAGGCCCGCGTAAGGTCTTGTGGGTGGTGGTCGTGGTCACGTCCGCGATACCAACCGGGCTTGGATAAAGCCCGACGGCAATGAGTCCCGCCACATGCGCCATATCCACCAACAGATAGGCACCAACCTCGTCGGCGATGGCGCGAAAACGCGCCCAATCCACCCGCTGCGAATAGGCCGAAAAACCCGCCACAATCAGCTTTGGCCGATGCTGCTTCGCCAACTGCTCTACCTTTTCGTAGTCAATCAGCCCGGTAGCGAGATCAAGCCCATACTGAACCGCGTTGTAGATCTTCCCCGAAAAGTTCGGCTTTGCCCCATGCGTTAGATGACCACCCGCATCCAGCGCCATACCGAGGATGGTATCGCCCGGATTGATGAGCGCCATGTACGCAGCGGCATTGGCCTGCGAGCCCGAATGGGGCTGGACATTGACATAGGCCGCGCCGAACAGCTCCTTCGCACGGTCAATCGCCAGTTGCTCGGCAACATCGACAAACTCACAGCCACCATAGTAGCGCTTGCCAGGGTACCCTTCCGCGTACTTATTGGTCAGCACCGAACCTTGCGCCTCCAGAACCCGAGGACTTGCGTAGTTCTCAGAAGCAATCAGCTCGATATGCTCTTCCTGACGTCGCACCTCCTGCTGCATGGCCTTCGCTAGCTTGGCGTCAAAATCCGCTATGGTCATTCCCCGACTGTACACGTAACCCCCTGCATCAATGGAATAAAGCGCACTCAATCCTCTGCTTCTATCGCCGCCTCTGAGGAGATGGGCGTAAAGGTCGCCATCAAGGCCTCACGGTGTACAGCGTCATCTACTACCGCTTCGACTGGGATCACCGGAGTCTGACCTAGATTGCGACGACGACGACGCTCTAGGTGGTAGGCAAGACCGGTACCCGCAGGGATGAGCCGCCCAACGATGACGTTCTCTTTGAGACCACGGAGATCGTCGCGCTTGCCGCTCACCGAGGCCTCGGTCAGTACCCGCGTGGTCTCTTGGAACGAGGCCGCCGAGATAAACGACTCGGTCGCGAGCGACGCCTTGGTGATACCCAGCAGTACCGGATCGTAATAGGCAAGACGCTTGCCCTGCACAGCGCACTTCTCGTTTTCCTCAAGGACACGCGCCCTATCGACCTGCTCCCCTTTGAGGAAACGGGTCTCGCCTGCGTCGGTGATCTCGGCCTTGCGCAGCATCTGCCGGACAATAACCTCAATGTGTTTATCGTTGATCTTGACGCCCTGGAGACGATAAACGTCTTGCACCTCGTTGATAATATAGCTTGCGAGCGCCGAGATGCCACGCAGCCGCAGGATATCGTGCGGTGCTGGCGAGCCCTCGACGATCACCTCGCCCCGATCGACATGCTCCCCCTCGAAGACGATAACCTGTCGCCACTTGGGGATCAATTCCTCGTGCGGCTCGCTCCCATCAGTTGGCGTAATCACCAGCCGCTGCTTGCCCTTGGTATCCTTGCCAAAGGTAACGGTGCCAGAGATCTCGGCAAGGATAGCCGGGTCTTTGGGTTTGCGCGCCTCGAAGAGATCGGCAACCCGTGGCAGACCGCCGGTAATATCACGGGTCTTGGAGGACTCTTGGGGAATACGGGCGATTACGTCGCCGACCCCAACCTCTGCGCCGTCCTCGACACCGATAATGGCCCCAGCGGGCAAGAAATAGTGGGCATGCAGCTCGGTTCCGGCGATGTTCACATCATGGCCACGGATGTCTACGAGTTTCACCATGGGGCGCAGATCCTTCGCCCCGGTACCACGCATCTTGGGATCGGTGATGACCAACGAGGACAGACCCGTTACCTCGTCGAGCTGACGATGCACAGTGACGCCTTCTTGGAAATCCTGAAAGCGGAGGAAGCCCGCAACCTCGGTGATAATCGGTCGGGTGTGTGGATCCCAGGAAGCAACGACCTGCCCCGCTGTCACCTCATCGGAATCCCCTACCGACAGCACCGCGCCGTACTGCACCTTATAGCGCTCGCGCTCACGGCCATATTCATCGACCACGGTCAGCTCACCGGAGCGCGACACGGCAACCCGATGCCCGGCCTTGTGCTGCACCACCTTAATGTTGTGGAGACGCACCGTACCCTTAGACTTGACCTGAACGCTGCTCACCGCCGCCGCCCGCGAGGCCGCACCACCGATGTGGAAGGTACGCATGGTGAGCTGGGTACCAGGCTCACCGATGGACTGCGCGGCGATAACCCCCACCGCCTCACCGACATTGACCAAGTGACCGCGCCCAAGGTCGCGCCCATAGCAATGGGCACAGATGCCGTGGCGGGTCTCGCAGGAAATAGGCGAGCGCACCTGAAGCTGTTCGATGCTGTTTCTTTCGAGCAATTCCACATGCTGCTCATCAAGAAGCGTTCCGGCGGCAATAAGGACTTCATCAAGACCAGGCACCGCCACGTCCTGACCCAGCACCCGTCCCAACACCCGTTCGCGCAGGGGTTCTACGACATCGCCCCCTTCCACCAACGAGGTCATGGTAAGCCCGTGGGGGGTGCCGCAATCCTGCTCGGTCACCACCAGGTCTTGGGCTACGTCAACCAAACGTCTGGTCAGATAACCCGAGTTGGCGGTTTTGAGCGCCGTATCGGCCAAACCCTTACGAGCGCCGTGGGTCGAGATAAAGTACTGGAGAACGTCAAGCCCCTCACGGAAGTTTGCGGTGATGGGGGTCTCAATGATCGAGCCATCGGGCTTGGCCATCAGGCCGCGCATTCCGGCGAGCTGACGGATCTGGGCGGCGGATCCGCGCGCACCAGAATCGGCCATCATATAGATAGAATTAAACGACGACTGCTTGGTGACAACCGGCGGCGGCGTTACCCCTTCTGGTAAGCGCCCCTGATGACGCACCTCCAGCACCGTTTGGAACAGGGCGTGATAGGCCGCTTTGTCCCCACCCGTCTGCTGGAACTCCGCCTCAAGGCGTTTGATCTCACCCTCAGCCCAGGCGTTTGCCAACCGTTCTGCGGAGGGTTGCACCATCTCGGTGCCGAGTTTATCCATCATGGCCTTAGCAACCTGGTCGTTGGTATGCGACCAGATATCGACGACCTTGTTGTAGCGCTCGCCGTTGGTGACCAAACCGGAGGCGTATTGCTGTTCGATGTCCTTTACTTCCCTCTCGGCCTTGGCCAGGATAGCCTTCTTCTCACCCGGCACCACCATGTCATCGACACCAATCGAGACCCCGGAACGGGTCGCGTAGGCAAAACCGGTGTACATGATCTGGTCGGCGAAGACAACCGTATCCTTCAGGCCAAGCTGACGGTAGCAGGTGTTGATGAGCCGCGAGATCGCCTTCTTTGTCAAAGGCTGATTCACGAGATCAAACGACAAGCGCTTCGGCACGATCTCGTAGAGCAACGCCCGACCGACTGTGGTATCCACGCGCCGCCGCACCATCTGCCCGTCTGCGTTCTCTTCGATAACGCGGGTCGTGATCCGCGCATGGAGTTCTACCACGCGGTTCTCGTAGGCGCGGTGCACCTCTTCGTAGTCGGCGAAACACATCCCCTCGCCCTTCGCACCGACGCGATCACGGGTCATGTAATAGAGCCCAAGCACCACGTCCTGCGAGGGCACGATGATTGGTTCACCATTGGCGGGCGAGAGCACGTTGTTCGTGCTCATCATCAGCACCCGCGCCTCTAGCTGGGCTTCGAGGGAGAGCGGGACGTGGACGGCCATCTGATCGCCGTCGAAGTCCGCATTGAAGGCCGCGCACACCAACGGGTGCAACTGGATGGCCTTGCCCTCAATCAACACCGGCTCAAACGCCTGGATCCCCAAACGGTGCAGGGTTGGCGCACGATTCAGCATCACCGGATGTTCGCGGATGACCTCTTCTAGGATGTCCCAGACATCGGCGGTCTCGTGCTCGACCATCCGCTTCGCGGTCTTGATCGTGGTAGCCTTACCACGCAGTTGCAGTTTGCTAAAGATGAACGGCTTGAACAATTCCAACGCCATCTTTTTGGGCAGACCGCATTGGTGCAAGCGCAGGGTCGGGCCGACCACAATCACCGAACGCCCGGAATAATCCACGCGCTTACCGAGCAGATTCTGGCGGAAGCGCCCCTGCTTGCCCTTGATCATGTCGGCAAGCGATTTTAGCTGGCGCTTATTCGAGCCGGTAATGGCCTTGCCACGCCGACCATTGTCGAGCAGGGCATCAACGGCCTCTTGTAGCATCCGCTTTTCATTGCGCACAATAATATCGGGCGCGTTGAGGTCGAGCAGGCGCTTCAAGCGGTTGTTACGATTGATAACACGCCGATAGAGATCGTTTAAGTCCGAGGTGGCAAAGCGGCCACCATCAAGCGGCACCAGCGGGTGCAGATCGGGCGGTAACACCGGCAGGACGTTTAGGATCATCCAAGAGGGCTTGTTCCCAGACTCAAGGAACGCCTCCATTAACTTCAAGCGCTTGGTCAGTTTCTTGATCTTGGTTTCCGAGCCGGTGGCCGGAATCTCCTCACGCAGTTGCGCAGTCTCCTTTTGGAGATCGATGGTGCGCAACAATTCGTGGATGGCCTCGGCCCCCATGCGGGCGTCGAACTCATCGCCATGCTCTTCAACGGCCTCTAGGTATTGCTCGTCGGTGAGGATCTGGCCGCGCTCCATCGGCGTCATGCCAGCCTCAATGACAACAAACGCCTCAAAATAGAGTACTCGTTCGATGTCACGTAAGGTCATGTCGAGCAACAGACCCATGCGCGAGGGCAAGGATTTGAGGAACCAGATATGGGCAACCGGCGAGGCCAGCTCAATGTGACCCATGCGTTCACGGCGAACCTTGGTCAGCGTGACCTCAACGCCACACTTCTCGCAGACCACGCCACGGTGCTTGAGGCGTTTGTACTTACCGCACAGGCACTCGTAATCCTTGATAGGCCCGAAGATCTTGGCACAGAAAAGGCCATCACGTTCCGGCTTAAAGGTACGGTAGTTGATAGTCTCGGACTTCTTTACCTCACCGTAAGACCAAGCATGGATCATCTCCGGTGAAGCGAGTCCGATGCGAATGGCATCAAACTCCCCGGCACGATCGATCTGATGGCTCTGCTTATGCAGGTTGAAGAGAGGATCTTTCAATGAAGCCTCCTACTTTTTTACTTTATGTTCTGGAGAGGAGATGAACGCAACCGAGAAAACCGATTACATCCGCTGCTCAAGATCAATATCGATCGCTAACGCCTTGATTTCTTTGATCAACACATTAAACGATTCGGGCATATTGGCTTCCATACGATGGTCATTCTCCACGACGTTTTTATACATCTTGGTACGGCCATTGACGTCGTCGGACTTCACGGTCAGCATCTCTTGGAGCGTGTAGGCGGCACCATACGACTCAAGCGCCCAAACCTCCATTTCACCGAACCGCTGCCCACCGAATTGTGCCTTGCCGCCCAGGGGTTGCTGGGTCACTAGGCTATACGGCCCGGTAGAACGGGCGTGCATCTTGTCGTCTACCAAGTGATTCAGCTTCAGGATGTACATGTAGCCAACGGTGGTCGGACGATCGAAGCTCTCACCGGTACGTCCATCGCGTAGGCGCGTCTGACCGCTACGGGGGAGGTTCGCAAGCTCCAACAGATTTTTGATCTCGGTCTCGCTCGCACCATCGAAGACCGGGGTCGCGATCGGAACCCCCTGGCGCAGGTGATGGGCCAAGACAACGATCTCGTCATCGGTGAGAGAATCAAGATCGGTGTGGCGGACACCGCCCGATTGGTTGTAGATCTGGTCGAGAAAGGCACGCACCTCGGTTATCTGGCGCCTGTCGTCCACCATCTGCCCGATCATCAGCCCAAGCCCCTTGGCCGCCCAACCGAGATGGGTTTCTAGTACCTGACCGACATTCATACGCGAAGGCACACCAAGCGGGTTCAGCACGATATCCACCGCCGTACCATCCTCCATGAAGGGCATATCCTCAACCGGCACGATCATTGAGATAACACCCTTGTTACCATGGCGTCCGGCCATCTTGTCACCGGGCTGGATGCGACGCTTCACGGCCAGATAGACCTTGACCATCTTCTGCACACCCGGGGCAAGATCATCGCCGCTGACGAGCTTCTCGCGCTTCTCTTCGTAGAGCTGATCGAAATCCTCTTGTTGCTTTTGGATCTGCTCGGCGACAAGCTCGAGTTGGCTACGGGTCTCTTCGTTGCGCAGACGAATCTCGAACCAATGGATGCGCGGCACGCTGTCGAGATATTCTTGGGTGATCTTGGTACCAACCCGCAGACCACCGGGCCCACCATCGGCAATCTTGCCGATCAACATCCGCTCGATACGCTGGTAGGTATCGTTCTCTTTGATGCGCAATTGATCCTGTAAGTCCTTCTTGACCCGCAAGAGTTCCGTCTCCTCAATCGACTTGGCGCGGCTGTCCTTCTCAATGCCATCGCGGGTAAAGACCTGCACGTCAATGACCGTACCATTCATCCCCGAAGGCACACGGAGCGAGGTGTCCTTTACGTCAGACGCCTTCTCGCCAAAGATAGCGCGGAGCAGTTTTTCTTCGGGCGAGAGTTGCGTTTCACCCTTCGGCGTGACCTTACCCACCAGGATGTCGCCCGGGCCAACATGGGCACCAATCGAGATGATGCCCGCCTCGTCCAGCTTGGTCAGCGCAGACTCGCCCACATTGGAGATGTCGGCGGTTATCTCTTCCGGGCCAAGCTTGGTGTCACGCGCAACGCAGGTCAGCTCTTCGATATGGATGGTGGTGAAGCGATCCTCTTCAACCACGCGCTCGGAGATGAGGATGGAGTCCTCGAAGTTGTAGCCGTTCCAGGGCATAAACGCAACCAACATATTCTGACCCAGGGCGAGTTCGCCAAGGTCGGTACTCGGCCCATCGGCCAAGACGTCGCCACGCGCAATGACATCCTTGACATGCACCAGGGGGCGCTGGTTGATACAGGTATTTTGGTTAGAACGGGTGTACTTGGTCAGGGTATAGATATCAACCCCCGACTCGCCCGGGTCGGTCTCGTCGTCATTCACCCGCACCACGATACGCGAGGCATCGACAGAATCGACCGTGCCACCACGACGCGCCCACACCACGACGCCAGAATCACGCGCAACCGCCGCCTCCATGCCGGTTCCGACCAGCGGCTTCTCGGCACGGAGCGTTGGCACCGCTTGGCGCTGCATGTTAGAACCCATGAGTGCGCGGTTTGCGTCGTCGTGTTCTAGGAACGGGATGAGGGAGGCCGCCACCGAAACGATCTGACGCGGTGAGACGTCCATGTAATTGATCTTCTCCGGCGAGGACAAGGTAAACTCGTTCTCGTGGCGGCAAGATACCAATTCGTCTACCAGTCGTCCGGTTGCATCATCCAGCGCGGCATTGGCCTGCGCGATGACGTACTGCCCCTCTTCGATGGCGGAGAGATACTCCACTTTATCGATTACGCAACCGTTCTCTACCTTGCGGTAGGGGGTTTCGAGAAAGCCATAGCTGTTGGTGCGTGCATACACCGCGAGCGAGTTGATGAGTCCGATATTCGGGCCTTCTGGGGTCTCAATGGGGCAAACCCGACCGTAATGGGTGGGGTGCACGTCGCGCACCTCGAAGCCCGCTCGTTCGCGGGTGAGGCCACCCGGGCCGAGCGCCGAGATACGGCGCTTGTGCGTCACCTCGGACAGTGGGTTGTTCTGATCCATGAACTGCGAAAGCTGGCTCGAACCAAAGAACTCCTTGATCACCGCCGAGACCGGTTTGGCGTTGATCAATTCTTGCGGCATCAGCCCATCGGACTCGGCCTGCGAGATACGCTCTTTTACGGCGCGTTCTACCCGTACCAGGCCGATGCGGAATTGGTTCTCCGCCATCTCGCCAACGCTACGGATACGACGGTTGCCGAGGTGATCGATGTCATCGACGACCCCTTTTCCGTTGCGGATCTCGATGAGTACCCGCATGACATCAATGACGTCCTGCTTAGACAACACGCCAGTGCCAGTAATCTCGGTGCGACCCACGCGCCGATTAAACTTCATGCGTCCTACTGCCGACAGATCGTAGCGGTCTGAGGAGAAAAAGAGATTGCCGAACAGCGCTTGCGCCGCATCCTTGGTGGGAGGCTCGCCTGGGCGCATCATGCGATAGATTTCTTGCTGCGCCTCTAGTGCGGTGTGGGTAGCATCCAGTCGCAGGGTATCCGAGAGATAGGGCCCCCGATCGAGGTCGTTGGTGTACAGGGTGCGGATCTCGGCGGTACCTGCGGTACGCAGCCGCACCAGCAGATCCTCGCTCACCGGATCATTCGCGCCCGCTAGCAATTCACCGGTCGTGGTGTCGATAACATCGTGGGCAAGTACCTTGCCAATCAGATAATGATTCGGTACAGCAATCTCGGTGATGCCAGACTTCTTCAGCTCCTGGATATGACGCGCCGTAATCCGCCGCCCCGCCTCGACAACAACGGCACCCTGCGGATTGCGGATATCAAAATCCTCGGTCTCGCCGCGCAGCCGCTCCGGCACCAAGTCGAGCAGGATGCTATCAAACGAGAGAGTGAAGCGATCGGTCTCAAAAAAGAGCCCCAAGATCTCTTCGTTACTATACCCCATCGCCCGCAGCAGAATCGTCGCGGGGAGCTTCCGCCGCCGATCGATACGGACATAGAGATTATCCTTCGGGTCGAATTCAAAATCCAACCACGAACCGCGATAGGGAATAATCCGTGCCGTGTACAAAAGCTTGCCGGAAGAATGCGTCTTGCCCTTGTCGTGGTCGAAGAACACCCCCGGCGAGCGGTGAAGCTGAGAGACGATAACGCGCTCGGTACCATTCACAACGAAGGTGCCGTTCTCGGTCATCAGGGGCATCTCCCCCATATAGACCTCTTGCTCTTTGATGTCCTTGACAATGCGTGCGCCCTGTGGGGCATCCTTTTCGTAGATCACCAAGCGCACCCGCACTCGTAGCGGTGCCGCAAAGGTAAGCCCACGCAACTGGCACTCTTTGACATCAAAGATGGGTCGCCCCAATCGATAGCCAACATATTCGAGGGCCGCATTCCCCGAATAACTGGTAATGGGAAATACTGACTTAAACGCAGCATGTAATCCCTTATCGGTGTATTGTTCTGGGGGGACACCCTCCTGCAGAAACTCACGATAGGAATCCAGCTGGATGGCCAACAGGTACGGGACATCAAGGATGCTGGATCGTTTGCCAAAGTCCTTGCGGACGCGCTTTTTCTCGGTAAAAGAATAGGCCATCGATATTCCTCGACGTTTAACCGACAGGAGACCGCCCATCCCCTAAGGTCGGGTGGAGTTGAAACCACTGCAAACTTAGCGGGGATAGGATTACGATAAGGGATCAGGCGCGGGTTTTTATGTCCGCCTCCGTCTTAGGTTCTACTTTATTGGTCGCAGCACAAAAAAGCACAAAAAGGCTGGTGGCTCTTGTGCCACCAGCCGCTTCGGAAGTAAGGCAGGGCCAAAGCCCCGCCCAACAAACCCTTCACGGGAAAAATCATCCACGAATCCGATCGTGACGCCACTACCACCCTTTGCCAGGTGCCAGAGGTCACTTGATCTCGACCGTGGCTCCCGCATCTTCCAACTGCTTCTTGACATCCGCCGCTTCGGCCTTCGGAATCGCCTCTTTGACGGTGGAGGGAACACCCTCGACCAACTCTTTGGCTTCCTTCAGACCAAGGCCAGTCAAGGCGCGAACGACCTTGATCACGTTTACCTTGTTGGCACCGAAGCTCGTCATCACGACGTTGAACTCGGTCTGCTCCTCAACCGGAGCGGCCGCTTCGACTGCACCAGCCGGTGCGGCGACTACGGCAGCGGCGGCGGATACGCCAAACTTTGCTTCCATAGCGGAAATTAGATCCACGATCTCCATCACGGTCATATTCGCAATGGTTTCTAGGATCTCTGCTTTAGACACGGCCATTGTATGGATGCTCCTGCTGAAACAATTCTGGTTCGACAAGTTGTCCCGGAATCGGGGTTAAGGTTACGACCTCCCTGGCAAGAAAATTCTCTTGCGCAGGGGATTTAGGGATTCCTCCCTAACGCAGGTCGTGTTATTGGATCAGGCCGGCGTAGCCTCTTTTTGATCACGGATGGCAGCAACGGTACGCACCAACTTCGCAGATGGCTCCGCGAGAGTTCGGACGAACTTGGTAATCGGCGCCTTCATCACACTCATGAGCAAGGCCAACGCCTGCTCGCGGGTGGGCATATTCGCCAATACCTTGAGATCGGTTGGGTCTAGCAACCGCCCGCCGAAAGATACCACCTTGATGATCAATTTATTATTGGCTTTGGCAAAATCCCCCATCACCCGGGCAACACTGCCAGGGTCTTCTTGGGAAAACGCCAAGACCAACGGGCCAACCAAACGCTCACTCATGCACGCAAAATCTGTCCCTGAGAGGGCACGACGGGCAAGGGTGTTACGAACGACCCGCACATAAACGCCCTTCTTACGCGCTTCGGTTCGCAGTTTGGTCATGGCCTCTACGGATAGGCCGGAATACTCTGCAGCAATACACGAGTAGGCGCGCGACGCTACCGCCGACACCTCTTCTACGATTGCCTGTTTGCCTTCGAGGTTCAATGCCACAAGCAACTCACCTCCAGAGGTCATTACACGAGGGCAGACAACACCCCCACCCTTGTCACGGCGACTTTGAACCAGGCAAAATCTAGTTCCAGACACCGTCTGCGCAGGTTACAGCCCACTGGCTGCAAATTAAGGACACACCACCTGCGGTCTACGACTGAGCACCGCTACCGCCAGCACCCTAAAGAAACCGAAAATCTCATGAACCAGGCCGACAACCCAACGCGCAACGCTCATCACCACAAAAGTGACGGTGCTATCGAGCACCGATACCCTTTAGATAACCCCGAGCCTCACAGACCAGAATGATCGACGCGAATGCCCGGGCCCATCGTCGTGGAAACGGTCACCCGCTGCACGTAGATCCCCTTCGCTGTGGAAGGCTTTAATCGTTTCAGTTCGCTCATCAACGCCAGCAGGTTCTCGCGCAGGGCGTCACTCTCGAAGCTGATCTTGCCAATGGCAGCATGGATGATGCCAGCCTTATCGGTACGGAAGCGCACCTGACCCGCCTTGGCGTTACGCACCGCAGTGGCCACATCGGCGGTCACAGTACCCACCTTGGGGTTCGGCATCAAACCACGCGGGCCTAAGATCTGACCGAGTGGGCCAACGACGCGCATCGCATCGGGACTTGCAATACAGACCTGGAAATCGATCGTGCCAGCCTTGATAGAGGCAGCCAGATCCTCAAAACCAACGATATCGGCACCCGCCGCACGCGCCTCTTCGGCCTTCGCGCCTTGGGCAAACACCGCAACCCGCACCGTTTTACCAAGCCCACGCGGCAGCACCGCTGCACCACGCACCACTTGGTCTGATTTACGCGGATCCACGCCGAGATTCACCGCAACCTCCACCGATTCGGGGAACTTGACGGAACTAAACTCCCGCAACATCTGGAAGCCGATCTCTAGGTCGTAGGTCTTGCCGGGAACCACCTTCTCGCGAATCGCTCGCATCCGCTTGCTAAGTTTTGCCATGTCAGACCCCTTCCACTTCAATGCCCATGCTACGCGCACTGCCCGCGATGGTTCGCACCGCAGCATCAAGATCCGCCGCTGTCAGATCGGGCATCTTGAGCGTCGCGATCTCCTCTAGTTGGGCGCGAGTCACCTTGCCAACCTTCTGGCTATTGGGTGTTTTGCTGCCCGAGGTGATACCAGCCGCCTTTTTGAGCAAGACCGAGGCCGGAGGTGTCTTGATGACGAAGGTAAAGCTGCGATCGCTATATACCGCGATCACAACCGGTGTCGGCATCCCGCGTTCAAGATGCTGCGTCTGCGCATTGAACGCCTTACAGAACTCCATGATGTTGACGCCGCGCTGACCGAGAGCGGGGCCGATGGGAGGGCTCGGATTGGCCATCCCAGCTTTAATCTGGAGCTTAACGTAGGAATCTATCTTCTTCGCCACTGAACACTCCTCAAGGCGCGGGTACTAGCGCCGCTAGTTGCGGCTCCCCGTAATGGAACTGACAATTGTACACTGCACCAAACCAAAACACAACAACACACGGAACCGCGCCGCGACGAGGCTCTCCGTGTGGATCCTCTCTATCTAGGCCTTCTCCACCTGGCAAAACTCAAGCTCTACCGGCGTAGATCGACCGAATATCAATACCGCTACGTGCAGCCGACTCTTCTCGTAATTAACCTCTTCGACCACACCATTAAAGTCATTGAAGGGGCCGTTGATAACCCGCACCACCTCGCCTGGCTCAAAGCGAATCTTTGGCCGTGGCTTATCTGTCCCGTCCTGGATACGCTGGAGGATGTCATCCGCCTCTTTGTCAGAGATAGGGGCAGGCTTATCACTCGTCCCACCGACAAACCCCATGACCTTGGGTATCTCATTGACGAGGTGCCAGGTCTCCTCGTCCATCTCCATCTGGATCAGCACATAGCCCGGGAAGAATTTCCGCTCGCTCTTGCGCTTTTGTCCTTCGCGCATCTCGACCACTTCCTCGGTGGGCACCAGGATCTGGCCAAACCGCTGATCGAGCCCCGCCCGCTTGATACGATCGATCAATGAACGACGCACCGCGCCCTCAAAACCAGAGTAGGCATGAATCACATACCAGCGCATCGCCATGACATCAACCCCCAGGACTCGTCAATTGGCGTACCGCCCACAACAGCAAAGCATCCAGCAGCCACATGAGGACAGCCACCACCACCACCATGCCGATCACCACGAGGGTCGCCTGCACCGTCTCGGAACGGCTTGGCCACACCACCTTACGAACCTCGCCCCGAGACTCTAGGATAAACCCCCACACGCCCTGCCCGGCCTCGGTCTGCATGGCGATGGCCACCGCCACCCCACCCGCCGCCAGCACAGCAAGCACACGCAAGAAAGCCGAGTGATCCGCAAAATAATAGAAAGCCGCAATCCCCGTCACCAGGACGAGAACTGCGAGCCCCAACTTCAGTTTATCCGACATCACCGAATCCCTATGCAGGGAACTACGTCCCACGAGGAACACAGGGTCACACCCTGCGGATTGGCAGGCCAGGAGGGTCTCGAACCCCCAACCTGCGGTTTTGGAGACCGCCGCTCTGCCAATTGAGCTACTGGCCTAAATACTCTTGGCCGGGCAAAACCCGGCCCTACCCTCAGTCGAGGATCTTCGCGACCACACCCGCACCAACGGTGCGACCACCTTCACGGATGGCGAAACGCAATCCTTCTTCCATGGCGATCGGGGAGATCAGAGAAACCGTCATCTGGATGTTATCCCCCGGCATGACCATCTCTACCCCTTCCGGTAGCTCAACCGCGCCCGTTACATCGGTCGTGCGGAAGTAGAACTGCGGACGATAGCCCTTGAAGAACGGCGTATGCCGCCCACCCTCTTCCTTGGAAAGCACATACACCTCGGCGAGAAAACGGGTATGCGGGGTAATGGCACCTGGCTTCGCCAGCACCTGCCCACGCTCCACATCG
>CAIRSR010000008.1 GCA_903881315.1 uncultured Thiotrichales bacterium | reverse complement strand
GGCGCAATACTATCTTGGTGCTATGTACTACAAAGGCCAAGGGGTCGTACAGGATAACACGGAAGCACTCAAATGGTTTCGCAGAGCTGCTGAACAGGGGCTTGCCCAGGCACAATACTACCTTGGCGTGATGTACCACGATGGGAAAGGTGTGGACAAAAACTATATAGCTTCATATATGTGGTTTTCGTTGGTTGCGGCCCATGGTGATGTGGAATCACAGAGACAGATTAGTATACTCGAACGCATGATGACCCCCTCTCAAATCGCCGAAGCGCAGAGACTAGTCGCTGCATGGAAGCCTGTAAGTAGGTGAGGTGTACGCACCCTAGCATCCAGGGATACCGATGTTTGGTCATGGTTTCCATGCAACCAAGAGGGTATAGACAAGCGAGTTACCAGAAAATCGCCATGGCTGCATACCCTTCTGGCCTCCAAAGGAGGCCTCCCTGGTATCATTTTCATATTAAAACAATGCGCCCATGGTACCCACCATCCCACCCCCCTACAGCCCAAAACCACGCCCCCTCCGAGGAGTCTTATACCCCGTCCTCACTAGCGGAAGGTTTTTTGAGATTTTCCCCATGAAGGGAGGTCATGGCAGTGCTTTGGGGTGTGGTTGCTCCCTTGGCTGTGACCTTACCCAATTCTTCTGTGGACATTGATTGTCGGGGTAGTAGGCTTTGCCATCGAAGCTACAGATACCCGTTTGCTTACCGCCATCACGGTGGCGCAAGGGCTTCCAACGCTCGCAGAAGCCGCACACGAGCAACCGCCTTGGCCTGCGCCGATAACCGCTCCGGTTCTTCCAATGCCAACAGATCGCGCATGAGCGATTTCGGATCAGAGTGACCTGCCAAGGGCGCAATGCCCTGGTGTCGGAACGCCGCCAAGTAGTACAGCGATTGCGGGCCAAGTAGTTCTTCAAGGCAAGCATCGTAGGTGCTTGTCTTACCGTCGCTTTCAGTACCGTCCAGCATTTTATAAGGGACTGACTCTGGGTCTGAATAGCCCCCGCCACCATACTCCACATACAACACTGCTGTTGTCTTTTTAGATTTTGCCGTTTGTTTGTAGGTAATGACGGATCGGTACTCCTCCCCTCCGTGCTCGAATGCCAATTCACGCCGTCCCTCATGGCCAAACTGAGCATATATGTCACCAATGTGCGGAGGTTCACGCCACGGCACCATTCCGAGATTCAGAATCGTGGACTTTCCGGTACCATTGTCGCCGCAGATAGCCACCGAGACGGCATCGTCCGGTATCTCAGAAAAATCAAGGGTAATTGAATCACGGCGAAGGCCAGCACGGATGCCAATCGCACCAGATAAGGTCATGCGGAGCGGGAGCATTCGGCGTCCTCCTGCACCAAGCGTGCGACGATCTGCTCTGGTTCTTCGGCCTGCAGCCGAGCCAGCCGGTCACGCAACCCCTGGACGCGATCCTCGTCTCCCGTAGTCTTCGCCCAGTGCGCCACCTTCTCCATCAGCCCAAGCGCCCGTCCGATACCAGGCGAGCGCACCGATTGGGTTGGATAAACGCTCGGCTCGATTTTTACGTCCGCCGCTCCCGCTTCGATCAACGCTTGCCGGAGGGCATCCTTGTCAACCGCGTGGGCCTCGTTTTGGTCAACCGAGTACCGCAGGCGCACATGGGCACCATCGAGAGGAAGTCCTCGAAGTTCCGCAATGTCAGGCAGGTCATCAAACGTGACATCCACCAACTGGCGGGCAGGGGTCGGGACGAGTTCGCAGAACGAACCAGCCTCCATGACATCCCACAGAAGATAGCCAACAGGCCCATCGTGGCCGTGAACGAGTCGAGCGATACTGCCGGAATAGGCCGCTACCCTTCCGTTATCCTGCCAGGACTGGTGGGCGTGGATGTGACCCAACATCACCGCCGAGGTGCCAGCCGTGAACAGCGTCTCCATGGAAAACTCGTGGTCGGGAGACACCATGGCGTGTTTCGATTCAGTGACCGAACCGTTCACCGTGCCGTGTGCAGCCAGGATCGTTGGTATGCCCTCAGCGCGGCACGCTGTATTCGTCGCACTCCACGATACCAACAGATCGGTGACGTACCCGCCTGGGCCGTTCGGGTGGTACGCCATGCGAAGGTCGGCCTTATTGAGGCTGGGGAGGACATTGACGCAACACAGCGCCGTATCGTTGACCTGGAGGAATACTTCGGCAGGACGCCAGCATGGTTTTCCATCGATATTGCCTGGGAAATCTTTGTCGATGATGTACACGTAGCACCCAGGCGTATCCGCGACCAGTATCGGGAAATTCGCCCTGAGCAGTTTGATCGCTTCCAGATTACCCAGGCGGTCGTGGCTAAAGGTGCCCTGGAGAACCACGACAGGCATTTCGTCCGCCAGTTGCATCACGCGGGACAGGTAGACAGAAAACGCTGGCTCGTGAATCCCCATGCTCGCATCGAACGAATCGCCAGCGATAACCGCTAATTGAGCACCGGAACGGATCGCGTGTTCAACGGCGTACCCAAAGCACTTATCGACTTGCTCCAGGTGCTTCGGGCAGTAATGCAGATCAGCAAAGTGGGCAACGATCATCAGAAGGGCGCTCCACTAGTGTCGCTTCCGGCATCAGCGCCCTCGACGGGCGCGGCGGGAACAGGGGGTGCGACGGGAGGTGCCATGACTAGCGCACTGCAATCGCCGCCTGCCTGAGCATCGACGAGCTTTTGATATACAGCGTCCAGAGTAGAAAGCCGAGCGTCTTGACCAGCTTGAATGTCTGCTGACGCTTCGACTCGATTGCATTCGACCGTGTATCTTTCTTTGGCGGTTCAATAAGGGCGGTCTGGATCGGCTCAGGAGGTGCAGCGAGTAACGCTTGCGGAGTCGATGGGGGTAGCAATAGTTGGCCGCCCGTCTCCTGAAATGCCAATACTTCCGCCATATCCAGCCCACTGGCTTCGATTTTGATAATCCACCGAGGAGCACATGGAGCGAAGCGTAGTGCGACGAGCCCCGCGTAGCCGTGAGGGCCGTACGTTTTGTCGATGTCCGCAGCCGTATCGCGGGCTGAGACAAAACGTAAGGCAACCGAGCACGGCGTAAAGCCATTT
>CAIRSR010000007.1 GCA_903881315.1 uncultured Thiotrichales bacterium | reverse complement strand
CTGATATTGTGCGACTAGAGGCCAGCACCAAAGAGGATATTGCACGACTAGAGGCCAGCACCAAAGAGGATGTGCATGGTCTAAGGGCTGATATTGCACGATCGGAGGCCAACACCAAAGCAGATATGTTGCGATTGGAGGCCAATACCAAAGGGGACATTGTGCGATTAGAGAGCACTATCGAGAAGATGGAACTGCGCATGACCATCAAGCTCGGCTCTATCGTCCTTGCTGCCGCTGGCATCGTGATTGCCGCACTGAAGCTCCTGCACTGAGGGTACATCCCCGGCGTTGACTCACACGATTACCAACACCAGGAGGGAAGGCCTACACCGAGTTGATAGCTTGGGTGCGGTCGGCGATGATTAACCGTGTAGTCGGTTGTTCTGCAACACTAAATCAAAAATCTGCCGCGATTTGATATGTCAATAAACTTGACAGGTATTCCGTAGACAAACACCCCTCTTGTTGTTAGGCTCTCCTTGAGAAGCTCGCGCACCGTCTGCGTTGGCGTTACCTTGGGGTAGCCGTTATGAAACCGTTCGTAACCGCCCTGGTCGTCCTCTGTGCGCTAGTTCTCCCCGCTTTTTCCTGTGCAGTATTGTGCGACGAAGCCGTACAATCGGTTATTGAGTGAGGGGTTTAAACATGCCATCGGTTGATTATTCATCTATTCTTACTTCCACAGTTGTTGCTGCAATTGTGTCTGCAAGCGTGTCTTTCATGACGAGTTGGCTAACGTATCGCCATGCCCGTCTAAAAATTCGGTACGAAGCAATGAGACCGCGACTTGAGAGGGTTCTTGATCAATTAGCACAGTCTGATAAAATTATATTTGGTGGCGCATTGGGGCAATTGCAAAGGAAATCCGAGCGTGTATCGCTAGGCCCAGCCGATGTAATGGAATTTATTAACGGCCCTTTCAGACAAACAGTGGATGGCTTTGTCCGCATTCGGGAGGTATACGACAAAGAGAAATATCTTCTGACAAAAGAAGATGTCGATTCAATTGATCAGAAGCTCCGCTCATTTGATGAAGGGAATCTGGCGTTCCGGCGGTTAGCAGAAGGCGGGGCCACAGATGACAACACACTGGCTCTTCTTTTCTCCCTATATCCGCTGGCCATTGAAATCTTCAGCGATCTCAAAAAAGCTTTTCATTCTAAGATTGAAGAAATAGATCGTTCTCTGTAACCCATAACCGACAAGGCGATATCGCGCATAAAACTGCTAAACCCCAACGGACTCCGCCAGTACGCGCCACTTAGGCACACGTTAGTCCCGCCATCGGGACGATGCAGTTGGCCGCGTCGTGGCGTTGTATTTTGTTCTGGTGTAGCATGATGAACTAGGCATCCCCCTAAAGCGCCTGTTGATCTGCGCTGAGGCCCTGGCCTTGTAGCGGGTGGGCTTGCCCGCCATTCGGCAAGTCATCGAAAACAGAAGAGGTTCCTATCCATGGTGGCGGTAACCGCATTTGAGAGGGCAGTTGAGATGGCAAGCGGGGAGTCCGTTGCTTCTCTTCGTGACATGCCGATTGACGAACGCCGCAAAATAGTCGAAGAGAAGTGCAAGCGACGTATGTCGTTTCCTTCCTTCTTCCCTTTCATTGGCCGAGGGAGTGTCCTTCGAGATTGCACTATTAGCCGAGAAGAGATTGAGGCACAGTTAGATGAGCTGCTTAAATGACACTGGAGCTTGAAAAGATCACCTGGGCTAAAGGTCGCCCGACTGATCTCAAACAACTCTTCTGTTTCTATCATGATTACGTAAAACTTTTGTATGCCTCTGTGCAAACCACCAACCAGGTTCCGGTTGAGATGTTGTTTGAGCTGAATGCAGCGCTTGATCATCTGTCGCGCCAATGGGTCTATCCCGACGAAGAACAAGAAGTGGTTACAAAGGCCTATGGACACTTTAAGCGAGCTTGTTTAGATGTCTTTAAAATAACATTCAAAGAGGCTGCTGACCACTACCAGAAACTATCCGCTATTGATACCAGCGTTATCGACAACGGAGAATTTGATCGCAGTCTTCATGTATTCTTTAATCAGATGAGAGCAAAAGCGACAAAGGCAAGGCAAATGGAAGGAAGGCCTGATAACAATGGCGCGGTGCCCGCTTTTGAGTTTTGGGAGGATGTTTACACTGATTGTGTTGCATTCAACCAAAGATTCTTTCTGCATGAACGCCTACATTGGGCCAAGCGTCGAGGCGTAAAGCAGGCCATTTCCCGCAGGGTCACAGATCTTGTTTTGGGTTTCTTTGCAGGACTTTCATCCTCGTTGGTTGTTTGGTGGATCACAACAAAACCTTGATAGAAGATCTCTGTGTTCTGCACTGTCTAGGATGAGCCCCCTCCCCTTAATCCCACCGGGCATTTGCTCCACCCACACCCTCCCACAGATTGACCAACCATTTGGTTGACTGCCGCTTTCTGGTTTCGGCATAGTCCGCTATCGTCCGCTCCTGCGCGGGCCACGCTCGGCCAAAAGCCCCACGGCAGTCAACCATGTCAGACGCCCCCAAAAAGAAACCCTATGCCACGTTGCTGGCAGCGGCTATCGCGGTGATCTTCCTCGGGCAGCCATATTGGGGCGCACTATTGGTCATCTGGGTCGCGGGTTGGGCCTTCCGTACCGCCTACGCGATGCTCCAAAAACCCGCCGACCGAGCAGAGGAAATCGTCAAGGCCGTCATTTGGGTAATCGCCTTTTCACTGGTGGCGGCGATTCACCTGGCTCGCCTGGGCGAAATACGGCATAAAGCCGACGCAGTCGTTGCCGAGATCAAGGATTACGCAACCAGGCACGGCCACTACCCCACGAACCCAGAGGAGATTGGCCTCACCCACGACGTGCTGAAAAAGAGGCTCGGCGTGTCTGGTGATTACCGCAACAGCGGCAACCGAGCAATTTTAGTCTATGATTCAACATTCTTTGCTTTTGCGAGATACACCTACGAATTCGCATCGAATGAGTGGTGGTATGATGCAGACTAGCCAGCGCGGCGACTAGGCGAGCTAGCCGGGCACTCCGCCGAGGCAGAGGGGCTGCCAAGCGTGGTACGATCGCCGTTCTTTGGTTTCACGCCACATCCGGCGTTCGCCTCACGACGGAACAATAATGCACGGCCTTGTTCTTTGGCAGACCCGCATAGACCTTTTCAGGCATAGAGTAAAATGATCCCCTTTCGCATAACCCGTTTTACCGCTTGGTGTATCGTATTATTCTCAGGGATTGCTAATGCTACGGATGTTTCTCACGAATCGCGCCCGGCATTAACGGTGAGCACGGTAACGCCTGCCCTTGCCGAATGGCCGAATCAATTGACCGCAAACGGCAGCATCGCCGCTTGGCAAGAGGCAATTGTTGGCGCGGAGATTGGCGGCTTACGACTCACCGAGGTGTTAGTCAATGTTGGCGATCGCGTTCGCAAGGGTCAGGAATTGGCACGCTTACAATCCGATACCCTCAGCGCAGAATACGAGCAGACCCGCGCAAGCCTAAAGGAAATGGAGGCATCCCTAGCCGAGGCAATTGCCAATGCGAATCGGGCACGCAAGATTGAAAGCCGTGGTGCGCTGAGTGCGCAATTAACCCTTCAGTATTTAACGGGTGAGAAAACCGCCCTCGCACGGGTCGATTCGTTAAAGGCGCGGCTGAAAGCGGATCAATTGCACCTTGGCCAAACCCATATTACCGCACCGGATGATGGCACCATCTCTGCGCGCTCGGCGACCCTTGGCGCGGTGGCACAATCGGGTGAAGAGCTGTTTCGTTTGATCCGTCGTGACCGGCTTGAGTGGCGTGCTGAATTGCCCGCCGCCGATCTGGTTTTGATCAAGCGCGGCATGGCGGTGACAATTACTACGACGGGTCAGAAAAAGGTGAGCGGCAAGGTGCGAATGGTAGCACCCACCCTGAATCCGCAAACGCGCACCGGACTTGTCTATATTGATCTCAATCACAATGGCGATGCCTTGGCGGGAATGTTTGCGCACGGCGAGATAGAACTCTCAAAGAGCAGCGCCCTGACTTTGCCGCAGAGTGCGGTGATGTTGCGCGATGGTTTTAGTTATGTGCTGCGGGTCGGTGAAGACAATCGTGTGATTCAGACCAAGGTTACTGTGGGGCGACGGTTGGGGGATCTGATCGAGATTATCAGTGGCCTTGCGAATAATGTGCGGGTTGTCAACAGTGGTGTCGGTTTTCTTACCGATGGCGATACCGTTAGGATTGTCCAGGCCATACCGACAAACTAAGGGGCTTGGACGATGATTAATGTTTCTGCCTGGTCGATACGCAATCCCACCCCCGCCGTTTTGCTTTTTATCATGCTGACAGGGATTGGCATTATGGGTTTTCGCGCAATGCGAATCCAGAATATGCCCGATGTCGATCTACCGACCGTGATTGTTACCGCATTGCTACCCGGTGCCTCGCCCTCGCAACTCGAAACCGAGATTACCCGCAAGATTGAGAATTCCGTCGCGACCATTCAGGGCGTGAAGCATATCTACACCATTGTACAAGACGGCTCCTCGACCACTACCGTTGAATTCCGACTTGAGAAATCAATTCAAGAAGCGACCGATGATGTGCGCGATGCGGTGGCGCGGATTCGCTCTGACCTCCCCGCTGATATGCGCGATCCAGTGATAGCGAAATCGAATATTGCGGGTATGCCAATCCTTACCTATACGGTCGCATCACAACGCATGGATGATGAGGAATTGTCCTGGTTTGTCGATAACAAGATTACCAAGACCTTGATGAGTGTAAAAGGGGTTGGTGCCGTTTCGCGGGTTGGTGGCGTAACGCGCGAGATACGGGTCGAATTAGACCCGGCGCGAATGCTCGAACGGAATACCACGGCGGCAGAGATCTCGCGGCAATTGCGCCAGGTGCAACAAGAGGCCGCCGGTGGCCGCACCGATATTGGCGGCGCTGAGCAATCGATTCGCACCATTGCGACCGTATACTCCGCCGCCGAACTTGGCATGATGGAGATTGCGCTAAACAATGGCCAGCGTGTACGCCTCAATCAGGTGGCAAAGGTTTTGGATACCGTGGCGGAACGCCGCACGCTCGCGTTATTAAATGGCAAGCCAGTGGTTGGTTTCGAGGTGGTGCGCAGCCGTGGCGCGGGCGAGGTCGAGGTCATGGCAAATGTCCGCGCTACCCTCGAGAAATTAAAGAACACCTATCCTGATATCGCAGTAAATGAGTCCTTTAATTTCGTGACGCCGGTCGTTGAGAATTACAATGGCTCGATGTCGCTGATGTACGAAGGTGCGGTTCTTGCGGTATTGGTGGTCTGGTTATTTTTGCGCAATTGGCGGGCGACATTTGTTTCGGCGACAGCACTACCGCTTTCGATTATCCCCACCTTTGGCGCGATGCACTTGTTTGGTTTTACCGTCAACGTGGTAACGCTATTATCATTATCGCTTGTGGTCGGGATTTTGGTTGATGATGCGATTGTCGAGATAGAAAATATCATCCGTCATCTGCGGATGGGCAAGACGCCGTATCAGGCAGCGATGGAGGCCGCCGATGAGATTGGTTTGGCGGTGATTGTCACCTCGTTTACGCTGATTGCGGTATTTTTGCCGACCGCCTTTATGAGTGGCGTTGTCGGTAAATTCTTTGTTGAATTTGGTTGGACGGCAGCGATTTCGGTATTCTTTTCTTTGGCGGTGGCGCGGATGCTCACCCCGATGATGGCGGCCTATATCCTGACCCCCGCCCACAACCAAGCTCAGGCGCTGTGGGAACGCATGTATATGCGACTTGCTGCTTGGTGCCTAAATCATCGCTTGATTACCTTGCTGGTTGCGGCGGGGTTTTTCTTTGGCACCTTGTTGGTGCTGGTGCCATTGCTGCCGACGGGTTTTATCCCCCCCGATGATCTCTCTGAGACGCAGATTACGCTCTCCTTACCGCCGGGCAGTACCTTTCAGCAGACCTTTGCGGTTGTGCAACAGGCCGAGCGCCTTATTAGTAAACACCCACAGGTCAGAACCATTTATACAGCGATTGGTGGTGGTAATTCTGGTGGTGATCCTTTTGCACCGAAAGGGGTTTCTGAGGTGCGCAAAGCAACGCTCACGATCAATCTTGCGCCGCGCGGAGAGCGCCGAGGGATTCAAAAACAGGTGATTGAGGATGAATTCCGTCACCTGATGGAAACGATTCCTGGGACGCGTTTTAAGATTGGCCTTGGGGGGTCGAATGCGAAATATCAGCTTGCCCTTTCGGGTGATGATGGTCGCGCCCTGATTGAGAATGCGCAAAAGGTCGAGCGCGAATTGCGTGATATTCCTGGCATTGGCAATGTCACCTCGAGTTCGAGCCTGGTACGGCCCGAGGTGGTGATACGCCCGGATTTTGCGCGGGCGGCTGATTTAGGCGTTACCTCGGCGGCGATTGCGGATACGTTGCGGATTGCAACAGCGGGGGATTATGACCAGAGTTTGGCCAAGATGAATTTTTCGCAGCGACAGGTGCCGGTGGTGGTGAAATTGCCGGATGCGGCACGCCAAGACTATGCGCTTTTGGCGCGGCTTACGGTGCCGAGTGAACATGGCCCGGTGATGCTCGCAAATATTGCGACGATTGAGATGACGAGTGGCCCGGCGCAGATCGAGCGATTTGATAGAACGCGCGATATTATGATTGAGGTGGAATTAAGTGGCGTACCGCTTGGGGCATTGCAGGAAAAGACGGCAACCTTACCGAGCTTGCAGCATTTGCCGCCGGGGATTTCTCAGATGGCGATTGGTGATGCGGAGGCAATGGGCGAGCTGTTCTCGGGTTTTGCCTTGGCGATGTTGACTGGCGTATTTTGTATTTATATTGTGTTGGTGTTGTTGTTTAAGGATTTTGTGCAGCCGATTACGATCTTGGTGGCCTTGGTGCTGTCGGTGCCTGGGGCGTTTTTTGCGTTATTTGTGACACACACAGCCCTTTCGATGCCGGCGATGATTGGACTGATTATGTTGATGGGGGTTGCGACCAAGAATTCTATTCTGCTGGTGGAGTATGCGATTATGGCGCGACGCGAATGGAATATGCTGCGACGTGATGCGTTGCTGGATGCGTGTCATAAACGGGCGCGTCCGATTGTGATGACGACGGTTGCGATGGGTGCGGGGATGTTACCGATTGCGATTGGGGTTGGGATTGATGCAAGTTTTCGTGCGCCGATGGCGATTGTGATCATTGGGGGGCTTATTACCTCGACGTTTTTGAGCTTGTTGGTGATTCCGGTGGTGTTTACTTATGTGGATGATGCGCGGGGGGTGATTGCGGGGTGGCTTCTGCGGGGGCGGGATCGTGGGGGCTAGAATAAGATGTAGTTGCCTTTATTATAATCCCCTCCCCGAGATCGGGGAGGGCTTAAGGGGAGGGGTTGAGGTTTTCAGTTCCGCTAATCTGATGGGATGCGAGCGTTGGGTGCTGTCCCTCGAACGAGATACTTGTCATTTCGTTTGTCGAAGGCGGGACGGGTGCCTTCCAATATATCCACAATCTTGCCATTTATTATAGGGTCTTCAATGGAGCCACTGATATAATTCACAGCGTTTCCATTGTCCTTTTGCATTTCTGCGCAGATAATCTGCTCGGCGTCGCACACTACTGCGAGATTCGGATTGTGCGTCACCATTATAATCTGGCGGCGCTTCTTCGCTTCTTTGATACAAGGCACCAAAGTTCCGTAGACAGTTTGGTTGTCCAGGTTTTCTTCGGGCTGATCAATGACCAACGGAATGTCATCTTGGTCAACGAGGAGATAGAAGATAAGTAGCAGATTCCCACGCTCGCCAGGCGACAGTTGCTCCAGATCCTTGCCGTCCCACTGTAGGTTGTAAATAGGGGACAAGTACTCGAGCGAGTACACATAATTGTATACTTCCTGCACAGTTACACCTTGAAGTAGTTGGGACTGTACCTGAATATCTCTTCCTTCGTGCGTAACCATTTTATCAAACAGCTTTTTGGTAAATTCCAGGACAGCCGACTCAGACTCGAAGTCTGTGCTATCCAAGATGTTCTTAATCGCATTACTTCCCCCTTCCCCCCCCCATGAAGGGGCCTGCCCTTCCCTGATGGATAAATTCAAGAAACTTATCTGAGAAACCACTTTCGGTCATCGATACATTAAAAGTTACCTTGAATGGTTCTTTGGTTGCAAGTTGATGGTTGTTAAGGAACTTCTGCGCCTCTTCGTAATACTTCTCGTGGAAGGACTGCAATTTCTTCTTTTCTCTATAAATATCAACCAGTATAGTTTCCCGCTTTACCCGCAATTCTGCTAAAGCTGCAGGCAGTTTCTCTAAATCAGCTAACTGTTTCTTGAAATATGCGATCGACCCAACGGCATCATTATTGCCACTAATCTTTGCCTCCTCGGCACTCCATTTGTCTAGTGCTTTCAGATACTCCTGGTAGGCTCGTTGCGGCTCGTTTAGTTTCTTTCTTTGTTCTTCAATGCCTTTGTTCAATTCCGTGTATTTGAACTGAGGGCCATCCTTTGTGTCTGGCTGAAGTTTTCTATAGTTCTCCATTTGCTCGTCGTAAATAGCCTTTATAGCTGAGGCGATCGGGGACGAATCAATCCTCAGTTCCACTACACTGTCGATTGGGATTCCTAAATATTCGAATGTTTGTTTTTCTTCGTCCAGAAAGGCATCCACTATGCGTTTTAGATTTGCAAGGCCATTATTAAGATTATCGGCGCTTGTTCGTTTCCTGGCCAGCACCTGCTCACTAGCCCTAATGTTAGCAATACCAGCTTCGTACATTTTTAGAATACCGCTTTCTCTTTCGATTCGAGCCACTATCGCCTGAGACTCGGTGCGTGCTGCAAGGTCGCTGTCAGGGTTCACAACTGCTGTGGGTTTTCTTGCCAGGTGTGCAGCATGTTCCCGTTTTTTCTCCTTTAGTTTCCCATCAATAACACTTCGGTGGCCAGGTAAACTCCGCATTTCGTGGTCAACAATGCTATTGTTGCATCTCTGTAGCCCAGCAATGTGTTGTGCAATTGCTCTGTAGGTTTCTTCGCTTCTATACTCAAGTAACTCATCAAGCGTTCCGCGTCCAAGCTTCTCAGCCTCAGGAACATGGGAGAAGATAATCTTCATAAGCTCATGGTGGAATTGATTGTCCTTTCCATTCTCGATTCCATTACAAACCTTTTCCAGATGACTTTGGGGTATGTACTTTATCTTCTCGACGGCTTCTTTTTCGGGATTCTCCGAGAGATTACTGACTGTATCATGTGTACCATCGGCCCACCGTAGTAACGCCATAAATTGTTTGGACTTATTGCTTTTCGGATTTCGAAACTTACTAGGCGTCAGAAAGCTAAACGAGCTATGCTGCTGGGTATTTCCTAGAAGGCCCAATATATCAGAAAGTGCGCTTTTACCACTCCCTTTCTTGCCAATCACAGCAACTAGCTCGCTGCTCAGTGGAATCGAAGCATTAAACCATGTCTCAGAAGTCTTGGCACCTATGGTTTTTTTGATCCCAATACGATTTGCGATGCGGGTTGGATGTTGGCTGGCTCTCGTCAGGCTTGGGGGTTCCTTGCCAATGAATACGCGATCTTCAGGCTCGTTAATGACCTGACGGAGTCCATGGAACGTCGGATCAGCCTTTATCCAGCAAGGTTCTGACACCAGATATTCGCGAATGTCGTGATTATCAGAGAAGACGCAAATAGGTCGTCGTACGCCAATTTTTGGAAAAACTATTTTGATATAGTTATCAGCATCAGAGGAACGGCTAGCTTCAAGGATGTCTACACTATCTCGCAAAAGGTCGGTTTTGAGTTGCTGCTTGTAGAGTTTAGAGTTTCTGATCTCTTCAATCGCGTTTGATTTGTTCCCTGCGTGGACTGTAACGATTCCACCAAGCGCCTTGATCAGGTTTGCGCTCTCCTTGAAATCTACATAAACGCGGTCTTTCCCTTTGCGTTCAACTTCTACAGGCGTAATGCCAAGCCCGCCCGATAGCTTCGTCCATATGTATTCAATGTTACAGTCTTCAGGGAAGATGCCGATCATGTGTACAGAAGAACTGCCACCAAGTTCGGTTCTCAGCTCAATCCCCGGGAAAATGGTTATCCGTTCCCCCGCTAAATGTTGCAGTTCTTTTATTCGTTGCACGTCCATGAAATGGTGGTCAGTGACGGAAAATACTCCGACGTTTGCTCTGATCATCGTATCCACGATTTGTTCATTAGTTGCTCCCTTATGCTCGTAACAGTCAGAGGCTGGTGTGTGGAAATGAAGATCCCATTTTCTCCATTCAGAACCGCGAGGATATTTAAGGGCTGTCATGTTAAGTTACTCCTTCATGTTGGTAACGCCCAACCCGCCAGCCTTACCCGCAACGAGTCACGCAGAATGACCAAGGCGCACGGTGACAACACCAGCGCCAACTGGCAGCAATGATGGCCCGTTTTTTAAGGGCGAGCCCCTTTGAAATACCCCAGACAGCCACCCTACCTCTTGCGCACACAGCAGCCCCCAGGTAGCGCAACCATACACAGGGATTACCCCAGTTGCAACATCGACATTATTCGATAGCACATCGACGAAATTCGATAGGGTATCAACGATATTCCGTAGGGCACCTCTAAAAATCAGCAAAACCGCCAATTTCTTGAATACAAGTTGTTGATTTCGCTGGTGTCAGAAAATCAATTCTGCAATTTTTAGAGGTGCCCAGTACAAAAATTTTTCTTCCCTAATCCCGACCTGGATGATCTGATGAACCCGATCCTGCAAGCCGACACCCGAGCGGTGCCTCGAACCAATCCGTTCGGAAAGAGATCAAGCCTCTCCCCTGGTTAGGATTTCCTACCTCACAAAAAGAAAGGGCCCGACAGATAGGGCCGCTCCCCGACTCATCAGGGAGGGATTGAAGAAGAAAACCAGGCAATCATTTATACTGCCTTTGCTCTAGTGACACCGGTAGCTCATCCCTTTATGATCCAGGGGGTGTGGGGCCACTGCTACAGGCGATTTTGTCGCGTACTTGGATTCTTTATCTGATGCCCTATCGAATCCCCTATTCAATACAAACCCCCTATCTAATCCCTTCTCTGTAGGTATTCGCTGATGACAAATTGTCCTTGTGGATCTGTTCACACATTTGCGGATTGTTGTGGCCCCATCATCAACGGCGCTGCCGCCGCCACGCCCGAGGCATTGATGCGGTCACGCTATACGGCTTATGTGCTGGGCAAACTCGACCATATTGACTGCACCCATGCGCCCGAGATTCGTGATGATTTTAATCGAGCGGAGGCAGAACGTACGGTTGCGAGCGTTGAATGGCTTGGTCTGAACATTCATAACGCGAGCGAAAATGGTGATGCGGGCAGCGTTGAATTTACCATCCGCTTTCGCCGTGACGGTAAGGAGCTGACGCAATACGAGGCATCGAGTTTCCGCCGTGAAGCGGGACGCTGGCTCTATGCGGGAGGAAAGGTGAGTGCAAAACCACCACCGCGTCAGGTTACCAAGATTGGTCGTAACGACACCTGCCCCTGTGGGTCAGGGAAGAAATACAAAAAATGCTGTGGCACCTGAGTAATTTGTGGGTACGAAAACCGAACGCCATTTCCATTGTACCGCATGCGGCAGATGTTGCTTTGGCTGGTTGCCACTGACGCTTGCGGATGCGCTGCGCCACGCCGGGAGTTTTCCGCTCGCCCTGGTTTGGACACCAGTACCCCACGGCACCAAGGCCTTTGCGGTGAGTGAACGGCTCGGCTTCACGCTGCGATTACCCAATCGCAAGCAGATCGCCGTCACCATTGCGCCGACCGCTTATATCCCGCCATCCTTTCCCTGTCCGGAATTGAGCGCAGAGGGGCGCTGTCGGATTCATGAGCATAAGCCATTGCGCTGTCGAACGATGCCGTTTTTCCCATACCGCGAGGAGTGCGATCAGGCGGAACAATTGGTTCCCCGCAAGGGTTGGGCCTGCGATATTTCGGCGGACGCACCGCTTGTTTATCGTAACCGCAGCCTTATTGATCGCAGCGATTTTGACCATGAACGCCAGGCGTTGCTCGAACAAGCAACCACGATGCGAGTCTATGCTGATTATGTAATAAAATATATGCCTTGGACGGTCGAGAGCCTGGCCGCCGTCGTGCAAAAGACCGGTGGTAATGTGATCACCAGTCTCTCCTCCTTAGTAACGGCGATCCGATCGTTGGACGCAAAGGGTGTAGCCAGCCGACAACTCGGCGTATTACAGGACTATGCGGCCAAGACTGCCGAGATTCCTGAATTGGTCGAATATCATCGGAATTATGTGGGCTGGGCGAAAGAGATGGAATATCTGGCAGGCGCGAAACAATAGCAGCACGAAAAAGATTACGATTTACTTCATCGGTTACCGATCAACCCTACCCGATCACCCCCCCCCTTCAGCCCCTCCCCTTCTAGGGGGGGATTTATAACAAAGCCATTCATATAGCCGTCCTGCTCTTCGGTTGCCCGCTCGGGCGGGAGTCTGTGATACCCTTCAGCCTACCCCCGCCTAACGGCCCGCCACTGCCCTTCGGACGCGCCCCATGCCCCTGTTCGCCCTGTGCTTCCTCCTCCTCTCCTCGGTCGCGCTCGCCGAGGAGACGACGCCCTACGTCCCACCCGCCTTAGCCCCCTGGGTGCCGTGGGTGCTGCACGACAATCCCGCCGTCGGGGTTTGTCCGAGTCGGTTTGACCAGGCAAACTGGCAATGCGCCTGGGCTTCTCCGTTGCGTCTTGATCTCAGCGAGTCGGGGGGGCGCTTTCAACAAAAGTGGCAGGTGTTTAGTCGTGACCTGCTGACCCTGCCTGGCGACGTGCGCAACTGGCCAGAGGGGGTGACGCTGAATAATGAGGCGGCGGTGGTGCTCGAGCGCGACGGGCGGCCCGTGGTGATGGTCGAGGCGGGTAGCTATCAGGTCGAGGGGCAATTGGTCTGGGAGCGCCTGCCCGAGCGCCTGAAGCTCCCGCCCGAGGTCGGGCTTGTGGCGGTGAGTGTTGCCGATCAGGCGCTTAGTGCCCCCGAACTGAATAACGATTACCTGTGGTTGCGCTCAGCGCTGCGCGAAACGGCGGGCAGCGAGGCCCGCGATCCGGCGAGCGATCATCAGGGCGATCGGCTGGTGCTCCAGGTCTTTCGGCGCTTGCAAGATGGCCAACCGCTGCTGCTCACCACCCACCTGACCCTCGATGTCGCTGGTCGTGAGCGCGAGGTGAGCCTGCCGACCCCGCTCCCCGCCACCACCCTGGCCCTTGCCATCCGTTCGTTGCTGCCGGCGAGCCTCAATGCGAACGGTGAGTTACGCCTGCAGCTTCGTCCAGGTCATTGGGAGGTCGAGGTGGATAGTCGTTTCCCGGCACAGCTCGAAGCGCTGGTGGTGCCGACCCTGCCCGCCCCTTGGCCCGAACAAGAGGTCTGGGCCTTTCAGGCTGACCCGAGCCTCCGTCTGGTCGAACCGGCGGGCCTCACCCCCCTCGACCCACGCCAAACCCACATGCCTGCGCTGTGGCACCACCTCCCCGCCTTTCTCGCCAAGCCCGGCGAGACCTGGCACCTCGCCACCTTGCAGCGCGGCGACGCCCATCATGAGCCCGATCGTCTGCAACTCAAGCGTACCCTGTGGTGGGATTTCGATGGGGCGGGTCTTACCGTTGTTGACCAACTCAGCGGCAATCTTCTGCACGACGGACGCCTCTCGACCCCAATGCTCCCGCTTGGTCAGGTGAGTCTTGGCGGGCAGCCGCAGTTTGTCACGCGCCTCACCACCGAAGCCGACGGCGCACGGCCCGGGGTGGAGGTACGCCGTGGGGCGCTAAACCTCAGGGCCGAAAGCCACTGGCCGCTCGGTGGTGAGGGGGCCAATGTACCCTTGAGTAGCTCGCTGTTTGGGGTTGCCGTAACCCTCCCCGCCAATGGTTGGGATCGCGACCTGCAGGCCGCCTCTACTACGCTAAACCTTGGCCCGGGTTGGTCGCTGTTTGCCGCCTTTAACCTCGACAACCCACCACCGACCTGGTTGAGTGGCTGGAGCCTGTTGGATCTGTTCCTCGTGCTGATTACCGTTGTGGCGACCCGCCAACTCGATGGGGCGGGCCTTGCCGTAGCGACTGGTCTTGCCTTGGTGCTCTGTTGGCATCTGGAGGGTGCGCCACAACTCGGGTGGATCAACCTGATTGCCGCGACCGCCTTGCTCAAGGTCTTGCCCGAAGGGGCGTTTGCCCGCGCCGTGCGGCGCTATCGGCTGGTCAGCGCGGTGGTGATCGGCGTGATGCTGCTGGCGGTGCTGCTCCATACGGTGCGCGATGTGCTCCACCCCCAACTCGAGCGCGATGGTGCCGTGGTTGCCTTCTCCGTGCCGCTGCTCACCAACGAAGACGCCCCCGCCTCGCCACCCATGCCCACCCCCGCCGCGATACCGAGCGAGACCGAAGGCAGCGCGAATGACGCCGCAGCAAGCCAACAAGCCGAGGCCGCCGCTCGCGCTGAGCCAGCAAGTCGGCAGGCCGCCGCGCCATCAGGGGGTGGGCAAGCAGCCGCACCGGCCAAGGAAGACTGGATGCGACAATCGGTTCAGATAGCGTCGTTTCCGGTAGCGAAGTCAGCCAAACCGTATGCGTACCGCACAAGTGCGCCGCCGCTACCGCCAATGCCGACCATCGACCCCGAGGCCAAGATCCAGACCGGCCCCGGCATCCCGACCTGGCACTGGCAGAGCCTAGATTATTCATGGAACGGCCCAGTCGCAGCGGGCCAAACCATTACCCTCTGGCTGTTTAACCCGGTCATGACCAAGGCGTGGCGACTCGCCGAGCTGCTGGGGGCGCTGTTCCTGGCCTGGCTCACCTTTGCGCCGTTGCGGCGTTCGTCACCGCCCTCATCCACGAGCGCAGGTGATCCCGTGCCTCTTGAGGGAAACAACACGTCACCCATGGATAACCAAACAACTCCTGCGGGTAATCCTAGGTTATCTATGGATAAGCAGGCGGCTTCTGCGGGCAAGCCTATGCCTGCATCGCATGACCTTTCCGCCACCGTGGCGAGCGTGGGCAGTGCGTTACTGCTGCTGATGGTGTTGGGTGGCGCGGCCTTGTGGTCGTCCCAACCGTTGGCGGCCTCGCTCTCCACGGAGGGTGACGTAATGACCGGAGGGGGGGCGCTGCCTTCGCCCGAGTTGTTGGAGGAATTGCGCAGCCGTTTGACGGCACCACCGCGTTGTCTGCCGGGTTGTGCCTTGCTAGAACGCCTTGCTATTCGTGCCGGTGAGGATGAGCTTAGCCTGACGCTGGCTGTGAACGCGGCGATCCAGACCGCCATCCCGTTGCCGATTGATCCACGTCGTTGGCAGCCGACGACCTTATTACAGGATGGTCTGCCGCTTGGGGCCGGGAGTCGTTGGCAGGATGGGGTGTTGTGGCAGGTTGTGCCGGCCGGGCGGCATGTGTTGGTACTGCGCGGCCCGTTGCTGGGCGAGAACCTGGCCTTGCCGATGCCCATCAAGCCGCATCGTTTGGTGATGACGACCCCGGGTTGGCAGGTCGATGGCGTGAACAGCGAGGGTCAGCCGGGGGATCAGTTGTTGCTCTATCGTCAGCACGAGACGCCCCAACCGACCACCACCACCGAGGCACCCCGTCCGTTGCCGTTGTTTGTGAAGGTCGAGCGCATCATCACGTTGGGGTTGGATTGGCAGGTCGAGACCCGCGTCAAGCGCCTCTCGCCGAACGAGGTTGGGGCCTCGTTGCGCCTGCCGCTCCTCGCCGGTGAGGCGGTGCAGACCGAAGGCCTGAAGGTCACGGATGGCCAGGTCGAGGTCAGCCTACCGGCGGGTCGGGACAGTATCCGTTTCACCAGTCGGCTAACGCCCGGCCCGCAGTTGACCCTGACCGCGCCACGGCAGCCGGAATGGTTCGAGGTCTGGCAGTTGGTGGCGAGTCCGTTGTGGCATACCGAGCTGCATGGGATTTTGCCTATCTATGGTCATGCGGGCAATGATCATCCGGTTTGGCAGCCTTTCCCGGGGGAGCAGGTTGAGATTGCGGTGAGTCGTCCGGTTGGGGTGGCGGGTGCGACCCTGACGCTTGAGGGGGCGCGGTTACAACTTGTTCCGGGGGAGCGCCTGACCGAGGCGACCCTTACGCTGGCCCTTCATTCGAGCCAGGGGGGGCAGCATGTCCTGCATCTACCGGAGGGTGCCGAGTTATTACATGCGCAGGTAGATGGTCATGCGCGACCGCTCCGCCTTGAACAAGGGGGGGTGGTGTTGCCGCTTGGCCCGTCGCTGCGGCGTTATGAGATTACTTGGCGCACCAAGGCCATACTCACCCCGCGCTACGAGAGTCCGCGTGTTGCGGTAGGACTGATGGGCGTCAACGCAGAGGTGGAGCTGCAACTACCTGCCGATCGCTGGTTGTTGTGGACGAGTGGGCCGCTGCTTGGCCCGGCGGTGTTGTTCTGGGGGATTGTGGTGGTGTGCCTGATGGCGGCTTGGGGGCTGGGACGGGGCCGTTATACCCCGCTCACCACCGTGCAGTGGGCATTGCTCGGGCTTGGACTGAGCCAGTTGGGGGTGTACCGGGCGCTCGCGGTGGTGGTGCTGCCGTTTGCGCTCGCCAAACGCGCCAAACTAGAACCGAGTACGCTTTCGCCACGGGGTTTTCAGTGGTTGCAGATTGGGCTCGTGGTATTGCTGTTGGTGGCGGGGAGTGCCTTGGTGCAAACGGTAGAACGGGGCTTACTCGGCATACCCGAGATGGCAGTGACTGGAAATGGTTCGGTGGCGGGCCACTTGCAGTGGTATGCGGATCGGTTTAGTGACGTACTGCCCATCGTCACGGTGTACTCGTTGCCGCTGTGGAGTTATCGGGTGGTGATGTTGTTGTGGGCACTGTGGCTCGCGCTGTTGCTGGTGCGACTTACGCCGTGGATGTGGAGCGCGTGGTCGAGTGGTGGTTATTGGCGGAGTAAACAAAAGGGACTGTCGTGGACCGAGCGGGTGTGGCGGGGGTTTTGGATGGCGCGTGCTGAGGCGAAACGGGCGGTTGGGGGGGAGTGAGGGGGCTTTTTTCTGGATTATCGCAGGAGCAGCATAAAGCAATTATGCGACCTCACCCCCCTACCCCCTCTCCATGACTGGAGAGGGGGAATTGGGTAATCGCTTTACGGTGCCTTTGCTATAAACCCGTGGGCCCTTTTTCTTTTGACGTAAATCCTTATCTTTTGATTTAAGTCTTGTCTTTTTGATTAAATCCCTCCCCCGATGAATCGGGGAAGGGGCTGCTGCGAGGGGTTGAGCAACACTGATTGTCCGCTATGCCTTCCAGAAAGAGGCGACGTACTTTTCATTCTTTTTGTTGTGCATCCCTATCTATCTTGGTTTTGTCGATGAGATTGGGAGCGGCTTCTCGCTGATTGGGGTTCTTCTGGATCTTGCGGTGGTGGCGGGTCTGTGGGTCTTATTGGATTGTCTGCTGACCGCAACCTACCAGGTTATTCCAAACACTGGTGCTGGGGGCTATATCGTGGAACCACGCAAACAAATGGCGAAAGTCACGGAATCAAGCGGTGTAGCGTTCACCGTCCATGATCTACGGCGTACCTTCATCACCATTGCGGAATCCCTAGATATTCCTGCCTACGTCCTCAAGCGACTGCTCAAGCATAAAAACGCTGGAGACGTGACCACAGGCTATATCGTACCCGACATAGAACGACTACGCGAACCCATGCAGAAGATTACCGGCCACATCCTTGGGCTGAGTAGAATTAGACAAACCGCCGACACGCATTAGGAAACTGAAGTCATCATCTCATCGACCAGAGGAAAAGAAAATGAACTACCACGACATTATCACCCTTGAGCCAGGTAAGCGCGGCGGCAAGCCATGTATTCGCGGGCTTAGGATTACCGTTTCCGATGTTCTTGGGCACCTCGCTTCTGGTATGTCAACTAGCGATATTATTGAGGACTTCCCAGAACTCACCGAGGAGGATATTCGCGCCTGTCTCTGTTTCGCGGCGGATAGGGAGAGACACATTGCGTATTTGAGGGCTCCATGAAACTACTACTGGATGAGAACCTATCCCGCCGCATAATTCCGTTTATCCAAGCAGAGTACCCAGGTAGTACGCAGATTGCCCTGCTAGGCATGGAGCAATCTAACGACAAAGACGTATGGGATTATGCAAAACAAAACGATTTTGTCATCGTAACCCGTGACGCCGATTACCCAGACCTGAGCGCATTGTACGGGCAACCGCCGAAGGTTATTCTTTTGAGAACGGGAAACCAATCCAAGGCGGCAGTGATCCATCTACTACTCAAAGCAAAAGATGCCATTGAAACAGCCTTGTCAGACGATGATAAAGCCTGTGTTGAAATTTTCTGAAATCTGATCGATCAAGATTTTGCCGTACCTATCGCAAAGGCACTATAACATGATTGCCTGGTTTCCTGCTTAAATCCCTCCCCGATGGCCGTAGAGGAATGGGGGGAGGGGTTGCTGCGTGGGGTTCTGGTTTTGACTGGGTGTTTTGGTTTACCACGATTCCGATCGATCGTAAGATCCAGGTGTACACATGGCTGGATCATGAAGAATCACACAGCCTAGGCTGGTCTTGACCCGCACACGCGACCTAAAGGGGCCTTATTCTATGCAACCTGCGCAAATCACCGCTACCGCATCATCACCAGCAGAAGACGCGAATAGCCCGCCACCAACAGCGGGCGAAACGCTGATTGTCCGCTATGCCTTCCAGAAAAAGGCGACGTACTTTTCATTCTTTTTGTTGTGCATCCCTATCTATCTGGGTTTTGTCGATGCGATCGGGAGCGGCTTCTCGCTGATTGGGGTTTTGCTGGATCTTGCGGTACTGGCGGGTTTGTGGGTCTTATTGGATTGTTTGTTGACTATAACCTACCAGTTTAGCCCCGAGGCGATTACCAAGCACTCTCTGTTTGGGAAAAGGGAGATGCCGACCAGCGCACTGGTCTTGAATGGGGATGCGCAAGGGATCCGTTTCTCGCATGGCACCACCAAGAACCTCCGCGAATCGGTTGGGCTGCGCCGCTCATTGCTTGCGGAGGTAGATTGCGCCGACCTATTCCGATATGCAAGCCGGGTCTATCGGGTGAGCCCAAACCACGCCGAACAGAATAAACGGGTGAATTCGCTGGCCCTGATAAAATATCACTCAACGGTTCTGGCCTATCGGGCGATGGCGGTGTTTCTCGTGTTGTTTGTGGTGGTCTTGCTCTTTATGGGTGGGATAGCGCCGGATTTTGGCGGCCTTACCCCGCAACTGCCCGATTTTTATATCCGCCTCGGCTGTGTTGTGCTCACGATACTGGGTGTTTGGTTTAGCCATCCGCCGGAGCGGGGCGACACGGTCGCGGCCCATTCCACCACGACCACCAATCTGTTAGAGCAGGCGGGGCACAAAGCACGGCAAATGGCGCGGCTTGCTATCGCTGCCGCTGCATTGGGTTTTATGCTGTTTATGATGTTTGGTAATCTGCTCGATTTCTATCTTTTTATGGGGCTTGGGGTTTTATTATTCTATCATCACTACCCGCGCCTTAGTCATTGGGAGAGGATTGTCGATAACGCCCTGGCAAAAAGGCGTGCCACGGGCGGGCCCTCGCGGCGCTCGCTACAGGTTTCTTTGGTACTCTTGAGTACGCTGACCGTCGGGAGCTATGGCGAGGGCCGCTATTATCTCTATAATAACCGCGAGGGTTGTCTCACCGATTGGGGTAGCGAAAACTGTCAAGCGCCCCCAATCGACAGCCGGTATGCTGGGGAAAATCGTAACCTCGGCCCCGAGGTGCGTAGTACGACAGCAAGGCCGCGTCACGCCATCGGGCTTGCGCGGATAAATCGTGGCGGCTTTGGGTTTCTTGGCAGCTTCCATGCCTCGTTTGGGGGGTAGAACATGAAAAGACTATCGCTAACACCCCGCGCCAATTGGCGAGAACTGGTCGAGCAGGCCGGTATGCAATACCATACCATCGACGATGCGACCTATTGGGACGAGGGGGCGTGTTATCAATTTAACGTGCACGAAATCGACATCCTCGATGCCGCGACCAGCGAGCTGAATGTCCTGTGTCAGCAAGCCATAGAAGAGGTGATTCGCAGCGATCTCTTCTCTCGTTTGCGGATCCCCGAGGCCTTTGTGCCTTTTGTGATCTCGTCTTGGGAGAAGAACGACCCCTCCCTCTATGGTCGCTTTGATCTGGCCTGGGATGGCAGCGGGCCACCGAAGCTTTTAGAGTATAATGCCGATACGCCAACCGCGCTGCTCGAGGCCAGTGTTGTCCAATGGTTTTGGCTGCGCGATGTCTTCCCACGCGCCGATCAGTTTAATTCTATCCACGAGAAACTGCTGTCTTTCTGGGACGAATGGCCACGGCATCTCCCGGTTCATTTTGCCTGTGCCGCTGGCAGCGCCGAGGATTACTGGAATACCGAATACCTGCGCGATACCGCCGTCCAGCGCGGCCTGACTACCGAGCGCCTTTTTATCGAAGAGATCGGCTGGGATACCATGTACGGGAAATTCGTTGGGGCCAACGATGAGGTGATCCGCACCCTATTTAAATTGTATCCGTGGGAGTGGATGATCCGCGAGGAGTTTGGGCGGTTTTTACCAAAAAGCACCATGTACACCCTAGAACCCCCCTGGAAGATGCTGCTGAGTAACAAGGGCATCCTGCCCATTCTCTGGCAGATGTTTCCGGATCACGAGAACCTTTTACCGGCAAGCTTCGAGGACAATCCACTCGATGGCGACTATATCCGCAAGCCCCTCTTCTCCCGCGAGGGCGAGAATATCGAGTTGCACCGCGCGGGCGGGGTGGTGCGCACCGGCGGCGGATATGGCAGTGAGGGATTTATCCAACAGCGCTATGCGCCCTTGCCGTGTTTTGATGGCAACTATCCGGTCATCGGCTCGTGGGTAATTAACGGGTACTCGGCTGGGATTGGCATCCGCGAGGACAAGAGCGAGATTACCACCAATAGCAGCCGCTTTATCCCACATTTCTTTTTGGAGGTATGATGGTGCTTAACAGCATTGCCGAATCCCTGGTGGGGATCAATGCCTTCTTTCTCAATTTCCTGGCAGCCGCATTGTTGGTGGCGCTCTTCTCGGCCATCTATGTCCGGATTACGCCCTACGCAGAGTTTAAACTCATCGCCGAGGGCAAGGTCGCACCCGCCGTGAGTTTTGGTGGGGCACTCCTCGGGTTTGTGATCCCGCTCGCCAGCGCCATTGCCCATAGCATCTCGTTTCTCGATATGCTGATCTGGGCTGGTATTGCCCTGGCTGTCCAGGTAATGGTGTTTATTGTGTTGCGCATAAGCTTTGCCGGCCTTTGTCGCGGCATCGAGAATAACGAGGTAGCCCCGGCGATTCTCCTCGGCGTCTTCTCGCTCGCAGCGGGAATCCTGAATGCCGCCAGTATGTCCTATTAAAATAACCGCTGTGGGGTGGTGGTGTGCGGGCAACCTTTCGCAGCACAATGCAGAACGGTATTCGCGCCACCCAGAAGCGAGTGTGAATCTTCGCTACGCGAGTGGCGGTGCGGGATGATATACTTGCGTGAGTGTAGCCCATCCCCGTGAGGTAGCCCGATGACCAATCCAAGAGGTACTCACAAATGGCAGTTCGCCCCGCGCTTTCGCCGCCACACCTTCGGTTGGCGCTCCGACACCCCCATCCAGCGCATCAAAGAGGCGCTGAGCGAGATTAAACAGGTCGCACGCACCGATCCGCTGCTCGCGGCGGAGGGGGCGGTGACTTTTTTGATGAAGCTGTCCCCCGCGCTTGAGCAGGTCGATAGTTCGTCCGGGGCCCTCGGCTCGGCGGTCAACCGCGCCATCGCGACCTTGGTGCCCATTATCGCCCAAGCCGGGGCCGAGCCGCACATTCACGAGCATTGGCTGGAGCGCCTATGGCAGGCCCTGCAGGACGACCAGATGCCCTACATCGAAAACCTCGGGGAGTACTGGGGCGAACTCTGTGTCTCGCGGGCACTGGCCTCGCGTTGGGCGGATCGGTTTTTGCCGGATCTTGCCCTGGCCTGGCAAAAAGACACCCCGGTCTATGTTTTTTTCAAGGGCACCACCCCGTGTTTGGCGGCACTCTACACGGCGGCGCGTTTCGACGAGCTGCTGGCCATGCTGGAGCGAGCGCCAGTCGTGAGTTGGTATTACCGAGAGTGGGGGGTCAAGGCGCTGGTCGCGATGGGCCGCAAGGCCGAGGCGTTGCGCTACGCCAAGGAATCACGCGGCCTGAACAACCCAGACGGGCTGATTGCCGAGGCCTGTGAGGCCATTCTGCTTTCGTCCGGCATGGCCGAGGAGGCCTATCGGAACTATGCCCTAGAGGCGAATAGCGCCTCCACGCACCTCGCGACCTACCGCGCCATTGTCAAGAAATACCCGAAAATGTCACGCGAGCAGATCCTCCGCGACCTCATCGCGAGCACACCCGGGGCAGAGGGTAAGTGGTTTGCCGCTGCCAAGGACGCCGGCCACTACCGGCTTGCCATTGAGCTTGTCACCATGAGCCCCACCGACCCGCGCACGCTCACCCGCGCCGCCCGCGACTTTGCCGAGCGCGAGCCCGCCTTTGCGGTCGCTGCTGGTCTGGCTGCCCTGCGTTGGATTGCCGAGGGGCACGGCTACGACATCACCAGCACCGATGTGCAGGACGCCTACGCCGCCATTATGCAAGCGGCGTCACAGCCCGGGGCAAACCCCGAACCGATCAAGGCCGAGATTATGGCGCTGTTCTCTGTCGCGGCAGGCGGCAAGTTCATCAAACAAGCCCTAGCCCAACACCTCACGGGTTGAGGTGCGCTACTGGCCGCCTTGGCACGGGTCTCGTCGTGGAGTGCCCGAGGGCTTGCGCGGATTACACCAAACCGCCTGAGGTGGGCACTGGTCTAGTTTGATTCGGTTTGTAACTTGTTGATTCTTCCTGGTGCATTAGATGTTTTTCTGGAGCATTAGAATCTGTTCCCAAGAGAAGCCATTTTCTATAACACCTAAGGCAACTGCG
>CAIRSR010000006.1 GCA_903881315.1 uncultured Thiotrichales bacterium | reverse complement strand
TCAGACAGTTGGGGGCTATGATGTCCTTGCGGAAATCTCGCGGCGGCTGATTCATTCCGGAGTAGATTCTCACGCGGTGCGGCGCGTGATCGGGTCGGTTCGGTGGGAATTAGGCGGCGAAAAGGTCTACATCTTCAAGGAGGACAGGGAGGCGCGGAATCAGGTGATCTCGGAGGCGTTGCGGAACGGCGATTCTCCGCGTAAGGTGGCGAAGAATGCCGGGTGCAGCGTGGGAACGGTTTATAAGGTCAGGGAGGAGTGGGGGTTGTGAGGGGGCGAGCTTAGACAAATGGTAACTGTTCAGGAGGGGGCATTGTTCCCGCAGTGATGTTGGCTCATCAACTGAGGCAAGGTTGTGGAACGACCCCCTGGAAAGTCTGAACGAGCACTAAGAAGGGACTATACCCCTGTTTGCGCATGATATCGAGGGGTGGCTCGCATATGGGATACTGTACCGATGGCTGTGGTACGTTCTGCAGTTAAACCCGCCTGCAACAGGGTAAGGCGCACAGACACCTACCACACTCGTCAATTTCAATGGATGCCATGACGCGCCGTTTCCCCGGCTGAGTGGCATGTGGCTACCCCTAATAAAACAACGGGCCGTATATGGATAACCTGACACCGTCTGACCTTAAAACTATTCTTCACTCAAAACGTGCCAACCTCTACTACCTGGAACACTGTCGTGTCTTGGTAAATGGTGGACGAGTTGAATATGTTACCGACGAAGGCTCTCGTTCCTTGTATTGGAATATCCCAATCGCAAATACCACAACTCTGTTGCTTGGGACAGGAACATCTATCACGCAAGCGGCTATGCGTGAATTGGCTAAAGCTGGAGTTATGGTCGGTTTCAGCGGTGGTGGTGGAACACCATTATTTAGCGCCACGGACAGAGATACCGACATTGTGTGGTTTTCACCTCATAGCGAATACCGACCCACTGAATATCTTCAGTCCTGGATCCGCTTTTGGTTCGACGAAAGCCGCCGTTTGATGGCTGCTAAAATGATTCAACAAGCCCGCTTAACTCGGATTCGCAAGCATTGGCTCGGCAATAGGGCCTTGACTGGGCACGGTTTCTCCGTGCACGAAGAAGTGCTTGAGGATATTCTCACCCGTACTTCTCGTGCGATTGAAGCTGCGCCAGACGTAACTTTTCTGCTGACCGAAGAAGCACGCCTTACCAAACAACTGTTCAAAATCGCGGCGCAGACCGTCGGTTACGGTGAGTTCACACGCGCCAAACGCGCTTCCGGTTCAGATCCCGCCAATCGTTTCCTTGACCATGGCAATTACTTAGCCTATGGCCTTGGTGCTACCGCCGCCTGGGTATTGGGTCTGCCACATGGCTTGGCGGTGTTACATGGCAAAACTAGACGCGGCGGCCTGGTATTCGATACCGCAGATCTAATCAAGGATGCTGTGATTTTGCCACAGGCTTTTCTCTCCGCCATGCGTGGCGAGGAAGAACAAACCTTTCGCAATGCCTGCATCGATTCTCTGACACAAGCCGAGGCGCTTGATTTTATGATCGAAACGCTACAACGAATCGCTGCAGAGATCGGAGGCAAATAACGTGAACGTGATGTTTATCTCTCAGTGTAGCGGTAATGCGTTGGCTGAGTCACGCCGCATTCTTGACCAATTTGCTGAACGTCGCGGCGAACGTTCATGGCAAACGGCAATCACGGATCTAGGATTACAAACAATACATCGCCTGCTCCGCAAAAGCGCACGAAAAAATACCGCAGTAGTCTGTTTGTGGATTCGCGGAAAAGACCACACAGAATTGGCTTGGATAGTCGGCGATGCCCGTCAGTTCAACGCGCACGGAGGTACACCAACCAATACCACCGAACGTGATGTGTTGCGTTCCCGAGATGAGAATGATTGGCACCACGGTGAGGATATTCGCTTACTGGCCGTCCTTGCGGCACTGCTCCACGACTTTGGGAAGGCCAATGCGGCATTCCAGAAAAAACTAACCAGTTGCAAACCAATTGCGGATGCCTTCCGGCACGAATGGGTCTCTCTACGAATCCTAGGCGCATTGGTGGGGCAGAACGATGATAAAACCTGGCTTGAACGCCTGGCAGGTGCGCCTGAGAAATTGAGTAAAGATTGGCGTTCGCACTTGCAGTGCGATGGCAGTAGCAGAAAAACGCCAGTACCGCTTAGAAGGTTACCGCCCCTGGCGCAGGCGGTGGGTTGGTTGATCCTAACCCACCACCGCCTCCCCGCCAATCCAGATCATACGGCAGGCCTAAGGGAAACCGAACTGAAACAAATACACGAACAGTTCGATGCGAATTGGTGTGGCGCACGCGGCGACTCTACGGACAAGGATCAGCAAGAATGCTGGCATTTCCCGCATGACCTGCCCTGGTCTAGTCGCCATTGGTGCGAACATGTGCGCCGTACCGCGCAAGCGATACTGGATAGGCCAGGGTTTCTGGAGAAACGCTGGTTGGACAATCCGTACAGCCTGCACCTCGCACGACTTTCCCTCATGCTGGGCGACCATTATTACTCCTCCCTG
>CAIRSR010000005.1 GCA_903881315.1 uncultured Thiotrichales bacterium | reverse complement strand
GCATCAAGCGGCGCGGCGGTCGCAAGGTGGTCGTACCGGCCGCCACCTCGATTGACAAAATACCGGCGCACGATGTGCCGATTCTCACGGCGCTATCGCGGGCATTCCATTGGCAACGGCTGCTCGACGAGGGGGTCGTGAGCAGCGGAGCGGGCATAGCCCGCCGGGAGGGGCTGCATCAGACGACCGTCAATGAGTTGCTGCGGCTCACGTTGATCTCGCCAACGATGGTGCGCAGTATCCTCGATGGGCGTCAGCCGAAGACCATGAGTCTCCTCTGGCTGAAGAACAACCAGGTGCCGGCAGACTGGGATGAGCAGCACCAGCTGTTCGATGGATTCGACGCGTAGGCCGAGTTTGAAATGGTGCTGGTGGGCGGTGTTGACGCCCAACCATCGCCCGGAAACCCGCATGAAATGGAGGGGTCGTGCGATGACCAGCCACAGGTCAAATGGAGAAAAGAGAGGATTCGCTGTGCCGTTGGCCAGAATAATGCACCATCATTCGGGCTTGCCGACACCGCAGCATTGCGCCGAACCGCGCCAGCACTGGCGCTCCGGGCAAGAAAAAACCCAACCGATAAGGGTTGGGTTTTAAGGTACTGGTGGAGCCGAGGGGGATCGAACCCCTGGCCTTCGCATTGCGAACGCGACGCTCTCCCAGCTGAGCTACGGCCCCTCTCACACGGCAGCCATTATACACACTCACAGCAACAAAACGGTAGACCTATCTGCGCATCCTATGCGTTGGTAATACCCCGTTTGCCGTCCGATTTTCCGCCTCTATCCGTGGTAAACTGCTAGCCTATCCTCTTGTACCCCCCCACGTTTTGCGTTCATGGAGGTTCCTATGCCTTTGAATCGCGTCTCTGCCAGCCGCTTGCGTGTAGAAGGAGACCTAACTATCTACGAGGCGGTTGCACTCAAAGCGGCGCTAATGGCGGCCCTTGTAGACAGCCCAATGCTCGAGATAGACCTCTCCGACGTGGGGGAAATCGATACTGCCGGCCTACAAATCTTGCTCCTCATCAAGAACGAGGCAGAGAGCCGTGGGCGCGATATCCGCTTCATCCAGCACAGTCCTGCGGTTCGGGAGGTTCTAGAAATGTGCGATCTTGCTGCGCTGTTCGGTGACGCGATTGTCATCGGTCGGCATGATGCTGCTGCGGAGGCCCCATGAATATTGATGCTGCATTGCCCACCTTTGTCGCCGAGTGCCGTGACCTGCTTCAGGTCATGGAGCAGGAGTTGTTGAAGTGCGAGCAAGACGGCGCTGATCCGGACACCATCGACACCCTATTTCGGGCAGCGCATACCATCAAGGGTTCCGCTGGTATGTTCGGCCTGGATTGGGTGGTCAGTTTTACCCATGAGGTAGAAGGACTGCTCCAACAGCTTCGGGAAGGCCTATTCCCGCTCGATCATGGCCGGATCGATGTGTTGCTGAAGGCCGCCGACTACATCTCAAACCTGATTGACCTGGTTGAGCAAGAAGGTGAGACGCCCTCTGCTGAGGTGATTGCCCGTGGCGAAGCGTTGCTGACACAGCTCGCCAAGGTGTCCTCAGCGCCGCAGTCGAATGCAATGACCAAGGTGGCAGCAGCGGCGAACAAGATTACGCCGGCAACGGCCAAGCTTGAGCGCGATCCGAGCACACGCTTTGATAGCGCCCATTCCTGGTACATCTCGGTGCATTTCGGGCGTAACGTGCTGCGTGATGGCATGGATCCCCTTGGCCTGTTGCGCTACCTCAAGCGACTTGGGCGTATCACCGCCATCGCGACGGTTTGTAGCGAACTCCCCAACGCTGATGATATGAATCCGGAGGACTGCTACCTCGGTTTCGAGATTGGGATGGAATCCGAGGCAACCCAAATGGAGTTAGAGGCGGTGTTTGGTTTCGTGCGCGACAGTTGTCGTCTGCGCATCCTCCCCCCCCGCAATCGACTTCCTGAGTACATCAATCACCTTGACGAGTTGGACGAGGCCGATAGGCTCGGTGCTATCCTCATGCACTGTGGCGCACTGACCTCCTGGGGTCTGAAAGAGGCGCTACGCCTCCAAGCGGAGGCCGATGCGGCATCGGCGTCAGGGGCGGCACAACACAAACCGCTCGGTCAGTTGGTGGTCGAAGAAGGCTTGGTACACCCTGAGGTGGTTGCGGCAGCGCTCGCAACCCAACGTCGCGGGCAGGAGCGCAAGGTCGCTGACGCCTCCTCGTTCCGCGTCAGCGCCACCAAGCTTGATGCCCTCATCGAGATCATCAGCGAATTGGTGATTGCGAGTGCCGGGGCCGATCTATTGGCGCGGCAAGGAGGGTCTTCTGAGTTACAAGAGGCCAATGCGGCGGTGGCACGTTTGGTCGAGGGGGTGCGCAATGGTGCGCTCCAGTTGCGCATGGTGCAGATCGGCGACACCTTCAAACGCTTCCAGCGCGTAGTACGCGATGTTAGCAAGGAAATTGGCAAGGAGATTGAGCTTGTCATCCACGGTGCCGAGACTGAGCTAGACAAGACGGTAGTCGAGCAGATCGGCGATCCACTCACCCATCTGGTGCGCAATGCCATCGATCACGGCATTGAGTCACCAGAGGTACGGGTAGCGCGTGGCAAGCCCGCGCACGGGCGGCTCATCCTCGATGCCTTTCACGACGCCGGTGCCATTGTCATTGTCGTCGCCGATGATGGTGGCGGCCTAGATCTAACCCGCATCCGCAAACGAGGCGAGGAGCGGGGCCTGATTGCCCGCGACCAGGTGGTCTCGGACAACGAATTGTGCAAGCTCATCTTCGAGCCAGGTTTTTCTACCAACGACACCGTTACCAACCTCTCGGGTCGTGGGGTGGGCATGGATGTGGTGCGCCGCAACATCGACGCCTTGCGCGGCGAGATCAACATCGACACCCGTCCTGGCGAAGGGACAACCATGTACCTGCGCCTACCGCTGACGCTCGCCATCATTGATGGCTTCTTGGTGGGGGTGGGCGACGCCCAGTATGTGGTGCCGCTTGATATGGTGGCGGAATGCCGCGAGTTTACCTCGCAAGACGCCGAACTCGCGAAGACCCAGAACTGCCTGAATCTGCGCGGGACGGCCCTGCCTTATGTGCACCTGCGCGATTACTTTGGGCGACGCGAGGCACCGGTGCGGCGGCAGAACGTGGTGGTGGTGCGCTCCGGTAATCGCCAGGTGGGTCTCATCGTCGATCGCTTGATGGGACAATTCCAAACGGTCATCAAACCGCTTTCGCCGATCTTTGGTTCCATCCGCGGGGTGGGTGGATCAACCATATTAGGGAGTGGCAAGGTTGCCCTTATCTTAGATGTACCGAGCTTGGTGCAACATGCCGCAGCCCGCGAGGCGGCGGTTGTCCACCATTGAAAAACTAGCGGAAATCTGTTGGCTGCTGACTGCGAACCAGGTTACTAACGAACGTTTACTAACGAACCAGTTTACTAACGAACTGGTTATGGGAGAGCTACGATGACCGTCGCACAAAGATTATACCTGTTGGTTGCCTCGGCTGCCGCCGGGCTGCTTGGTCTGACCTTTCTCTGCTATTCCGAGATTGGCGCTGTTTTTACCTCCGCTAATTTCGCGAACGATGATACCGTGCCAGCCCTCGAGGCGCTGGGTGACCTCCGCAAGAATTTTCTAGGTTTGCGTATAGAATTGCGCACTATCGTTGAGGGCACTGGTCTAGTTTGATTCGGTTTGTAACTTGTTGATTCTTCCTGGTGCATTAGATGTTTTTCTGGAGCATTAGAATCTGTTCCCAAGAGAAGCCATTTTCTATAACACCTAAGGCAACTGCG
>CAIRSR010000004.1 GCA_903881315.1 uncultured Thiotrichales bacterium | reverse complement strand
GCTACTGGAGCAGCATCCTTAGCGGCAGCTACTGGAGCAGCGTCCTTAGCAGCGGCTACTGGAGCAGCATCCTTAGCGGCAGCTACTGGAGCAGCGTCCTTAGCAGCGGCTACTGGAGCAGCGTCCTTAGCAGCGGCTACTGGAGCAGCATCCTTAGCAGCGGCTACTGGAGCAGCGTCCTTAGCAGCGGCTACTGGAGCAGCGTCCTTAGCAGCAACGGCTGGGGGGGCAACACCCTTAGCAGCAGCCGCTGGGGCAGCGTCTTTAGCAGCAACGGCTGGGGGGGCAACACCCTTAGCAGCAGCCGCTGGGGCAGCGTCTTTAGCAGCGGCTACTGGAGCAGCGCCCTTCGCAGCAGCGGCTGGGACATCGAATTCGGCAAACGGATCAAAGGCAAGCGTCGTTTTCGCGGCTGCAGCCTCGGGCTTCTTCTCATCCACTGACTTTGCTACAAACGGATCCTTCGCTGCCGGAGCAGACGCCTTGGGTGCATCAGGCGCAACCGCTGGCTTCTTATCGTCGGCGGGCTTACTGGCAACCGTAGATTGCTCAAGACGGGCACGAGATGCCTTGTTGTCCTCAATAATCTTGGCAGCCTCGTCACGCATGGTCTTCAGCATCCGTTCTTTTTCAGAGGTAGTCGGTGGTGCCTCCTTGGCGGCAGGAGGTGGCGTCTCCTTGACCTTGGACGGCAGCGGGGATCCCATCATTTCCATCAGTTCCTTCACGTCATCTGCAACGGCATCCGAACGGGCTGGGGGCGTTGCCCGAAGGTTATACGGGGCGTTCGGGCCCTTCGCGGCAGCCGCTTTGTCTTCAGGCACAGCACTGCCAGGCTTTTGTTTATCATTCAGTTGCAACTGCAAAATATCGTCCAATGCCTGCTCAACCGAGGTCTTCTCCGGTACCGCTGCTGGCTTTTTGGGATCCGTCGTAGTCTCTGATTTCCGAGAATCAGCGAAAGTAGGCTTAGAATCTTTATTCATGATCGCTCTCGTATTTTAGTTTGCCGTCTTGCTGAAGGAACCGCCCTTTTTAGGGACAACGCCTTCCGAAATTCATTTCAAGGTAACCAGCAGACGCTGACCACTCCGTTCCACATCCAGCAGGATGGTACTGGCTTGATTGGTAGCCGTAATGGCCTTATCAAGTTCCGCATTGGAAGAGACCGGTGAACCATTGATAGCCAATACCACATCGTTCGCCTTCACACCCGCCATATCTGCTTGCAAACCAGGATCAAGCTCTTTCACCACCGCCCCCGCCTTGCCCTTGAGGGTGGGATCCTGCGTCACCATGGCCGTTGTGATGGGCACCAATTCCATACCCTGCCACTCAAACTCCGTCCTAACTGGGGTTTTCTTGGCGGGCGGCGTAGCGGCCGTTTGCCCACCCGCCACGGCATTGCCCGCATCAACGGCAGCAGTCATCGGGGCAGCAACCGGTTGCGCCATCGCACCAGCCGCGACACAGCCACCTTGCCGAGCACGAGGCCCTAACCCCAAGCCAAGCCCCACCGGCTGCATATCCGTCGTCGGCATACAGGGGTAGATAGGTGCTGCAACCGGCTGGGCGGTCGCATCGACAGCCGCTGGGGCCGCGAGCGTCACCGAGATCTCACGCCGTTCTTGATTGCGCATAAAATCAAGCCGCACCTTGTCACCCACCGTCTGAGTCGCCAACATCGCCTGTAATTCCTCAGGGGTGCGCACCCAACGCCCGTTCATCTTGAAGATGAGATCCCCAGCCACCAACCCAGCCTGCTCAGAGGGTGAACCCTGCGCCACCTGCGTCACAAACACCCCCCCGTTAGAAGGCGGACGGAAGCGCTGCAACAGATAGGCATCCACAGACTTGAAGGTAGCGCCAAGGGCGTTGTCAGGAGCAACACTCGGCGGCGCAATCGCAACATTGCGCCCAGTCACATCCATCGGCATCGTCCCGTAGAGCCCAGGCTGGACGTTCTGAGCCATCAACTGACCCGTCCGAATGATCTGGTGGCAGCTTTCGCAAGGGCCACGATCACCATGCGGGGCAACCGAGTTAGCCGGAATCGGCGGTGGCACACGCCGTACCGCGACCTGCTGCGGCCCCATCGGCAGGTTGACGCCACGCGCCACATCAGGCAGTTGGATGACCTCGTTCAGGAAGTCGCGCACCGTATTAACCGGCACCGCAAAACCAACCCCAGAAAAGGCCTGGGTCGGCGAATAGATGGCCGTGTTGATACCAATCACATGCCCATTCGCCGCGACCAGTGGCCCACCAGAATTCCCCTGGTTAATGGCAGCATCGGTCTGCACCAGATTGCTGTGGATAACCCCCTCAATGGTCACCGCCTTACGGAGCCCGGAGACAATGCCCTTGCTCACCGTTTGGTCGAGACCAAAGGGACAACCAACCGTAATCACCGGCTCACCCACCTGCAACTCATCGCTGTTACCAAGCGGCGCAATCCTGAGCGGACTCATCGGCTGGATCTTGAGTAGTACCAGGTCACGAGCCGCATCCTGCTGAATCACATCGGCTGGATAGCGCTGGTTTCCCGCAGGGCCAAACACCGTCACAAAAACATTCTTTGAGTTTTCTACCACATGGTAGTTAGAGACCACGTAGCCGTCTGCGGTCACGATGACGCCCGAGCCAAGCGTTTCCAGGGCAACCCCAGAATAGGGGCTTGCAAACTGCAACGTCCCGGAACCGGCCAATGCTTGCTGGGCGGGGGCTAGTGCAGGCTTCGGCGCTACCGTATTGTTCTGGGTCGATACATTGACCACAGCAGGTAGGACATTACGCACCACAGTCGCAAAAGACGCCTCCCCAACTGCCGCCTGGTTCAACCCACCAAGAGGTGGCGCAACCATCGCATTCGCAGGCCAAGCAACCGGTGAAACGACCATGCCCGGGACTCCCGGCATTGCCTGCACTGCCAATGGTGCCTGTGGCGCACCGACCTGTGCACGCACCCTCGCCTGAGGGATGAGCACCTCGTGGGCATCAAAACCAATCTCATCCAGAAAATAGTTTAGGTACCAGTAGCTGCCCACGAGCGTAATCGCCGCCAAGAGGCCGATCCAATACAGATACTTGCGCATACCTAAACCACACTCTGAACTTTCTTTGGAAAACATGGCACCATCACTCGTCAGAGGGCGAAGAACTGTCCGTCATTTCGGGATCCATTGGCTCGCGGGGAGCGGCATCACGCATCTTCGTAACACCTGCACCGAGAGCCACCAGCCCTAAAACGACCAGCATCAACGGCACCAACCCACGAAGAAACTCAACCAGCGACCACCACCACGCCGACATTCCCCACAATCCGAGGGACAAACAGATAAGACCAAATATGATTGTAGCCACCAAACCCCTCCCCTATCTCAAACTCGATTAAGTGACGAAAGATTGACTCTTACGTCGGAAGACTTCTTCCCGCTCACCTGCTTCATGACCAGCAACGCATAACTAAAGGTTATCAGGTTTGCGATCCCAACCAGGGTAAACGGCGCTGTCGGGCCGATCCAGTCGAAGAGTACGCCGCCGACCTGCAAGAAAAAGACCACGCCAATACAGCCTACCGTATTGAAAACCCCAAGAGCAGTGCCTCGAATGCCTTGCGGCGCACTATCCAGAACCACAATCTGCGATGCCAGGATTGATCCGGCCTGCCCCACACCAACCAGCGAAATCGGCAGCAAGATCCACCAGCCGAGTGGATTCAGAATAAGACCAATGGCCGCAAATCCACATCCCGTCAAGAGCAGCGCCATCGCCATCGCCGCCACAGTTCCATATCTTTCGATGACCTTCCCCCAGAATGGGATGGCAACCAACACCATCCCCCCCATAAAACCAATCACGATACCTGCCTGCGATGCTGCATGTATGCGATCCATCCCGGGAACCAGGTCAGCAAAATAGATAAACCACGTCATCAGAAACAATCCAACGACCACCATGTCATTGCGCGAGGTAAACGCGGTTAGAAAGCTCAGCGCCAATTTCTTATCTTGTCGTAACAGGTTCCACAACAGAGACAAGGGAAACTCTTGCTGAGTTTCTTTTTGTCGCGCAGCCGACGCCTCCACCAAAAGATTCCGCGCAAGCCAGGCACCGACAAACGCAACGACCGCAATCATCACCATGATGGCTCTCAGGCCGACATAGTTTGGGATCTGCATGAAGACTGCGTACACCAAACTCACCCCAAAGGCCATCATAAATCCGACGTTACGCACCAACCTGGTTGGATCACGATTACTTCCATAATCACCAGCAAGCGCAATCACCTGCGGCCAGATCAGGGTGGTGCCAAGCGACATCAAGATGCGGATGACGTAAAACACCAAGAGAGAACCAAGCCCAAGCGCAAATGCTATCTCTTTTTCGAACGGGGCAAACAGCGCCATTACGCCGGTAAACAGAAAGCCATAGACCAAGAGCGGAATACGCCCCACGCGATCAGAGAGGTAGCCGAGATAGCCCACCAAAAGGAGATCGAGCACCTCAGAGATCACCTGGATATTGGCGTTCACAAATCCCGCATTGTCACGCGCAAGCCCCAATACCTCGGACAGGTACAAGGGTTGCAGCGCCACAATCATCGTCATCAGGATCATCACCACCGCGACGACCAGATACAGCGCATTGTGGTGATGCGCTTCCAGCGGCTGTTGCGGCATCTCCGCCGCATCATTTTCCACGCTGCCCCCACCCCGCTCGACTCCACACTCCTGCTTTCCTGCAGAAGACGAGCAAGGATTCGAGCAGACAAAACAGCCGATGCGCCTACTAGCCCACGACATTGGTGATTTCTCTCATACCGAAGACTCCCCGCAAAACCGCCACCGCACAACAATCATAGCCTTGTCGCGATCCGTGAGATGAAAGGAATCTCCCAACACTTATTCAGCAGCACCGAAAGAAGACCGTACCCGCATCCCGCCAGAACAAGGAACGTGGAGGTGCTCGCGAAATAGACACCAGCAATCGGCAAGTACAGGGAAAAAAAGGAGAGAACCGACCAGATCCAAAGTACCGCCCCCTGCCTCGCATGAAAGGCGACAAAACTGTCGTCTTTGTTTAAATACAGTGGCACCAGGCACAACACTAGCATATAGCCAAACGCTGCCATTACTCGCCGTTGAATTGGTGGTAGCTGGGTACTCATAGGGTCACGCGACTCCCCTTAAGGTAGGTCTTTGGCAAAGTAGCACAACATCCGTTAGCTCACAGCCTCTTCGATCTCGTTTTCAGCTGCGGGACGCTGCATATAGCTGTAGATGCCAACACCCACCGCAGCCGCAGCAGCCACCAACAACATCGGGCCCCAAGCACCGAGACCAAGCCCTAACCCAAGACTCGCGCCAGAACCGTTCCAGATGGTGCCACCGGTAGCAAGACTCTTGGCTGTCGTCGCACCTTTGGCGCTACCCACCAACACGCCCTGCCCGGCAACCGCAGTACCACCGTTCACCGCCATATTGGCAGCACCCTTACCCACCATCGCACCTTTACCAGCCGCACCCTTCATGGCACCTGCCGCCGCACCCTTCGCAGCGCCACCGCCCTCGATCTCAACCGCACGGAAACCCATCTGCTGCAGACCACCGCCCTTGGCGACCACACCCGTCGCAGCAACACCCTTGCCAGCCGCACCACCCAGATAAGGATGAAGCACGAGCCAATTGTTGGCGGCTGCCGCACCCACCGGACTCTGCCCAACGGTCACGGTCTTGCCAACCATAGAGGTCAGCAACCCAGTCTGGCGGGCACCTTCAAGCTTAAGCGCAACCATGCCTTCCCCTGGGCCACAGACCGGGCCAGTACAGGCCATCGGGTGCAAGAACAACCAGTTGCCGAGCCCGTCTCCGGTTGCGACCGTCTTACCCACCACAAACGACTGGCCGGTCAACATGGGCACCTGCGCCGCTTGGGCCGCCCCGCTCAGTTTCAACATTAACGTCTCTGAAGCCATCATCGTACTCCGTTCTGTTTATTGGAGAATTGCATTAGATCGCGCTCTACTGCCTGTTTATAGGAAAACTCCCGCACCACCAGGCCTACGGAGGACGCCCAAACCCTCATTTAGCGCCCAAACACCGCAGTCTAACACACCACTCTGCCCGTCTCTTCGCAAAGAAACGCGCAGCTCATTCAGTACATCCCCTAACCCAACCGCAAAACCCGCCACAATATTGTCCAACTAAAATGGTCAGGAAGAGGAAGAGGAAGAGGAAGAGGAAGAGGAAGACTCGAACCCCAATCGCTCACCAAAAGCAGACCATAATCTCCTAGGTGATAGATAAGGAACTTGCAAAGTTTCCTACTAAACGGTACAATACCACAGAAACAAGAAACAAGAAACAAGAAACAAGAAACAAGAAACAAGAAACAAGAAACAAGATTTAAAGACGGCACCTCTAAATCCTTCTTGGGAGCCAGTTCTGGCGCGGCCCTGATCCTAAGATCTTTTTCTTATCCATTCATGGGTAACACTGAATTCATTGACATATAAATGTGAGCGCCATCGAATAACGTCGATCACAAAATTTATCGGGCTGGTTTTTACTAACGGCACCTCACCTCTTTTTTCGATAACAGTTGTTCTGAACAGTGTGTTATACCAAAGTCAACGACACAACCAGCAAGTTTTTAGGTGCCCTAGAAAGTAACGTCGCAGAAGTTAGCCTACCAAAACACGGTATATCGAAAGACACCAGCGGACACAAAAATTATTGGCTATTACGAAAAGTAAAAACCAACACAAAACATGACAGCTTGAATCTGAAACCTTTGAATCCCATAGCGCACTCATCAGGTATTGGTCGCCATTTAATTTTCGCGTGATTTGCGGTGCCGCCCCCTATTATGATAATAGTATATAGTACGTGTCCTGCGTAATTGGATAGGAAAGCCCCGCCAAGGGCCTATCGGTGTTGGCTTGGATATCTTTAGCCACCGCAAGGTAGCCCACCGTTGGGCAGTGCGTCACTCTAGCCGACTGAAGTAACGAGGATTTTCTAATTGTGAATGTTACCGCCAAGAGATCGCATCGTCGGGAGCAGTGTGTGCAGTGCGCAGACGACGCAGTTCGGCTTGATTTCTTCGTCGTCATCTGCAAGGCCATCTTTGGTGGCAGTATGGGCCTCATGACCGGCAGCGCCGGGCTGCATGCGGTCGCCTTTCTCGCGAGCGGGGATGTTCTCTCGAAGGGAATCAATTGGCTTAGCGTTTATATCGCAAGAAAGCCCGCAACCGAGCGTTTCCCCTATGGCTACGGCAAGGTGCAATTCCTTTCTTCCCTGTTGATTGGGATATTCCTAATCGGTGGGGCGTTCATCTTTCTGTGGCACAACGTCCAAAGTATTCAATCAGGCCAGATTAGTCCGCCCCGTGCGCTCGCCATCGTATCGGCACTATTGTTGGCGCTCACCAGCGAGATCGTGCATCGGATATTGCGTGGCATTGCTGCGTGCAACAACAACGCCGCAATTCGCGCCGCCTCTGCCGACAATCGCGTTGACGCCATTTCCTCGGTCATGGTCTTGGTTGGCACCTTCTTGGCCTATAACGGTTGGATCATTGCCGATCACCTGATGGCCTTGTTGGTCATGCTATTTGTCATCCGCATTGGCTGGAGTATTGTCAGCGAGGCGGTACAAGGCCTGCTCGATTTTGGCCTGCCCGAAGAGCTAGAACATCGGATCAGGACAATCTGTTCTCGTGAACCAGAGATCGATTCCATCCAGCGCATATACGGTCGGCGCTTAGGCGATTCTTTTGCGGTTGAGCTAGAGCTGCGGCTTGCCGTGGATATTTCCGTTTTCGAGGCAAACAATCTATCCACGAAGCTCAGGAACAGCATTCACATCGGCGTCCCGCACATCGAAACCATCCACGTCAATTACCTGCCACGAGCCACCACGACGAACGGGTAGGTTAGGCTAGGCTAGCCCTCGCCCTCGCCAGTCTTTTTCGGCGGGTCGAGATTGACGAGGCTTTCCAAGCCTTGGCGATGTCGGTCGAACCTCGATTCGGGTTGTACCGGTTGGAGATAGGAAAAGTCGACCGGAGCCGACGTCCATAGTGGAGCGGGGGCCGTACGCGGCGGTCGATCGGCCCGTTCGGCGTTCCCCAACACCCGGGTCGTCGGCATGGTATGCACCTCTTTGTAGCGTGCGAGCCCCTCCGTGAGCATGTCGCGCAGTGGCCCAAGCAGCGCCGACTGGATCTCCTCGCGCATGATGACCCGATAACGCTCCTCGGTCAGTGCGCTCGTCAGGTGGCCTGAACTCACCAGTGGATGCGCCGCCGGAACCGCGCTCAGCGCCGTACTCGGGGGGCTTGCTGCGTGAACCACCTCTTGGGTTGGTTGATTGGCCGCCGCTCGCTTACGCGCCTCTGCCAGCGCCCGCGCCACCGGAGAGAGGCGAGGTTGTGACTCGCCATCGGTTGCACCTTCACCAGCGGCTAGCGTTGTCGGCACAACATCACCAACCTGCACCAGATCGCTGGTGACAAGGCTGGTCAACCCAGCAACCTCAGTTGCGCTAACACACGGAATCACACCAACAGACACCCCAGCCGACTCTGGTTGGTCGGCATGTCCTGCTTCCGCAACAGCCGATGTTATCGCGGCCCCAATATCACCGCCAGGTACTGCGTCATCCACAGCGACAAAACCCACCGCTTCGGGAGCGTTTCCTTCTTCAAGCACCGTGGTATCACCAGCAAGTGGATCACAAGAAGCCTGACCTTCCTCGGTTTGCGCAATATGAGCGGCACGGGCCTCATCGCGGGCCTTGCTATTCCGCACCAGCCACTCGTCGGAGGCCTCCATCAAATTCTTTATGGTAAGATATTTTTGCTCGCCATTCAGCCACTTTCTACGGGTCTGGTGTTCGCGCCGAATAAAATCATAGGGGTCGCCCCCCGTCCATTCCTCGAAGGTGGGTTCTATTGCCTGCTCAAGGCACGCCAGATAACGATGGCGTCCATCCAAAATCTTGCCTTCGCACAAAAGAATCGGGTAATTTTCGTTATATCCAGTCGCAATGGATATCCTTATACTCTCGAATTCCTCTGCCTGCATCGTCGGCAGCATCAAACATGCCGGATGGAATTTATATTCGATCATAGTAATACCGCTCGGTAGACGTAAACCCGAGAGAAAGCGCAACCCACAGGTGCTGGACAAAATACCAGCACAACCGATACACTGCAACACGGTGTAGAATTCTGCGGCTCGCGGGATTAAACGAATCCTCTTAGGACAATCCGGTAACACCTTTCCGGTGCGTAACAGTAACGCCATGCGACCAACCAACCATGCACCCCATACTACTCTCGGTTGTCCTCTTAGTGTGCAGCAACGTCTTTATGACATTTGCCTGGTACGCACACCTGCGCGAGCTGCGCGACAAGCCATGGTTTATTGCCGCGACCATCAGTTGGCTGATTGCGTTTTTTGAATACCTGCTACAAGTACCAGCCAACCGAATTGGTTACTCACAACTCAGCGTTGGCCAGTTAAAGATCATCCAAGAAGTCATTACCCTTTCCGTGTTCGTCCCTTTCTCGGTACTCTTTATGAGAGAACCGCTCAAACTCGACTACCTATGGGCCGGCCTGTGCCTGGTCGGTGCCATATTCTTTATGTTCCGCGAGGATCTGTTCCGCTAGACCTTGGGCCTCACTCCGAATCTTCGCCCTCGGGGATCAGTTTTAGTTTACGCAACTTCTCCACCAGGGTCTGGCGGGTCACAGGCTTGGTCAGGTAATCCGTGCAACTGCCGCGAAAATAGGCATCCATCGCTTGCAACGGCGAATCAAGACCAGTCACCATAATCACCGGCGTGTCCTTCCTCTCGGGGGCAAGCCTCTTTTCGACGGCGCGCATCTTAGAGAGCGCCTTTTGGCCATCCATACCAGGCATCATAATGTCAAGAAAGACAACATCATACGGCTCACCATCCTCCAGGTCGGTGGTGAATAGCTCAACCGCCGCCTTACCATCCGCGACCATATCGCAATGTCCAAAGGGCTTGAGATAATCCCTGAGTAGTTTCCGGTTCTGTAATTCATCATCAACAATCAGGATCTTCATGGGTTCATCACCTGCTCGATACAATACCAGAATGCCATCTGCCCCCCCCGTTTATAACCGACGGAAGCAAACGATCTTTAAGTGTAACCTACCCGACTCGGCAAAACACCCCATCCTCGCCACACAACCCTTTGTTTGCGCCTCGCGGTCGAATCGCACACCCCGTATCGATACAGCGATTCGCTCCCCCCTTTTCATTGAGGCGGATCATGTCGCATAAAAAACAAAGAGCCCTTGCGCCCCAAAACCGTTTTTCTATTGACTCTCTTCAGTCAAGGCATCTAGCACCCGATCCGCGTATTGTTTCACAGACGTGTACATCTCCTCAACCTCTTTCCACTCCGCCATATCCACCTGGCCAATCAGACGAACGACTTGGGTCTTGAGCCGGGTAGCTCCGATCGATCCTGCCAAGTCCTGCAACTGCTTTGCAGACCGCACCGCCGTACCCACATTCCTCATCTCAATTGCCTGGGCAAGGTCGCGCATCCGCAGGGCTACGCCCTCCACAAATAATTGCTTGTTACTCGAGAGCGTTTCCGCATCAATCCCTTCAACCGTTTGCAGAGGCGTTACTTTTGACTTCTTTACCTTCTTGCGGGCATGGGCCTCGACCATTTCCAACAGTGCGGCAGCCCGATAGGGTTTTAGTAAAAAGGCATTGGCACCAGCCAGGGTGCACCGGTGCCACTCATCCATCAGGGCATTCGCCGTCACAATGATAATTGGAATATTGCTTTGGCGTACCCCATCCGCGCCACGACGAATCCGCTCGGTTGCCTCAAGGCCACCCATCTCGGGCATCTGTAGATCCATCAGCACCGCGTCAAAATCTCGTTCTTGTAACTGTTGAAGCGCCTGCAAACCATTCCCAACCGTAACCACCTGATGACCCGCATGCCCTAATATCGCCATCGCCAACTGTTGATTCTCTTCGATGTCCTCAACCAAGAGAACATGCATCGGTTCAATATCCGTCCGACGCACAATAGAAAAGGATACTTGTTCGGACTGTTTCTCAATATGCCCCAAGATTTGTTGTATTCTCTTTAGTAAGTGAAAATGACGCAGCGGCTTCTTGAGCGTTGTCACATTTTGCAGCCAGGGCGGGCGCGGCAATTGCTGGAGCGCGATGTGCGACGAGATCAGAATAATGCATCCAAGCGGCAGCTTTTCCGAAAGAAATTGCATTGGCGATTGGCTGTTGCGAGCGTCATCATGCAAGGACTTTACCATATCTTCGTCGAGCACCATGACATCAAAGGATTGTCCGGTAGACAACTGCGCCAATACTCCGGCGTCGTCATGCGCCTCGGTAATCTCCGCACCAAAGCGCCGCAGGATATCCCGCACAATGGTGCGACCGGTGACATGATGATCGCCAAGCAATAGACGAACACCACGCAGGGGATGGCTACCCTCGCGGTATTCACGCTTGCGCCTCTCACCAAAAGACAGCATCTCTATTTTTTCGTCTTCTGGTAATGGCACCCGCCGCCGCAATGGCAGAGAGAAATAAAAGCGCGTCCCCCGGCCCAGTTCACTGTGCAGGCCAATCTCTCCACCCATGAGTTCAATGAGGTGCTTACAAATCGCAAGACCCAATCCCGTCCCGCCATACTTTCTGGTTGTGGATGTGTCTACCTGGGTAAAGTGATCAAACACCATCGCCTGCTTTCCGGCGGGAATACCAATACCCGTATCCGAGACAGAGAATAACAAGCCTGGCTGCTGTGAATCAGTGAGTAGCATATCCTCTATCCGTAGCACAATCTCGCCCTGTTCCGTAAACTTGATCGCATTGTTGATGAGATTGATAATCACCTGTTTCAGCCGTAGTGGGTCGCCCACCACGGTCTGCGAGAGTTCTGAGAGACAATGGAAATAGAGATTAAGCCCCTTCCGATGCGCATTGATAGCAATGCTCTCGCAGACACTTTCCACCTGTCCCAATAGATCAAAGGGGATCCTTTCGATGGTCAGATGACCAGCTTCTATCTTAGAAAGATCTAGGATACTGTTAATTAGATTAAGCAGATTAATCGAGGCATTCTGCACAATCTTAAGATTGCTATATTCTTCCTCACGGGTGAGGGTAGTGTTCATGATGAGATCGGTCATACCAATGATAGCATTGAGCGGGGTGCGGATCTCATGGCTCATGTTAGAAAGAAAGGCGCTCTTGGCCCTACTGGCGGCACTCTCCTTCTCGCTATGGTCTGCCAATAGGCCGCCCATAATCCCAACCGCTTGGGTGATCCGCTCTTGCTCGATCATTCGCACCAAGGTGTTGCGCACAATCGCGATGGCCTCGTGGAAGACCTGATCATTACCAGGCTCACGCGCTGAAATCACCTGCAGCACACCCGCAGCATCGTGGGAGTTGGATAGTGGATAACACCAAACCAATTGGTTCTTTTCTTTGCCTGGCTTTTCACACTTACAGCCACCCGCATCAATCCGGCAGGTAAAGGTCAATCGTTCGCGCTCCTCGCGCACGCCAAGCTTAGCAACCACCTTCCATTCCCCAAAGGGCAGTTTGTCATCGAGCAAGATCATTGCGCCACAAGTGGCATCCGGCTCGGGCCAAAGGTTTTTCAGCAAAATCCCGAGCACACGCTGCATCCGCTCAGAGAATGGCAATGAGGAAAGGGCGAGTTCTAGCAAGCCCTGTAGCAGCGACTGCATACAAAGGGCAGACGAACCATCGGTGGGCGGTATTGTGCCTACAGCATCATTCATTTCTATCCGCATGGTTGTAGTGCCCAAAACGGGTTATGGGGTATCTTTATGAAGCAGCGGCCAACCGTGTCCAAACCGCAGAGTAAAGCGCCCCGACGGATCCGTCACCATAACGGCAACGCATCATACACCGCCATCGCCCACACCAGAACCGCAACAGCACGCCCACAGTGGCCCTTGTTTTTTTTATCTGTCGCCCCCATGTCACGGAGAGCCGCGCTCGTCACTCGGCACAGGTGCATCACAGCCCGATATACTAGTCCGTTTCACATACCCGCGTTACAACCCGTTATCGTTAAGGAGAAGAGTGCGTTATGACCGTAGAAACCCATAAGGAGACCCTTGGATTCCAGGCAGAGGTGACACAACTCCTCAACCTCATGATCCATTCCCTGTACAGCAACAAGGAGATATTCCTACGCGAACTCATCTCCAATGCTGCCGACGCGGCTGACCGCCTGCGTTTCGAGGCACTCACCGATGATGCCCTGTACGCAGGAGACAGTGATCTCAAGGTATCAGTGCGCTTCGACAAGGAGGCACGCACCATCAGCGTCAGCGACAACGGCATTGGCATGAGCCGCACCGAGGCCGTAGAGAGCCTTGGCACCATCGCCCGTTCCGGCACCCGCAAGTTTCTTGAATCCTTGACTGGCGATCAGGCCAAGGATACCAAGCTCATCGGCCAGTTTGGCGTTGGCTTCTACTCGGCCTTTGTGGTCGCCGATCGCGTGACCGTCACCACCCGCCGTGGGGGCCTCACCCCCGAGCACGGGGTTCGCTGGGAGTCGGCAGCCGATGGCACCTACACCATCGAAACCATTGAGCGCAATGAGCGCGGCACCGAGGTCACCTTACACCTCCGCGAGGGTGAGGACGATCTATTAGAGAGCTGGCGTCTGCGCAACATCATCACCAAATACTCCGATCACATCCCGATCCCCATTGTGCTAAAGGATGGCGAAAAGGACAATGTGGTCAATCGCGCTTCGGCCCTTTGGACACGCGCCAAGTCCGAGATTACCGAGGAAGAGTACCAGGAATTCTACAAATACGTCTCACACGATTACGAGAACCCACTCTCGTGGGTACACAGCCACGTCGAAGGGAAATACGAATACACCCTCTTGCTGTATGTCCCAGGTCGCGCCCCCTTCGATCTGTGGGATCGCGATACCCGTCGTGGTGCCAAACTCTACGTGCGTCGCGTATTTATTATGGACGACGCCAAGGATCTTCTCCCAAGCTACCTGCGCTTTGTACGCGGCATTGTCGATTCAGACGATCTGCCCCTCAATGTCTCGCGGGAGATCCTGCAAAACAGCAAGGTCGTGGATGCGCTCCGCAATGGCGCGACCAATAAGGTCTTGGGATTACTAGAAGACCTCGCCAAAGACTCCCCCGAGAAATACGCAACCTTCTGGAAGGAATGTGGGCGGGTACTGAAAGAAGGCCCGAGCGAAGACGCCAACAATCGCGAACGCATTGCCAAACTCTTGCGGTTCACCACGACCAACAGTGTGGGCGAAACCCAAGATGTCTCGCTCAGCGATTACGTGGGCCGCATGAAAGAGGGTCAGGAAAAGATCTACTACCTCACCTCGGACAATCTCGCGGCGGCGCGTTCTTCGCCACACCTTGAGGTCTTCCGCCGCAAGGGGGTCGAGGTATTATTACTCACCGACCGCGTAGACGAATGGCTGACCGTTCATCTTAGTGAATTTGATGGCAAGTCGTTGCAGTCGGTTTCGCAGGGTGAATTAAACCTTGGCAAACTCGCCGACGAGGGCGAAAAGGAAAAGGCCGAGAATGACTCTAAGCAGCACCAATCCCTGCTTTCGCGCGTCCGCCACGCGCTTGGGGAGCGGGTCAAGGAGGTCAACGTAAGCCAGCGCCTCACCGATTCTCCGGCCTGCCTGGTCAGCGAGGAGCACGGCATGTCGGTGCATCTGTCGCGGCTGCTAAAAGCGGCGGGCCAACACACGCCAAAGGTCGAGATGATCCTAGAGATCAACGTCAATCACCCCCTGGTCAAGGCATTGGACGCAGAACAAGACAATGACCGCTTCGGCGACCGCGCCCTGATCCTCTTCGATCAGGCCTTGCTCCTAGAGGGCGGTCAGATTGAGGATCCGGCGGCCTACGTGCGGCGGGTAAACGCACTGCTCGCGGGTGGTGCCTAGGTTCCTTTGCCTTGATGGCTCAGGAATAAGATAAGGACGAATCGACTGGTCTTTGGCTGATTTCTTTTTTCATCCAGCTAAAGACCAGTCAATTGTTTTACCTTGAGCCTTGGGGTTCCCTGTCTGTGAGTGGGAAGGAGTTTTTCTCCTCCCTAAAGATGAGACCGATCACCCCGGCTCTCTCATATTGCGCTACCCCTTCCGGTTATCGAAAAGAAACCTATGGCTGTGGCCACATAAAACGATAATCAGTCAAAAGATCAACCCCTCCCCAAGCCCCTCCCCGACTCATCGGGGAGGGATTTAAGCAGAAAAACGGGCAATCATTTTATAGTGCTGTTGCTATACCCTTCGGCGAACCGTAGGTGTCGGGTTCCGGATGATTGTATGGCTGTTTAATGAAAAGGTCGGGTTTTTTGCTGTACCACTGCTCCATCGCTGCCATGGGGCTTTGATGCTTCAGAGCCTTCTGGGGTATGTGCTCATTGTAGATCAGAACGTATCTGTGGAGTGTGGTTTCTAGGTCTTCTGCACTG
>CAIRSR010000003.1 GCA_903881315.1 uncultured Thiotrichales bacterium | reverse complement strand
CTAGCGCCTCCTCCCTCCAGGGGAGTCGGGTGCGCACCTGGGATTCCTGCCCGTATCCGGATTTCACCATGCACTCCTCTGGCCACAACCCAAGGGAGGGCTTGGCCTCGCGTCTCCGCCAGCGAGTTTGTCATAAATTTCAGTATTTCCAAGAGAATTTCGGGATGATCCAGTGTACCGGGTGCGGTCGGTGTGTTAGCGGCTGTCCAGTTGGGATCGACATTATTACGGTTGTCAACCAGGTAGCCGGAGCCGCCGTTCTTCCGTCGGCGAAAGAGGGCTAAGGAGTCGAGGGGTTGAATATGGGAGATAATATCTACCTACCGCAGTTGGCTCGGGTCATCCACGTCAAAGAGGAGGTGCCGGGCGAGCGTTCTATCAAGACCTTCCGGCTCGAATTCGTCAATGGCGGCGGCTTTGAACATGCATGCGGTCAGTGCGCCATGCTGTCGGTGTTTGGTCGTGGCGAGTCGATGATCTCGATCGCCTCGTCCCCGTTGGTCAGTGGCTATAAGCAGTTCAGCATTATGCGGGCGGGTCGTGTGACCTCTGCCTTCCACGACCTCGCGGTGGGTGATGTCGTTGGCATACGCGGCCCGTATGGGAATAGTTTCCCCATTGATGATTGGCGCGGCAAGAACCTGGTCTTCATCGGTGGTGGTTGCGGTCTCGCCCCGATCTGGCCCGTCATCCAAACGGCAGTGACGCGGCGTGATGACTTCAAAAACATCACCGTCTTCTACGGTGGCCGTAGTGCGCGCGACATTATGTATCAGGCCGAGCTTGAGAAGCTGCGCTCGACGGCTGAGGTTCATCTGTCGGTGGATAATGCCGAGGAAGGCTGGCACGAGTTTTGTGGCTTTGTGCCCGCAAACCTGATGGACAAGGCACCAACACACGACAACGCGATTGCGATCACCTGCGGCCCGCCGATCATGATCAAGTTCGTGATCAAGAACCTGCGCGCCCTCGGCTTCCAGGACGAGCAGATCTACACGACCATTGAGAACAAGATGAAGTGCGCCCTCGGCAAATGCGGTCGCTGCAACGTCGGCAAGGACTACGTCTGCATTAAGGGGCCGGTCTACTCGTGGGCCGATCTAAAGGATCTACCGCCAGAGTATTGAAACCGTCCAAAGCCCCCGCAACCCTACGGGGGCGATCTCTTCAGCAACCCATCCCACCAACAGCCGCCACCGGTAATCGCTCGTCGGTTCGTCTGTTGGTCTTATCGTCTCCCGTGGGGGACGTACTTGTCGTATGCGTCCATGATCTCGGCGTTTTTCGGATCAAAACGCAACGACTTTGGGATCACGCCAAAACCAGGCCCGACCTCGTCACTACTACACTCCTTCGCGTCCAGCACAATCTTATGTGCCGTGCTTTTTCTCTCCAGGATGGTGAAAGAGTGATCGTCGAAGTAGCGGACGAACAACACATCCCACTCGTCTTGGTTGATCTTCGGAAACATCGCGTCCCCGTCGTATTCCTGCACCATTGAACTCAGGTATATCCTTTCTGCCCGAGCAATGGTGTCATGGTACAGTTTCGCGCCACCGATAATGAACACCTCATCGGCTTTGAGCAGGGCAATGAACTCATTCATCTCGGCAAGGGAATGCGCGACGAGCACACCCTTCGCCGCAAAGTCGCGATCCTTCGTCATGACAATATTGATTCGGTCTGGTAGCGCTCCACCAAAGTGATTAAAGGTTCGGTGTCCCATCACAACCGGACTGGATCTGGTGATGCACTTAAACCGCTCGAGATCCTTTGGTAGATAAAACGGTATCTCCCCGTCTTTACCGATAACGCCATTCGCAGCAACGGCAGCAATAATTGACAACATCACTATGTTCCCCCTGATAATGGAAAGTCACCCCGCCAGTGTAACGCAAGACTGCCCAACGCAGGTTACACGATGTCGTGACGCCACAACCTACCAGCAGCTAATTTACCACCTTTCGCAAGACACCCTACGATACCGCAGAACGCCCCACAGAAAAGCAATTAAAGGCACCCACCTTTTCTCAAAAAAAGTAAATTTTTTTCTAAGACCCTATTGTACGTCATACAACAGGGTGGTAATCTCGCATCACTTTGTAGTGAGTCTGCCGCACGAGCAACAAATGTTGCAAGCAGGCAACGCAGACTGCTCTAAGGAGGCGCACTAGGGCCGAGCCGCACTGCTCGTGACAAGATCGGCGTCGAATCGCCACGGAGTTGGCGGGCCTGGTCGATCGGCGTAGCTGTCCAGCGCGTTCACGAACTCTCTGCGCGGGATGTTTTCCGCGCCAAAGCTTTGGAGGTGGCTCGTTTGGATCTGACAATCCACCACGGCAAACCCCCAGCGCTGTAACTGACGAACCAGGCACACGAACGCGACCTTAGACGCATCCGAACGACGGCTAAACATCGACTCACCACAAAAGACTCGCCCGAATGATACGCCATAGAGCCCCCCAACCAGCGCCCCGCCCGCCCAGACTTCTACTGAGTGCGCAACGCCCATCCGATGCAGGGCAGTGTAGGCCGCGAGCATACTCGGCGTGATCCAAGTACCCTCGGCCCCGGTGCGCGGAGCTGCACATTCTTCCATCACACGGCGAAAGGCGGTATCCACGGTAACATGATAGTATCCTTTGCGCATTGTTTTGTGTAGGCTGCGTGAAACCCTGAGATTCTCGGGGTAGAGTACGCACCGAGGATCCGGCGACCACCAGAGGATTGGTTGTCCCGCACTGTACCAAGGAAATATGCCTTTACGATAGGCCAGCATCAGCCGCCGTGGCTGCAGTGTACCACCAGCGGCAAGCAACCCGTCCGGATCGGTCATGGCAGACTCAACCGGTGGAAAGGGGCTGTCCTCGTCCGAAGCATCGATCCAGTAAAGACCAGTCATCAGTTTACGATCTCGCACGGCACCAACTGGTATTAGGTGGGAATGTATGGCAGAAACAAAGGTCAAGATATCACAGGACAAGGTCTCCGAATCCAGCAGCGAAAAAGCAGACGGAAAGGAGGACAGTGGGCTTAGGCTGCGGGTCGGTGATAGCCTGCAAATAGAGCTATTGACTGACATCGGACAAAGCCAAGCGCAGCGCTATGCCGTAAAGGTAATCGGCTACCATACTGGGAAGAGCATCATCATCACCACACCCACTACCGGCGACAAAGTCGTATTGCTGCGGGTCGGGCAATTAGTGAATGTGCGGTTGTTTGGCGCGAAACGCCTGATTGGATTCCGCTCTTCTATCCTGCGCACCCTGTTTGTCCCCTACCCTTACCTTCATCTCAGCTACCCACAAGAACTCTCGAGCGTTGAACTGCGACGCAACCAACGGATTCCCGTTCAAGCCATCTGTGCAGTAAAAAATGACTCGCACCCAGGCACCGACCCGATCCCCGCCGTTATCGTTGACCTCAGCGTAAGCGGTGCCCTGGTCGAGTCTCCAAAACCATTGGGAGCCCTCGGCAACACCATTGCCATCGCAACACGCCTATCGGTTGCACGCTCAGAACGCTATCTTTCTCTGCCAGGCGTCATCCGTAGTGTCCAGCTAATGGAAAAAAACACGCCACCGGTGCATCAATACGGCATTGAGTTTCAAACCATGAGCCCTGACACAAGCCTGGTGTTACACGGCTTCGTCTACGAGCAGATTGTCATCTCCTATACCGGCGATGATTGAACCAAGGCTACCCCCCACCAGCCACCCGCTCACCGCTGTTTTTGGCTTTCCCGCGCCCTCGGCAGAGCGAGCGGTTGCGCTCCTGCCCCTGCGTATTCTCTTGTGGTAATTCTTTCCCTTCTACAGCCACACGTTATATCATCAACAACCTAATCTTGCGCCCCATCAATTACAATGTGGGTGCGCGGGGCTTGGCGAGTCAGGAACGCGGAGGCATTTTCGATCGAAGCATCGGCCCACCACTACATTACAGAGATTGCTCGCCCCATGCCTTCCGATATCGGTTTCCAATTTGCTGAGCCATTCTGGCTCATCCTCCTCATCGTCCCCCTGCTGCTACGCTTTCTACCCACGGCAAGGCACCGACTTCGCGATGAAGACAGGTTGCGCAACTACGCTGATCCACACCTTCTCCCTCATCTGCTGGTGCAAGGAACCCTGGGTAAGCGGCCACTCACCAGACTCTCGCGGTGGCAACTGGTTTGGGGTCTTGGCGTCTTGGCCTTAGCCGGCCCACGTTGGGATTATACGGACATCGACATCTTTCAACCAGGTTATGACCTCGTGGTGTTGTTAGATATCTCCCGCTCCATGAAGGTGACCGACGTAAAACCGAGCCGCATCGCCCGCGCCCACCAAGAATTAGAAGACCTCATCCGCCTAAAAGGCGGCTTACGCATCGGGGTGATTGGTTTTGCCTCCGTTGCGCACATTGTTGCACCGATTACGGATGATGTGCAGACCCTGCACAACCTGTTACCCGCCCTTTCGCCCGAATTGGTACGCTTTCCCGGCAGTCGTCTCTCTGCGGCACTCGACCAAGCACGGAGACTCATGAGCAGCCAACCTCCAGGCAGTTCACGGCACCTGTTGCTCATCAGTGATGGCGATTTCGATGAACCAGGCCTCCCCGAGCGGGTGCGCCAATTATATGAGTCCGGCATTCGCTTTCACGCACTCGGTGTCGGGACTGAGCAAGGCGGAGAGGTGCCCTATTCCCCACAGGGGGGAACATTACGTGACGCCAATGACAACCCTATCCTCTCTCACCTCGACGAAGCGCAACTTAAAGATCTAACCCACATCGGTGGGGGCGAATACCAACGCGCCGTATTCCAGGATGACGACACGCGGGCCCTGCTACAGGCAATCTATAACGGAGGCACGGCAAAAGCAGTAGAAAGCGGCCACCAGCGCGTTTGGCACGAGCGGTTCTCTCTCTTGGTAGCCCTGGCGATGCTGTTGGTCTTGCCCTGGTTTCGCCGTGGCAGCGGCTCTGCCCTGCAATCGCTTTGAGAGGAAGACTACCCTCATGATACGGACACCTCCCCGCCAAGCCATGGGACTGCTCACGTTGTCCCTATGCCTCACCCTCCCGCCCTTCTCCGCCGACGCTGGCTGGTTCGCCACCCCCGAACAAGAAGCAGTGCGCGCCTTTGAACGTGGCGATTACGAAACGGCTGCCACCGGCTTCTCGGATTGGTATCGCAAGGGGGTTGCCTGGTACCGTGCAGGACGCTTCAAAGAGGCCAACGCCGCATTCTCGCAATCAACACGGCCCGAGGTGTTGATTGATGCTCTCTATAATCAAGGGAATTGTTATTACCAGATGAAGGATTATCAACAGGCCATCGTCCAGTATGAAAGGGTGCTGGCCATGCGCCCTACCCATGCGGACGCTCGTCACAATCTGACGCTCGCCCGCTCTCACCTCCAATTGTTCCACTGCCCACTCGACCAAAAGCTGCCCGTTCCTGAGAAGGAGAGTTCTCCACAAAAGGAACCTCAGACCAAGCAGGAGCAGAGCAAGAGCACTGACCAGAAAAATCAGAAGACCAACTCGGCTGAAAAAAAGCAACAAGACCAGAAAGACAAACAGGTTCAGAAAGACAATAAAGACCAGAAGCAGGATCAGCAGTCTAAGGATCAGAAGGATCAGAAGGATCAGAAGAAGGATCAAGGGCAGCAGTCCAAGGATCAGAAGCAGGATCAAGGACAGCAGTCTAAGGATCAGAAGCAGGATCAAGGACAGCAGTCCAAGGATCAGAAACAGGATCAGGGGCAGCAGTCTAAGGACGAGAAACAGGAGAAAGG
>CAIRSR010000002.1 GCA_903881315.1 uncultured Thiotrichales bacterium | reverse complement strand
TACGCGACGCCGCCCCCTTGCGTACTGGCTCGTCGTCGTCATCGTCGTCATCGTCGTGGCTTGCGGTACGCGGAGCGGCTGCCTTGCGTGGCGCGTCATCGTCATCCTCTTTGTCCCGCTTTGACGCGCCCATCGGTGGGGCATCGGTTGCCGTTTGCACGGGCGCGATCTCGCTCGGGTCGAGGGCAGCAAGACGCTCCTCAAAGACGTGCGCCTGACCACTCGGCAGCAGCAGATTGCCGCCATTGAGGTCGGTTTTACCGCGACGATAGGCCGGATTCAGACGCCGCACCTCTTCTAGGGGAACATCGGCAAGGAGCGCAACCCGCGAGAGATCGAGCTGATAATCGACCTTGACCGAGGTCACTGGTGACTCGTGGAGCGCCTTCAGTTGTATGCCGTAGGTCTGCGGTTCGGCGATGAGGGTCGCAAGCCCAAGGATGCGCGGTACAAAGGCGCGGGTCTCGGCGGGGAGGTTTAATGACCAGAAATCAGTGGCCTTACCACGCGCCTGGTTGCGCTCGATCGCATGGGATACGTTCAGCTCCCCGCAGTTGTAGGCAGCAAGCGTGAGTAGCCAGTCACCATTAAAATCGTCATTGAGTTTTTGGAGATAGTCCAGCGCCGCACGGGTCGAGGCATAGACATCGCGCCGACCATCGTAGTTTCGGCTAAGACCAAGCCCCCAACGACGCGCCGTCCCGGGGATCATCTGCCACAGACCCGCCGCGTTACGCGGCGAGGTCGCCCCAGGCTCATAGGCGCTCTCAATGACGGGAAGGAGTGCTACCTCAACCGGCATATTGCGGCGTTGCACCTCGCCCAGCACATAATCAAAATAAGGCCCAGCTTGATCCGAAAGGCGGTCGAGGAAGCGAGAATTGTGCGCATAGAAAGTCGCCGCCTTCTGGATCTTTGGCTGGTTACGATCCGCGAGACTCACGCGACCACCCACCGTGTCCCATAGGCTTATCTTACCCTCACCCTCGACAGCACCATCCTCACCCTTTGCTTCGGGCCTTGCCGAAAACCAACGCGACAGTCCAAGAGAGTCAACCCCGCGCTGGACTGGATCGGGCACCGCCTTCTTCCACCAGGCAGACAACCAATCGGTACGGCCATCGTTGGTCTCTGCTGTACCCGTCTGGATCGAGGAATTCGCGTCACCCGGCACGGTCGTTTCGGTTGTGCAGCCAGACAGCGCCGCGATCACCAAAGGAGATACCGTCAACATACTTCTTTTCATGAACCGACCCCTAACCCAACCGCGTATTCCAGGCTAAAATACTACATAATTGTGCAATATTCCCTACCCGTCGGCAACATTTGCTTTGCCCCACCACAGCAGGGTTAGCGCTCACCCTTCTAGGCCACCTCATGCAGACCCGTCTTCGACCAACGCAGCAGAGCGTTCAGAGCCGTATGCGAACGTGGTACCGCCGCATGCCCGGTCGGTTGGTGGCGCAAGCCGAGCAGCAACAGCTAGATGCCCTGCTACACTCCCTCACAGGCAACCGAGTCGCCCAGCTTGGCTGCGTCGGCCACCAATCGCTATTGTCTGGCAGCCCGATGCCGCACCACATCCTAGTCGATGGCGACGTGGACAGCACAGACATTGACCCAAGCCTCTATGCCCGCCCCGACGCCCTCCCGTTCGCCGCCGAGAGCCTGGATGTGTTGGTACTGCCGCATACGCTAGAATTCAACCCCGACCCGCAGCGCATCTTACAGGAATGCCATCGCGTACTAACCCCAGAGGGCCATTTGGTCATCATCGGCTTCAACCCACACGGGTTATGGGGACTCTTGCGTTGGCTACAGCGGCACCGCGATGAAGCCCCTTGGTGCGGAACCTTTTTGGGGTTGTCCCAACTGTGCAACTGGATTGTAGCGTTAGATTTCCATATCGTACGCACTCGCCACTTCTTTTTTCGCCCACCGTTGCAACACGCGGCGATCATGCGGGCGCTGTCCGGTCTTGAGGTGTTAGGCAAACACCGTTTCTTCCCGTTTGGTGGCCTCTACCTGGTGGTGGCACAAAAGCGCGTACCCGCCATGACCCCCATCCAACTCCGTTGGCGCATCGCACCGCGACGGCGCGTTACCGCGCTGTGTTGGGTGGAAAACGACACGAATCGCTAACCACCCCTCCGGAAACCCAGCAGTCGCTTGTTCCGGTGTCGGACAACCACCCCGCACCGAAGGGGCACCCCGCCACAGGTGGGGAATTGGGGTGGTAGTATTCCTCTCCCGCAGAGGGGTGGACGGCGAAGCCGGACGGGGTGGTTACTACGCTAAGATAAAGCAGGTAGATTAGGGCAGCTTATGCTGCCGACGTTTGATTACGGTTCAAGCGCGGATCGCAAGGCGTTGCCGCAAGGCCCGCGCCCCCATTATCCCCGGATGAAGAACACAGGGTCATCCCCCCCATAACACGAGCAGACGGACGCTTCAGGACGCCTCATCACATGACTGACATGGTAGAAATCTACAGCGATGGCGCCTGCCGGAAAAATCCGGGCCCAGGCGGTTGGGCGGCGATCCTCCGCTACCGTGGGCACGAGAAGTGCCTGTCTGGCGCAGAGGCCGAGACCACCAATAATCGCATGGAATTGATGGGGGCAATCCAGGGCCTGGAGGCGCTCCGTCGGCCTTCGCAGGTGCGCCTCTACACCGATTCGCAGTATGTACAAAAGGGCATTACCCAGTGGGTGGCGAACTGGAAGAAGAACGGCTGGCGCACCAAGGACGCGAGCCCAGTAAAAAACGCCCCTCTCTGGCAGCGCCTGGATGCGGCGTGCAGCCGTCACCAGGTAGATTGGCAGTGGGTGCGGGGTCACGCCGGCAATGAGGGTAACGAATTGGCCGACCGCGCCGCCAATCATGCGATCGATAATCTCTTGCAAGGGAACACCACAAAATCGGTCGAACCGGTTTTGACCCGATGAATAGCTGTGATATAGTAATCAAGACGCAAGCAGAGGATTTCCCCCTTGGATAAGAACATGAAAATCCTTATCGTGGACGACTTCGCCACGATGCGGCGCATTATCAAGAATCTACTTCGCGATCTCGGTTACTCCAACATCACCGAGGCCGATGATGGTAATAGTGCCCTCCCCCTGCTCCAGACGGGGAATTTTGATTTTTTAGTCACAGACTGGAACATGCCCGGGATGCCGGGTATCGAGCTACTGAAGGCGGTGCGCGCCATGCCGAAGACCGCCAAACTGCCGGTTCTGATGGTCACAGCAGAGTCTAAGCGCGAGCAGATCGTCGCTGCGGCCCAAGCCGGGGTAAACGGTTACATCGTCAAGCCCTTTACTGCCGTCACCCTCAAAGAAAAGATCGACAAGATCTTTGAGCGCATCCAGGGCTAATACCCAAGAACAAAAGGCCATTTGATGGAAGGTACCGATTATGAGCAGTGGCTGGCCCGTGCGCAGTCGCTCGCCGAGAACATCCAGATGGGTAACGATGATGCGGTCAACCGCATCATCGACGAGATCTCGCGGGCTCGAGAGAGTATGTTGTTCCAGGAGCTTGGTAAGCTCACGCGGGAGTTCCACGAGGCGCTGAATGGTTTTCGCCTCGATGCCCGCATCACCCATCTCGCCCAAGAGAACATCCCAGACGCCAAGCAGCGCCTGAACTACGTCATCGTCATGACCGAGCAGGCCGCAAACCGCACCCTCACCGCCGTAGAAGAGGTCATGCCGGTGTGCGAGAAACTTGGTGCCCAATCCAAGGATCTGCATGAGCGCTGGGAGAAGTTCACCCACCGCCACATGACGGCGGCTGCCTTCCGCGACCTCAGCAAAGACGTTGGGAGTTTCCTGGAGAGCGCCCCCACCGACGCCGAGAAGATCCGCACCAACCTCTCGGACGTCCTCATGGCTCAAGACTACCAGGACATCACCGGCCAGATCCTCCAGCGCGTGATCCGCCTCGTCAACGAGATGGAAGAACACCTGGTACGTCTCGTCACCGGTTCTGGGCTGCGCACCCGCGAGGTTGCCCCACCCGCTACCCCGCAGGCCGCAGTCGCAACGGCAGCGGCATCTGATACGGTAGCCGTACACGGCCCCCACATCCCAGGCAGTGCCCCCGAAGAAGAGGTCGTCCACAGCCAGGACGACGTAGACGCCCTCCTCTCAAGCCTCGGCTTTTAGGCGGCCGAGGAGACCAACCTCACCCCCTGCCCCCTCTCCATGGCTGGAGAGGGGGAAATTGGGTGATCGTTTTAATATAACCGACACCCCACCCAGATCCTGGGTACGCAGTGCACCTTGGTGCCGGAGTGGTGACCTAGACGATACTCAGAAAAAACCATCCCACGATGAATCCTAGGACGGCAAAATATTTGCCAAAAAGGGATCCCATCGCGGCAAAAGCGATCGGGATCACGAGGGCGTACCACCACATCCGATCCTTTTCCTGCTCCAAAACGGATTTGTAGACGCCCGCCGTGGGTTCGCCGCAACGACCGCAGACCTGGGTGCCTTCCGCCAGCATCGCTCGACAGTGTGCGCAATAAATCATATTCGCCTCCCGAAAACTCGCTTGGTGACAGAACTCGCGCCGATAGCGCAACCCAAGACGGGTGGCGCGCTATGCCGATGATTTGTCCTACCACACCCCTACCCCCAGAACAGCCACACATTTTACAATGAGTGGAAGTACCTATATGCGTAGGAACTTGTACTTAATGTAAGCACTGTTATTCCCTGGCGTCTGTACCTACGAGGAGGTAGCCGCTTGGTTTCTCTACCCCCATAAGGGATAGCGCAGCCGAATGCGTGACGCGGCGGCCCCTGCGTCACCGATATCCCCTGCGGTCGCAACCTATATAGAGCGGAGACATGGGTAACGGATCCAAGCGTTCGATGTATTCTGAAGTGTTACCTATGTCTCCGAACACCCGTTACCCATGTCTCCGGTCTGTACATACCTCGGGGGGGGGGATTTAGGCAGGAAACCAGGCAGGCTATCCGACCACATCCGGCGGTGAGATTTTTGGTTTCGCAACCCCGCACGGCCCCGTTCTCGGAGACCAGCAGAATCGGCCAGCTCCGCGCAGGAATATCGGATCAGGAATAGCGCCTTTCTTAGTCGCAGAATAGAGGGCCGGGGTCATTCGGGAAAGCCGTAAAGGTAGGCCAGGCACCAACAATCGAATACTCTTCGCCCCCGCTAGCAATGGTTAATCTGACGCTAAAGATTTTGTATGGGCCACAAAGAATAGGTTATTGGCTAAGAACAGAGCCCTTGTGTTTTCCACCATCGCCCCCACAATAAGAGACATGCCTCTAAACCAAATGAGGTAGCTGCCGCGCCACCCATTCGACGCACGCCATCACCTTCAAGAACCAAGGGTAAGCCTTTATGCGCATGGATCGACTCACCAACAAGTTTCAACTGGCCCTCGCCGACGCACAGAGCCTCGCCGTCCGGCACGATCACCAGTTCATCGAACCCGTCCATTTGATGACCGCCCTCCTCGACCAAGCGGACGGCATCACGCGCCACCTCCTGCAACTCGCTGATGTGAACGCCAATACGCTCCGCTCCGCCCTCGGCGAGGTGCTAGAGCGACTGCCCCGCGTCGAGGGGTCGAGTGGCGATGTCCATATCTCGAATGACCTCACGCGACTCTTTAACCTCACCGAAAAACTCGCCCAGAATCGCAAAGAACAATATATCAGCAGCGAATTGTTTGTGCTCGCGGCAATCGATGAGAATGGCGTACTCGGCGAACTCCTGCGCAAAGCCCATGTCACCAAGGCCAGCCTGGAACAGGCCATTGCCAAGGTACGCGGCGGTCAGAAGGTCGATGACCCCAATGCCGAAGAAAACCGCCAGGCACTAGAGCGTTTTACCATCGACCTCACCGCCCGCGCCGAACAAGGAAAACTCGATCCCGTCATTGGTCGTGATGAAGAAATCCGCCGCACCATCCAGGTGCTCGCACGGCGCACCAAGAACAATCCTGTCCTCATCGGCGACCCAGGGGTTGGGAAAACCGCCATCATCGAGGGCCTGGCCGGACGCATCGTTAATGGTGAGGTACCCGAAGGTCTGCGCAATCGGCGGATTCTTTCGTTAGATATGGGATCGCTCATCGCGGGCGCGAAATACCGGGGGGATTTTGAGGAACGCCTCAAGGCGGTCTTAAAGGAGATTGCAAAACAACCCGGTCAGATTATCCTTTTTATTGATGAACTACACACAGTCGTCGGTGCTGGCAAGGCCGAAGGGGCAATGGATGCCGGCAATATGTTAAAACCCGCCCTAGCGCGTGGCGAATTGCATTGTGTCGGCGCAACCACGCTGGATGAATACCGCAAATACATTGAGAAAGACCCCGCCCTTGAACGGCGCTTCCAGAAGGTACTCGTCAGCGAACCCTCGGTCGAGGATACCATCGCCATTCTGCGCGGCCTGAAGGAGAAATACGAGGTTCACCACGGCGTAACCATCACCGATCCGGCCTTGGTAGCGGCAACCACGCTATCGCACCGCTATATTACTGACCGCAATCTTCCGGACAAGGCCATTGATCTAATGGACGAGGCCGCCGCACGCATCCGTATCGAAAAGGACTCTAAACCAGAAGCGATGGATCGATTAGAGCGCCGTCTTATCCAGTTACGCATCGAGCGCGAGGCGATAAAGAAGGAACATGATGACGCCTCACGGCGGCGTCGCAAAGACATTGAGGACGAGATTGTCTCGTTAGAACGCGATCTTTCTCACCTGAATGAATTGTGGCGGGTCGAAAAGGCGGCACTGGAGGGCACCGCCCACATCAAAGAGGAGATTGAGCACGCCCGCCTGGATCTAGAGACCGCGCGCCGTGCGGGCAATCTTAACCGGATGGCCGAACTCCAGTACGGTCGCCTGCCCGAACTAGAGCGACGCCTCGCGGCCTACATCCAGTCAAAACCCGAGGAAAACTCGAAGGAAAAACTATTGAGGAATGCGGTCACCGAGGAGGAGATTGCTGACATCGTTTCTCAATGGACTGGTATTCCGGTCTCGAAGATGCTAGAGGGAGAACGGGAGAAATTGCTGCGCATGGAGGATGGCCTGCACAAACGGGTGGTTGGTCAGAATGAGGCCATTGCCGCAGTCGCTCATTCCATTCGTCGCTCGCGGGCCGGACTCGCTGACCCAAAACGCCCGATTGGTTCTTTCTTGTTCTTGGGGCCAACCGGAGTTGGCAAGACCGAATTGTGTAAGGCACTCGCCGAGTTTCTGTTTGACACCGAAGACGCCCTGGTGCGTATCGATATGTCCGAGTTTATGGAGAAACATAGCGTAGCCCGACTGATCGGTGCCCCACCGGGATATGTTGGCTTTGAAGAGGGCGGGTATCTTACCGAACAGGTGCGGCGCAAACCCTATTCGGTCATCCTGCTCGACGAAATGGAGAAGGCACACCCCGAGGTATTTAATGTCCTGTTGCAGGTGCTAGACGACGGTCGCCTTACCGATGGCCATGGTCGTACCGTAGACTTTCGGAATGCCGTCATTGTCATGACCTCTAACCTTGGGTCACAACGTATCCAGGAATTGGCCGGGGAAGAAAACTACGCGGTAATGAAAGAGGCGGTGATGCAATTGGTAGCCAGCCAGTTCCGCCCCGAATTGTTGAATCGGATCGATGAGGTGGTGGTGTTTCATCCCTTGGGTCAAAACGAGGTACGCTCGATTGCCCGTATCCAATCAGAATATCTGCGCAAACGCCTGGAGGAACGGCGGATTGGGTTGACGATTAGCAACGCCGCTCTCGATTATCTCGCCGAGATTGGTTTTGATTCGGTGTATGGGGCACGCCCAATCAAGCGAGCGCTCCAGCAGCACCTAGAAAACCCGCTCGCGCAACACCTCTTGCGTGGCGAATTTGGCCCGGGCGACACGGTGCAGGTTGATATCCAGGGGGATGCGCTAAATTTCCAGCGCGTCTAGGCGGATTCTGCCATATCACAGCCGGATAATAATTACCTGGTTTCCTGCGTAAATCCCTCCCCGATGAGTCGGGGAGGGGCTTGGGGAGGGGTTGATCCTTATGACTGTTGAGGTTTGACTAATCCTCCATTTATCCGGCTACTGCCATCTCACAACCAGATGCGCCTCTGACAAATAACCTCCTTACGGCGTAGGCCACTCCTGCTCCGGGCCGCTCTCCGTCTCGGAGAGGGGCCGTTGACAGCCTCTATAGACAGCACAACAAATACCTGGTAAATTACATGTGCGCGTCAAGTTATCTGACATGCGCCACATTGGCCGTTTGGTTAGTTGTTTGCTGGCGCCTTACCAGCAGAGAGCTGGCTCTGGAAATTCAGACAGTTGGGTAAGTGGTAACCTTACCACACCAATAACCGCATAGCAGCCTTGTACCCCACCAAACATAGCGAGGAAACTTTATGCAATCATCATCCCCAAAATGGGAAATAGTAAGTATGATAGCGAAAACAATAGGAATAATAAGTGGAGCCATATCTATTTCATTTGGTGTATATCGATACTGGACAGAGAGTGAAATTCGCGCTAACCAAATGTGGGCTACAGCCTGGTCTTTAGTTGCAATGAACCGAGGTGGAGGTGGGGGGCTTAACTGGGCATTAGAATTGTTAGTAAAAGACGGAGAATATATCAAAAGTCTTCACCTTACAACCGTGGATCTGTCAGAGGCCGAACTAACCGGCGCAAAATTACCGTATCTACAGTTTGAACGCTCAAACCTTTACAATGCAACATTGGTACATGCTGATTTGTCTCACGCTAGTTTTTATGATTCTGACCTGCGAGGTGCGAATTTTTCGGGAGCAACCCTAGCAGAAACAACATTTTTTCATTCAAATATATCAAACGCAAATTTTATAGGCACGGGACTGACAAAAGAGCAGATACCAGAGAAATTCCACGGATCATGCGTAGACAAAGATGCCGCTGGCAACTTCCGATTCCCAAAAGCTGATTTTACCTTCACTCCCGGAGATCTCCCTGAATCTGGGCCAGACGTGAATGGTCTCCGGCCATGTAAGCAAGGATAGTTGGGCTCTAAACAATACCGATGAGTCGCCATCTTTCGCTCCCGACGAGGCTTCCTAGTCCCCTCGGGTGCGAGAGATTGGCGACAATGCCTCCGGCGGCGCGAACCGCGCCTCGCGTCCACCACGACTCACAACGCATGTGAACTCGCCATGGCACCCACAGTGGCTTGACGCCGCGCTCAGGGTGCCTTGCCTTTTTCCGCCTGCGATACGGCTGCGGACTCCGACAAAACGTCCGGCCCTCACGGTTACGCGGGGGCATCGCGCTCGTTTCGCCCCTTGTGCCCCCCACAGCAAGGCCTCCCCCCCCTGCGAGCCGCCGTCCCCCCCTACCCCACCGTCGTGGTACCGCCCCATAATCCTACTCTCTGTTGGGGTTTGTCTTACGCTGGTATTGTGTTATCCTGCCCTCATGAAAGAATGGTGTCGAAGAACCCCATTTGTCGGCCCCCTCGGTTTGGGGAGAACTCGCAAAACTCCCCCTGTTCGCTAGACATTACCGCTACTCGTGTCCACCCGCCCGCCACCCTCCCCCTCTGCTGACCGTCCTGTGATGCCTATCAGCGAGATCCACGCCTTGGTGGCGGCTGACATGCGTCTCGTCAATGAACTCATCTATCGGCGCTTGCACTCTGAAGTAGCGCTGGTCAACGAACTCGGTCACTACATTGTCACGGGTGGCGGCAAGCGGCTGCGTCCGGTGGTGGTATTGTTGTCGGCGCAGGCCTCGGGTTATAGCGGGCCGCACCACATCGAACTCGCTGCGGTGATTGAATTTATCCATACCGCGACCCTCCTGCACGATGACGTGGTAGACAGCTCGGGGTTGCGGCGCGGTCGCGAGACGGCGAACAACCTCTGGGGCAACGAAGCAAGCGTGTTGGTGGGTGATTTCTTGTATTCGCGCTCGTTCCAGATGATGGTTCAGGTGCGTAACCTCCGCGTCATGGAGATCTTGGCTGACGCGACCAACACCATTGCGGAAGGTGAGGTCTTGCAGCTCATGCACTGTCGCGATCCGGACACCAGTGAAGAACGCTATTTCGAGGTCATTCGCTGCAAAACCGCCAAACTCTTCGAGGCCGCCGCCGAGATCGGCGCGGTTCTCGCCGGAACTGGCGCGGTTGCTGAAAAGGCACTCGCAGACTATGGTGCACACCTCGGGATTGCGTTCCAACTCATTGATGATGTTCTCGATTATAGCGCCTCAAGCGAGGTAATCGGCAAGAATGTCGGCGACGACCTTGAAGAAGGCAAACCGACGCTGCCTCTTATCCATGCCATGCGCCATGGCACACCCGCCGAGGCCGCGCTGCTCCGCGAGGCTATCCTCACGGGTGGGCGCAATGAAATGACCGCAGTAATCGAAACCATTGAAAAAAACGGTTCGATTGCCTACACTCTCGATCTTGCTCGACGCGAGGCAGCCCGTGCGGTAGCATCCCTCGCCGATCTACCAGAAGGTCGCTACCGCGATGCCCTGGTGGGTCTTGCCGAGTTTTCAGTAAGCCGTATCTCTTAAGTCAGATTTCGGGGTGTAGCTCAGCCTGGTAGAGCACTGCTTTCGGGAGGCAGTGGTCGGAGGTTCAAATCCTCTCACCCCGACCAATTAGATCAAGATGTTATCTAATTCCCCCAAGCAAGCAATTTTCTCGTGTAAGCGCCATGTAAGCTCGCAAAGGAAAACTCAGTAAACCTCCGGCAATCGTCCCCCTAGAAACAAAGCAGCGCAAGGTGTCGAGGGATGCTCTTGACCACGCGCTAAGCAAGGCTATCCCTCCACGTCTTGGCACCATAAAGCACCATGGCGTACCCTTCAAAAACTACGATAGCATAAACGGAGGCCGATGTACGCTGCGTTACCTGCGCAACCATTGCGTATTAGCCCGTCTCTGCTCAGTGCCCCGCTCCTATGGCATTGTAGGGCACCGCTAAAAATCGGCAAAATCGCCAATTTTGTGAATATAACCGCTTGATCTTACTGATACCAGAAAATCAATTCTGCAATTTTTAGAGGTGCCCAGTAGTATGAGTTGATAATTAGCGCACTTTTTCATGCGGTGAATGCGATTAGATAACCATCCCATAAACAATGGACTAGCATTGCGCATTGTGGCGGAATTATGGCGCGATGGCGTCAGGATTATGGCTGTCAACTGGGCTGTGCATGATGGTGGGCTATTGTAGCAAGGGCTTAGGCTTATGCTAGGTTGGCAGAGCTGGTAACCAACCAGGCTAGGCCCTCCGAGATGAAGAGGTGGTAGCCGTGGTAGGGGGGGTAGTCGATTATTTCCGGTACACCTCCCTGCGGTTGCCAATGCGCACAACGAGGATGCGCAAAGCATCGTCCTCAATGCTGGCGATGATTCGATAGTCGCCTATGCGGTACTTCCAGAAGGCTCCTAGCTTGGAACCTTTAAGCGCTTCGCCGATGCTGCGCGGGTCACTGAGCGGGGCAACACGGTCATACAGAAAGGCGAGGATGCGACGAGCGGCTTGTTGGTCGAGCTTGCCTAGCTCACGCTCTGCGGCGGGAGCAATCTCAACCTTCCATACCATAGCGCTTCATCACTTCTTCGAGTGGCACGGTTTGGGCCTTGCCTGCGCGAATGTCAGTCAAGCGTTGCTCCGCAAGGTACAAGTCTTCAAGGTCGTCCAAGTGCTCAAGGATGGCCTCGCGGACATAGAAGGTCTTGGTGCGCCCCGTGGCCTGCGCCAGTGCTTCAAGGCGGGCCTCCACTTCAGCGGGCAGTCGGATTGCGAACATGTTGCGGCTCCTGTTCTGAAACGCTATACGAGTATAGCGCGACTACCGGCAAACGCTAGCGGTAGGCTGTCTCAGTATCACTTCGTTGGTTTCCACTCAGCCGCTAATTTCTGAGCCTCAGCAATTTGGTCGGAGCGCATTGTCTGTTCGAGTGCATCCAAGGCTTTCTTCGCCATGTCATCATCTTGTGCAGCAGATAATGAAGACCACAGATGTTTTAGATAGAATGGGACGAACCACGACACCACCGAGATGCGTGGTTCGTCCGCTTGTTTGCGTAACGCCGTCACTGACACGCTCCCAACCACGGGCGACCTGTCCTGTAACGATGCCATCACCGAGAGCATGAAAAATGGATCGTTTTATTGAACAGCTTCTGCTCGACATCATTCCCGCTGACGGCACTACCATCGGCAACCAGCGGCTCTCGGAGGCTGTGTTAGAGCGGGCAGATGGCCAGGCGGTCACTACTGAGGACATCCAACGGGTGCGTGAGTCCCTGGTTGCGCGTGGCGTACTCGGTAAGGGTCGCGGGCGGGGTGGCGCAGTTCATCGGCTTGTGAGCCAGCCAGAGCCAGATTTCTCCCTGGAGGCGACGATCCAACCGGAACCCAAGCCCGCCGCCGCGCCGAAAGCTCCACTATCCCCACCAACTGCTCGCACACCCGTAGCCGGTGCCCCTCAGGTCTTGAGCTACCGCCACGCCGACCGGCGCAAAAATAATCCAGAGGTGGGGATGGTGACACCCGCCACTGACCCCGAGGAGGGTAAGACGCGCTGGTGCTACGACCCGCACCTTGACCCGGCGCTCCAATTCGATTTTGGCCGCGCCCAGGTGGAAAAGCTGATTGACGATGCGCTCGCCTCCGGCGATCAAGAGACCATGCGCACCACCCTGGAGGAATTGCGGCGTCATTCTGCACCTTATCTCAATTGGAGCGGTAAGGCCGAGCGCACCAGCTTTGACATTGATACTGTTTCCCTCCATGTGCATGAGCGCATCGACCCGGCCAGTATCCTTGCGGCGGTGCGGAAACAGATGAAAGACGGCAAGAGCCAGGGTGCCGCTAAAGCAATCCAACCTGACCTCTTTGCCGCGCCCTTCGAGAACCTGCCGCTACGCGACGCCATTGATTTCTACCGACACGAAAAGGGTTGGTCGAATCGGTTGATTGCGGGCGATTCCCTGTTGGTGATGAATTCTCTTCTGCAAAAGGAGAGCATGGCGGGGCGGGTGCAGATGATCTACATCGACCCACCCTACGGCATTCAATACGGCTCCAATTTTCAGCCCTTCGTCAATAAACGGGATGTGAAGGACAGGAAAGACGAGGACTTGACCCAAGAGCCGGAAATGATCAAGGCGTTCCGCGATACCTGGGAGCTCGGGATTCACTCGTATCTGACCTATCTGCGCGATCGGCTGCTGCTGGCGCGGGAGTTACTGAGTGAGTCGGGCAGCGTGTTTGTGCAGATCTCGGCTGCTTTTTATCCAATGCTATGGGTTCACTTCAGATTGGCGGCGGAAACCTGCCGCGATCGGCGCGTAGCAGTGTAGGTCTTGCTGTTGGCTATGTTGGTGTTGACCTCTTCCTTCACATCCTCAGGTGCGGCTAGGAGGGCGAGTGCAGAATTTACAGTCAGATCAGCCCGCACGGGCCGATTTGATGATACGCTAGATCATAGCCTTAGACGCTGTGAGGCCCTGCGGCTGGAATTACCCTTACAATTCGTTCTCGTGGCATACTTCCCGGTCAAAGCGCACGTTGTCGCAGAGACTCCGTACATCAATGACTTGTATCCCGCAGTTAAGGAGATACCGGCTAGCACCAACAAAACATTAGAAATGCTGTTTATACTTTCTCGTTTATTTTATCATCTCATCCTTGGGGATTAACGCAATGAAAACGCCTTTTTTGACCACCCTCTTCTGCCTTTCCACAATTTTTTGCCAGATGGAGGCTTGGGCCGATAGCGACGACAAACAGAGTTGTGGTGATTGTGGAGTAGTCTCTGCTGTGCAAGTGACAGAAAAATCAGGGGAAGGAAGCGGTCTGGGGGCTGCTGCTGGAGCGCTGGCAGGCGGGGTGCTGGGTAACAAGGTTGGAGGCGGTGGCACTGCGGCTACGATCGCTGGGGTGGCCGGTGGTGCATTGGCTGGTCACTATGGGGAAAAAGCGGTACGCAATGGTGGTAAGGAGTGGAATGTCACAGTGAAGATGGATAATGGTAGCAACCGCACAGTGACTACGACATCTGAACCCACGGTACGTTCTGGCGATCGGGTGCGTGTTGCCGGAAGTACTGTTGTCCGCTACGAAGGTGAAGGGAAGAAATCCGGTACGGATCATGATCACGAACCTGAACACGAAAACGAGAAACATGATTGATTTTTGTCGGTTACACATTCCGATGAGTCGCCATTTTCCGCGCTAACCGGCGGGGCTTCCGAGCCGCCCGGGAGCGGAAAATTGGCGACACGTCATGCCTCCGGCGGCCCGCGTCGCGCCTTACGTCCGCCATGACTTGCGACGCACGCGGACTCGCCATGGCTCCCACAGTGGCTTGACGCCGTGTCGGGATGCCTTGTATAGCAAGAGCAGCATAAAATGATTGACTAACCACCCCACACCTTCGGAGCCCCCCTCCACGGGAGGGGAATTGGGGAG
>CAIRSR010000001.1 GCA_903881315.1 uncultured Thiotrichales bacterium | reverse complement strand
ATAAAATGATTGCCTGATTTTCCGAGTAGCCGTCTCTCCGATCTCGGGGAGGGATTTGGGGAGAGGTCTTTACTTATGACCCGCCATCGTTCTATGTGACTCCCGCTATATAGGTAAGTCTCCGCCTCAATGCGCCTTTGGTAGGCGCTTTGTTGCGGCGAGCAATGACTGGATGGCGTCGGCTAGCGTAAAATCGGGCTCACCGGTGGCACGACGCACGGCAATCATTTCGTTGATGTGCAGGGATAACTGCATCTGTTTTATCCCGCTTTCGTAGTAATGCACCTGCCGCCCCTCGACCAATTCAAAACCCTTGGCCGGCTCCGGTGAGTCACCAGCCGCTACCTGTGCCGCAAAATCTGCGAGTAGGCCCTTGGCGCGTGCGTCGATCTGGTCGGTGCTGACCTCGGCGAAGAGGCGATCAAAACAATCTCCCGGGTGTTCGGCAATATCGGTGAAGAGCTTGTTGTAGATCGCATGGTGGGTAATCTCAGCAAGATCCCGCTTGATGCGATTGGCAAAGAACGGAACCGCCGCAACCGCCCGCGCGACCGAACCGACATCAATGATCATCTGCTGGTCATTCGCGAAATAGACAGTCCCGAGGACAATCGGCGCGTTCTTGATACCCTTCGCGGTGCCCTTCGGCGCTGTTACCACACTAAAGGGGAGTTTCTTTGCCTCACCCGTCAAGAGCCACAGCCAGCGCTCGCCCTCGTTTTCCATACAGCGGAGCTTGTGGAAGATGGTCTCGACCGCCTGCCGCGAATGGAGCTTGTAGTACAGGCGGATGGGGAGAAACAACTCACCCGTTAGGGTCTTGATCAGTGGTTGTTGCTCGGTCACGGCTCTCCCCTCCTCGGCTGCGGGCTTTTTGACAGCATAACAGAAACCCGCCGTTACCCACCACTCGGCGACACCACGGCGATCGGAAAATCCGGGACGGTGCCTGGGTTCCGGATGACGGGGGTCTGTTGGTTGTCGGTCAACTCCTTCACGCGGTGTGACACATAGGTCATCAGGGCATTCACGGTAATCGCGCCGTCCTTGTGGTAGTCCGCGCCGCCACGGAGCCCTTCCACCAACGCCTTGGTAAACGCGCTGTTCTGCCACTCAGTCCACTCGAGGCTCGACTGGGTCGCCGTCGCAGCGGCAAAGACGATGACGCTGCGGCCCTTAGCCGTGGTGAATTCCATCACTAGTTTACTGATGTCGATCGTGCGTTTCGTGGGAGAGCGCTTCTTCTTCTCCGCCATAGCGCTCCCCGCATAACAGGTGTCGATGAAGACCAAGACCTTGCCCGGGATCGCACCCAGCGCCTCGCGGATCTCGTCTTGGGTCACCGAGGTCTCTTCGAGACGCTCGGGGTCGGTATCGTGCGTGAGGAAGTAATAGCGTTGCTGGTTATCGCTGTGGCCATGCCCGGAAAGGAATACCACCGCCACATCGTGTTCGGTCACCTGATCTTTCAGCCAGTTGAGTCCCTCGATCACATCACCACGCTCTGCATTAGGCAATATCTCGGCGAACACCTTTTGATAAAGCCCGTCCTCCCCCTCCTGATCGGCGAAGACGCCCACGAAATCATTGGCATCCTTGGCCGAATAGTCCAGATTGTCCTCCTCAAAATAGGGATACTCCTCGACCCCAACGGCAAGGAGGTAGAGCTTGGGTTTGACCGGTTCGTTAGCCTTACCCACCCAGTGCAGACGGATGGTGGCGGGTTGGGACTCACCGTGCTCATTCTCGGCGATGAGGCTGAGCGCTACGTTCCGCATCGGCAGGTCAATGGTTCGGTTCGCTTTGATCCCCATCAACAGACGTCCGCCCATCCCGCCCGGTACAACTGTGTGCGGGCTATCATCGACCAATATCCGCACCTCACGCACCAGGGAATTGCTCCGCACACGGTAGCGCAGCTTCACGCGGGGATTATCGAAGGTCTCGCCATCGAGTGGGCGGAGCAGTTCCAGCACTGGCGGCAGTACCGAAGCGACCGTCTGCGCGGGCTGCACCCCGGCACGGCGCACCGCCTCCGCCTCATCCAAGGTTTGTAGCACCGAAGCAACGACCTCGGGGCGATAGAAATTCGTGCGTAACTGGGCCGCTCTGAAGAAATCCGCCTCTTTGTCCGCCCCACGATTGACATGCCAGCCGATGAGTTCTTCGCCACCTGTCGGTGAGACCAGGTAATAGCCGGAGGGCGTCCAGGCGACCCACTGCGGTTCCTGGGGCGGGGTGGCAGACGGCTCCCCCTTGGTGACGAAGAGCGCCAACAACTCCTGGCCATCCGACATGCGATACCAGCGGATGGTGCCGTCCGCAAACCCCGCGACCGCCAAATGCCCATCCGCTGAGACATTCACCGCCCAGGCTGTTGCGGGTGTGGGAATCGGCTGCGGCCACAGTTCGCACCCCGCCCGGTCAAAGCGGCGGAGACTCCAATCCGCCCCGAGCAGGAAGCTTCGCTCATCTGGCGCAATGGCGAGGCTCGTGGAGTGTTCGTATTGGTGTAATTGCAAGGTCTTGCCATTCAGCTTGGGCGCGAGGGTATCCTTCCAATCGGTGATGGCGAGGCCCAGGGCAGCCAGCCGTGGAGGAGAAAGATCCGCTGCCTCTCCGCTCGTGAGGGTGCGGCTGGCGAGATCGAAGGTCATGGGGCGCTTGCCGAGCGGCTCTAGGGCAAACCTGACCCGCGTACCATCCGCCGACAAGCGAAAGTCCGTCCCAATATCACGCAGGTCGGCCAAGGCACCCTGGCCGTGCGGTACGATCCCACCCGCTGCGTCCAGTACCCCCCACGATGTACCCATCGAGAAGGCCAAGCGACCTGCCTTGAGTGGGCGCAGATTCATGATGGTGTTATCAGCCACCACAAGATCTTGAAACGCACCCTGGCCATCCGCCGCCCACCGGCGGATGAACCTCTGGCTATTGTCCTGCGCCCGGCCACCCGCATACAACCACGCCCCGTCTTGCGACCAGGCAACCTTCGATAGATCCCCATTGTCCACCCCGTTGGTGTCGGCGGCCCCACGGGGTTGCAGGTTGTGCCCATCCAACAAGGTGACAGCAGTGGTGTGATCAAAGCCCACCGCAATCGTGCCGCCGTCCGGGGAGAAGGCGACACCAAAGGGCTGTTCACCCCCCTTAGGTTTAACCTTGGCGAGTAAGCGGAAGGCCGCATCATAGAGCCGCACCAGGCCGTCATAGCAACTCGTGACCAGGCGGCCTTGGTGGTCAAACGCGGCCCAGTAGCTGTCGGCCCCGTAGTCGGTGTCGCGGAAGACCTCGCGCCAGTCATCCGCCGCGTCGTAGATGCGGAGGCCGTTTCTCCCACACAGCGTCGCAGCAAGATGTCCATCCGCAGAAAAGGTGAGGTGAAACACGACTTCGGGCAGGCCGCCGATGCGCTGGATGAGTCGCCCACTCGCACGGTCGAAGAGGTAGATGTTTAGGTGCCGAGCAGACGCCGCCGTCCAGCCACCCACTGCGACGGTTGCGCCATCCGGGGTGATGGCCACCGCATAGAGCTTGCCCTCGAGGGCATCGTCACCGATGGGGGGGCGCAACGTGGTGAGCAAGGCACCACTCTCGAGATCCCATACCCGCGCGGTCTTGTCTTCTGATGCGGTAACGAGGAAGCGCTCGTCTTTGTCCACCGCAATGCGCCGGATCACCGCCTGGTGCATGCCGCTCTCGATGCGGAGCAGGGGGCGGGTGGGGGGCGTTGTCGTTGTGGTCATGCGCCTTACTCCGGTTGGTGGGGCTGCACCCGAGGCGGCGCACCACCCCTGCCCCAGGTTTCTGAGTGGGAATAATACCACCCAAATATCAGCAATAGTACAGCGCAAGGGGTAGGCGGGTCGCCGATAATCCTTGCACAGGACGAGCAAGAGGGCTTTGTCAGCGAAAAGCCGACCCTCGCGCAGAACCCTGTAGTGTAAAGGGTGATCTCACCCGCAACGTACCACCCGTGCTTGGGGGGTTAGCGAACACCGCCACCACCCCCAAAGAGTTAGGAGTTTGTTATGGCCACCGCCCGTTATTTTGATGTCGCGACCTATGATCAACGACAACAGGTCGATACCCACGCCTACGCCATTGCCAACGCGATGCAGGCCGAATTAGAGGATCTCGCCGCCAAACGCCAGGCCTTATTGATGGAGGCGATCCACACCCTCGGCGCACAATTGGCGCGGGATGTTCCACAGTCCGCAATGCAATTGCGCGGGGAGGTCTCGGTACTGCGCCAGGATATTGCCCGCATCGAGGCAAACACCAAAAAGAACATTAGCGCCCTCGCCGAAGAGAATAAACTACTGCGCTGGATGCTGGCCGCCTCGGTGGTGCTCGGGGTTGCGATTATCGGGCTATTGTTCTGGGAGGGGCTGCAATTACACGGGCTGGTGAGTCAGAGCCTGCCCCCGGCTTGATGGGGGGTGTGGGCAGCAATCGTGAAGGACTGGTCGGAGCGTTGACGTGGGCCGTTGCGGCTTACGCGGTCGCAGAAGACGCAACGCCTGGGGCGCTATTTAGGATGGCGGGCAGCAATCACTAAAGCCTGGCCAGACATTCCCTGATGTTAGCCAACAAAGGATCGATCTGGGATTGATTGGCTTTGGTTCTTTTATTATATATTTTATAAGTGATGTCTTGTACCTTGGAAAGGGGAATCCCTGTGTGGTTTAGGATCGCCGCCAGGGTATTACCATCCTTTACATTGGAAACAGAGGTATCACCATCCGTAAAGTGTCCAGGGTGTTCTTTCCTTAGACTGGTTGCAATGTCCCTGATTTCCTGGAGGTGCGCCCGAAATGCAGCAGCAGCAGTTGCCTCAACCACCCTGGATTTATTCTGGATGAACAAATGCACCTTCGGTAGACGTATCCCGGCCTCCTTTACCTTTGAACTAAAGGTATCGAACACCGAATCGTCAGATAAGGTCTTGCCATCCTTTATCCCATAGATCATCCTAAATAGGTTGCGCACCCCCCGGATGGATGCTGCGTCCGCCGTACAGGGAACAATAATCCTGTCAGCAGCAAGGACGGCCATTTCGGTATAGTTCGCAAAACTCGGATTACAATCAAAGAAATAGACCTGTTTCTTGTTCTTATGTGAACCAGAAAATGGTTCGATCAGATCGGCCAGAAACTTCCGGCTTTTTACCCATGCGCTTTTCTCGGGGGCTTGGGCTAAATAGTTAATGATAGTGGAACACAGGTCTAGATCCATGTCGCCCGGGATAACATAGATATTGTTCGGCATTTCCTTATTATAGTCAGCAACCTTCACGAAGTATTCGGTCTCATCTCCCATCTTTCCGAACCGAGATCTATCGTAGCGTGCCTTGATATAGCTCGCAATGGTTCTTTGATTGTCGTAGCAGATTTGTAGATTGATTTCTCCGGCACCATTACCGCCAAGCAACATCTCGGAGACATTGGCCTGCGGACACAGGTCAGCAACAACCACCTCTTCGTCTGGATGGGCGATGGCGTATTCCGTCGCCAGCATAAACGTGATAAAGGTTTTACCGACACCACCCTTATTATTCCAGACCATGTATTTCATGGATCACCCCAAAAGGATCAAGGTCTTGGCGGAAACAGCAGCGATCAGGCAGACTACGCCGGGTCGCCCAGAAACGGCTGCTATCACAGCGGATTATACACCGTCACTCGCCATGCGCAAAGTGGCGAAGCCGTCCATGCGCACGGCTTCGCCCCCCTGTCAACAAAGCCACTCAGCCCCGTCCCGCTCTCTCGGGGCGGTCAGACATTCGTCAACGACGCTGAGCCTGTCGATCACCCACGCGAGCCCCATGCTCTCCGACCTCTCCCGAATATAGGCAAGCTCCTTTTTTGCGTTACCAATGGCCTCCGCTGCCTCCATTTCACCCGAGAAACCTAGGTCAATGATGTCTGCTGATATGTCATAACTCCCCGAGACGATGAGATAAGTAGCGCGGTTGCGCGGGGTGCCTGGATAGCACCCTGACCGCCGTGTAAGCGAGCGGAGGATTACAGTCATCTTACTGGATATGTGAGTATGCTTTCAATAAAGCAGAAAGCATATTTTACGGAACTGGTGCTTTACGCAAGTCCCAATCTTCGGGTATCGGAATGCTGGTCGCCTACCCGGATAAGCCTATGCCTGTTTCTGGTTCTCTGCTGGTTACCCCCACCCGCCGCTTTCAACCCCAACCCCCACCCACGCCGTACTCTGTCAACCAAGCCCCAAATTCTTTGTCTACCTATCAAGTTACTTGACAGTAGATAGATTGACTCTCATCAAGAGAGCTGGTAGCGTCCTTGTGGTGCGGGGTCGTGATGGTGTCCGCCGTTGGTCGGCGCTGACATTCTTGTGCGGGGTGATTTGGGTGTGGCTGGCCTACGCGGGGCCAGTCTGCGGTTGCCTACAACGTGCCATCGTCCATCAGCCGTGCTGTTTTTACAAGGGTCTGAGGGATGCTACCCGCAAATCTCTGTCCTTTTTGGGGCAGGGCGTGTGCGGATCGGTTGGTTCTACCCGTCCGGTCTTTTTGTATGGGCGGGATGTCGCGGCGGTTGCAGCGGTTTTCTCGAACGCAACCGACCCCTCCCGTGTTGGGAGGGATGGGAGGAAGGCGGCAGGCGTTGTCTTCTCCCCCCTGGTTCCCTCCCAGAGAGAGAGGGAGTGAGCGGTGTTTCTCGAACAATCCGTGTTTCTTACAAGGGGTTGAATGATGCTACCCGCAAATCCCTATCCCTTTTGGGGCAAGGCGCATCTGGATCCGTTGGTTCTACCTTCTACGCATCCTCTCATCCTGCATGGGCTGGATGTCGCGGCGGTTGCGGCGGTTTTGCTCGAACAGGCGGGGGCTTGGGGTGAGCGCTTGCTGGTCTTATTCCCGCCGCACCCTCGCGCTACCGACTGGCTTGTCTTTTTGGCGGCCCTCCACGACCTTGGCAAGGTAGCGCCGAGCTGTCAGAAAGGACACGCGCCCTCCGCAAAGGCCTTGCAGCAACATGGGTTTTCGTTTATCGCAAAGGATGCGGATAACCATGGCGAGGTGGGTTATGCCGTTCTTTCTGGCTTGTTGCGCGTTCGGGGGGGTGTGCGGCGGGGCGTCTGCTGGCTATGGCGTTGGCGGCCCATCATGGTGCGTTTTATTCGGGGGTTGCCCCAGAAAAACGGCAGAAGACCCTCGGCGCGGGCAAGTGGGTTGTGGGGCGTGCCGAAGTCGTTGACGCTATCCGCACCTTTTTCGACCTTGACTGGGAGGATTTCCCGGCGCGGGGCGGGGGCTCGTTCCCGACAGCGCCGCTGTTGTTGTTCGCGGGTCTTGTCACCATTGCCGATTGGATTGGCTCGGATCCTGCCCCTGACCGCTTTCCCTATTGTTTTCTCCATGGCATAAATCTCGCGCACTACTGGGCTGAGCGCAAGAGCCGCGCACGGCGCATCGTCGCTGGCTGGCAGCAGGGGCAATGGCCGCTAAAAGCAGGGGCGAGTGCCTTTCCGGTGTTGTTTCCCTTTGCTGCCGCGAACCCCGGCCAACAGGCAACGCTTGCGGTGGCGCGGGCCTTGTCTGGCGCGGGTCTACTCCTCATCGAGACCCCGACGGGGAGCGGCAAGACCGAGGCCGCACTCGCCGCAGCCGATATTTGGCTCAGCGAGCGCGGTGCCACTGGCCTGTATTACGCACTACCGAGGGACGCAGCCGCAGGCCAACTCTTCGACCGCCTTCAGGATTTCCTGCAGAACAAGCCCGGCCTAGAAGCGACTGAGCTTGGGCTTGACCACGCCTATGCCGCACGAAGCGCCGAGTATGAGGTACTGCGGGCGAGGGATCGTGTCGTGCCGCGTCCGGCGGGGATCGATGGTGGGGCACAGGATGCGATCGCCGCCGACTGGCTGAGTGGCCCGAAGCGCGGTCTACTCGCCCCCTTTGCACTCGGCACAATCGACGAGATCCGGTTGGTTGGTCTCTGCACCAAGTACGGGTTTGTGCGCTTGTTTGCGCTCGCGGGTAAGGTCGTCGTCATCGACGGGGTACACGCCGACGACGCCTATTCCCTTGCCCTCCTAGAAAATATGCTGGCCTGGTTTGCCGCCATCAATACCACCGTCATCCTCCTCGCTACTGTCCTCCCGCCCCGCAAACGCCAAGCCCTGGTGCGGGCCTACCACAAAGACGCACGCCTGGCGGAAGAACCCCGCTACCCATGCGTGACTGGGGTAGGGGTGAGTGGGGAGGTGGTTGTGCGTCCGGTGGTGGGGCTGTCACAGGCCCCGTTGCGGATTGAGACCTTGCGTTATGACAGAGAGGATTGTTGCTTAGGGATTGCGGCGTTGTTGGTGCGCAGGCTAGAGACGGGTGGTTGCGCGGCTTGTGTCTTGAATACCGTAGAAGAGGCGCAGGCGTTGTTTCGGCATCTGTGTACCGAATCGAGACTGGAGGACGCTGAGCTGTTCTTGTACCACCCGCGTTTTCCGCTCGGGCAGCGCCAGTTGCTCGAAAGACGGCTACAAGAGCGCTTTGGCCGGCTCAATGGGCGGGCGCGTCCCCGCAAGGCGGTGGTGGTCACGACGCAGGCGCTCGAGCAGGGCCTGGATGTCGATTTCGACCTGATGATAAGCGACCTTGCGCCGATTGACCAGCTCTTGCAGCGGGCGGGCTGCCTGCACCGCCACAACCACCCGCGCCCAAACGCTTTGGCGGAGGCGCAATTGTTTGTATTACAACCCGATCTCAGTGAGACACCGGACATTGGCCCTTCTCGAATGGTGTATGCGCCGCTGTTGTTGATCAAGACGGCGCTGTTGCTGAATGCTGGGGCGATCCAGATTAGCCGATCACACGATCTGTTGCGCTTGGTGACGCGGGTTGATGAGGGGGATGAGGTGGCGCTTCCGCGGCATCTTCAGGCGTGGGTGGCGGAGGAGGCTCGCGCCCATGATCGGGGACTCGTTGATCTGGCGGCGCTGCGCTGGCCGCTGGTTGGGGATGCGAGGGCGTTTTTCGAGAACAAGGGCGCTGACCTGGAGGATGAGGAGGTGCAGAGCCGTTTGGGTCGGGCGCGGATCACGATTATTGTGGTGTATACCGTGCAGGGGAAGGATTCGCTGGAGGCGGAACAGCTTGTACCGGTAAACCTCAAGGCGAAAGAACCGGTGGGGCTAGTGGAGACGCAGGCCTTGTTGCGGAATGGTGTCGAACTGGATGACCCTGAGTGGGTGCGGTATTTCGCGAGACAAGCGCTACCGGAGTCGTGGAGGCAGAACGCATTGTTGCGCCATTGCCGCTTGGCGCGGTTTCTGCGGGGGGAGTTGCGATGGCGGGGGGGGATGCTGCGGATATCGGAGATGCTGGGGGTGGAGATTGTTGAGAAATAGTGAGAAGACTACCTTACTTACCTCACCGCCTCGCCCCTCTCCATGGCTGGAGAGGGGGATTTGGTAATTGTGCCGCTGTCATTCTGCTGTTTGGCCATTGGCCTGGTGCCTTGGATCCTTTGATTTTGTTATAAATCCCTCCCCCGTGAGCGGGGGAGGGGCTGGGGGAGGGGGGTGAGATTTTGAGTTGTCGTTAATCCTTTGATTGGATCCTTTGATTTGTCAGTTGATGTAACATTTGTTTAGCGGCTGGTGATTAACTTACGTCAGAATAGAGACTAGCCCAGTGAAGGCGCAGGGTTTCAAGAAAAGAACTTCTTCGCCATAGACCCAAGCATAGTCCCAACCATAGAGGCTATTTTTGACACCAGACCTTCTCCCGTTGGCTTTTCCTCCGCTGGCGGGGTGGTCTTGGTATTTGCTGCGTTATCCTTTGGCTTTTCCGCCGCTGGCGGGGTGGTCTTGGTATTTGCTGCGTTATCCTTTGGCTTTTCCGCTGATGGAGAGGTGATGGTGTTGTTGCTACCAAGCACCACGTTGCCCTCTGAGATGCCCCCGTTGATCTGGCCGCCCTGCACCTGATTGTTTTCTGTATGATCCCCCATTTTGGCACCGACAGTAGCGGGGCCATGAAATGTAGTGGGGCCATTAAAAATGACACTAAGATTAGGATGGCCTTTTTCGGTTGGCATATCTTTCTCTCTCTGTGGTTCCATACGAACGCCGTCAAGCAATTCGCGGACGGTGTATTTACGTTTTGCGCCACGGGGATAGTAGGAGTGTTCTTTCCCCTCTTTGTTTTCCAACCACAACAGATGCTCGTAATCTTCATCGACCTCAGGATTATCAGGCAAAGGCACGAACGCCTTGACGCCGAGTTCGCCGAGGAGTCCGTGAATCCGCTCTAGGTCACTGCGGATTACATTGAGCGCACTACGCCGCGAGCCATTACCCGTTACCCCGATCTCGACCACCTTTTTATCACGGTCGGCCTCGACTAACACATGACAACCCTCGTACCAAAATTGGGCACCCGCTCGCCAACAGATAGGCTTGTTTCCTAGTTTGTCGTGTGCCCTGACGATCAGGCGCGGGATCAACTCACGCGGCACCAGGCTGTACCGATACCGAAAGCGCAGGCAATCCCCCGCCCAGAACTGGCTAGCGTCAGACCACTCAACGGGCAGGGACTCAGGAACGAGGAATTCGCCAGGGCTATCGGGTACGGGAAAGCACAGGCCGAGATCCTCTTTCTGCATCATCTCTAGGATGTATTTGTGATGATTAGGCGAGTACTCTTCCGTGTCGAGCCATTCTTTTAACCTGTCTTGATGGAATACGCCTTGCCTGTCCTTTAACTCATTGTGATTCAGGATGGTATAGATGGCCTGGGTCAACCAATTGGGTTCGAGCAGGACGATCTTGATTTCCGTGTCGGATGCGTCCTCTTCTAATCCATGGGCGACGATAACGCCAAGGTCATGCAAGAGGCGCAGCAGTCCGCGCCGCTCCTTAGTGCTTTGTAGATCGGTTTGCTCTATCCGCTCACGGTCCGGTAGCGTATTGAAGATGCGCTCGAAATCGAGGGGGTACAAGACCTTTTTGTTAGCAGCCTTCTCTGCGACCTGTTTCTTCACCCACAGATAGCTTGGGGCGAATGAGTCACGAATCTCTTGTAGCGCCGGATGCTCCAGCAGCGTTTTGACGATGAGTTCGCGCAATGCCTGAATCGTTTCTCTGGAGAAATTGTTATCCTCACAAGAGGTGCGCACAAACCCGACGATCTGCGGGTGGTCGCGCTTGAGTTTATTCTCCTCCAGCAACAGCTTTTGCTCGTTGTTGTCGGATTTGTTGATGACGACAATAATCGGCGCGTCGCCCGCGCGTTTTGCAATGACGGGGAGCCAATCGTAGATGGTTTTATCGTCCTCGCGCCGATCCTCCAGCACCAACAGGTAAAGACTGCGCTTGGTGAGAAAGAAGCGGTGGGTGCCGTACATGATCTCCTGGCCGCCAAAGTCCCAGATATTGATGCGGGTATTGCCCGCGCCGCGCAATAATTGATCCGCAGCAACCGACACCCGGGCAATGCCCTCGGTCTTTTTCTCGTCTACGTTACGCGGCTGGTTCTCGACGAGATAGCGCACCAGCGAGGTCTTGCCGACCGCCTCGGCCCCCACCACCAAGAGCTTGGCCTCGTCGAGTGGGCGCAGTCGCTTTGCTTTTTCCGCCGCACGGAAGGTGCGCCAGGCGGCGAGTATCTGCTGTGCATTACCGCTGGAGAGGGTCTCGGCGGGGAGCGGCAGCCCCTTGGTGTTGTTAGCGCCGAGGCGCAGTGTTTGCAGGCGATGCGCATTCGGGTTGTTTAACCAACCGTCGAGCAGGGCGCGTACCCCCTCAGCGCCGATATTGTTGTTGTTTAGATTAAGCGAGGTGAGTGAGGCCAAGGCCGCAAGGGCTTTTGCCCCCTCATCGCCGATATTGTTGTAATGTAGATTAAGCGAGGTGAGTGAGACCAAGGCCGCAAGGGCTTTTGCCCCCTCATCGCCGATATTGTTACCCTGTAGATCAAGCGAGGTGAGTGAGGCCAAGGCCGCAAGGGCTTTTGCCCCCTCAGCGCCGATCTTGTTTCCTACTAGATCAAGCGAGGTGAGTGAGGCCAAGGCCGCAAGGGCTTTT